>NC_015291.1:0-145000 GCF_000253155.1 Streptococcus oralis Uo5
TTGAAAGAAAAACAATTTTGGAATCGTATTTTAGAATTTGCTCAAGAAAGATTGACTCGATCTATGTATGATTTCTATGCTACACCTGCTGAACTCATCAAAGTAGAAGAAAACACAGCTACTATATTTCTACCGAGATCAGAGATGGAAATGGTGTGGGAAAAGCAATTAAAAGATATTATTGTTGCTGCTGGTTTTGAAATTTATGATTCTGAAATCAAACCTCACTATATTTTCACTAAACCTCAGAGTACAGAATCTCCTCAAGTAAATGATACGAATAGTGTCTCTACTTACGATTATACGCCTGCACTACCAACGATTCCCTATTCTGAAACAGGATTAAAAGAAAAATATACCTTTGATAACTTTATTCAAGGTGATGGGAATGTTTGGGCGGTGTCTGCTGCACTAGCTGTATCTGAAGATTTAGCTCTGACCTATAATCCTCTTTTCATCTATGGAGGACCTGGTCTTGGAAAGACTCATTTGCTCAATGCGATTGGAAATGAGATTTTGAAAAATATTCCTGATGCGCGTGTCAAATACATTCCTGCCGAAAGCTTTATCAATGACTTTCTTGAACACTTGCGACTTGGGGAAATGGAAAAGTTCAAAAAGACTTACCGTAGTCTTGATCTCTTGTTGATCGATGATATCCAATCTCTCAGTGGCAAAAAAGTCGCGACCCAGGAAGAATTTTTCAATACCTTCAATGCTCTTCATGATAAACAGAAACAGATTGTTCTAACCAGTGATCGAAGTCCTAAACACCTAGAAGGACTTGAAGAGAGACTTGTCACGCGCTTTAGCTGGGGATTGACGCAAAATATCACTCCTCCTGACTTTGAGACACGTATCGCCATTCTTCAAAGTAAAACAGAGCATTTGGATTACCATTTCCAAAGTGATACTCTGGAATACTTGGCTGGCCAATTTGATTCAAATGTTCGAGAATTGGAAGGAGCAATCAACGATATCACTTTAATTGCCAGAGTCAAGAAGATTAAGGATATCACTATTGATATTGCTGCAGAGGCTATCAGAGCACGTAAACAAGATGCCCGCCAGATGCTTGTTATTCCAATTGAAAAAATACAAACTGAAGTTGGTAATTTTTATGGAGTGAGTGTTAAGGAAATGAAGGGAACGAGACGAGTTCAAAACATCGTTTTGGCGCGTCAAGTTGCTATGTATCTCGCTAGAGAACTGACAGATAATAGTCTTCCTAAAATCGGAAAAGAATTCGGCGGAAAGGATCATACTACCGTGATTCATGCTCATGCTAAAATAAAATCATTGATTGACGAAGATGATAATTTACGTTTAGAAGTAGAATCAATCAAAAAGAAAATTAAGTAGCATGTGGATAACTCTCACTTTCCTATCTTTTTTATCCACATTTTTTAAACAAGCTAAGAAACTTGAGTTTACTAAATAGAAATTAGTTTTCCACAGAATTCACACACTCTATTATTACTATTAACTTTCTAATACTAAGAATAAATAAAGGAGAATCCATGATTCATTTTTCAATTAATAAAAATTTATTTCTACAAGCCTTAAATACCACAAAACGAGCAATTAGCTCTAAAAATGCTATTCCAATTTTATCAACAATCAAAATTGATGTTACCAATGAAGGAATTACTTTAATTGGATCAAATGGGCAAATCTCCATTGAAAATTTCATTTCTCAAAAGAATGAAGATGCTGGTCTTTTAATTACTTCCTTAGGTTCGATTCTTCTTGAAGCCTCTTTCTTTATCAATGTTGTATCCAGTCTTCCAGATGTAACCCTTGATTTCAAAGAGATTGAACAAAAACAAATTGTCTTAACAAGTGGCAAATCAGAAATCACTCTAAAAGGAAAAGATAGCGAACAATACCCACGCATCCAAGAAATTTCAGCAAGCACACCTTTGGTTCTTGAAACCAAACTACTCAAGAAAATTATCAATGAAACAGCTTTTGCTGCAAGTACGCAAGAAAGTCGTCCAATTTTGACTGGTGTCCATTTTGTTTTGAGCCAACACAAGGAACTAAAAACAGTTGCGACAGACTCTCATCGCCTTAGCCAGAAAAAATTGACTCTTGAAAAAAATGGTGATGATTTCGATGTAGTAATTCCTAGTCGTTCTCTACGCGAATTTTCAGCGGTATTTACGGATGATATTGAAACTGTGGAGATTTTCTTTGCAAATAATCAAATCCTCTTTAGAAGCGAAAATATTAGCTTCTATACTCGTCTCCTAGAAGGAAACTATCCTGATACAGATCGTTTGATTCCAACTGACTTTAACACGACAATTACTTTTGATGTGGTTAATTTGCGTCAATCTATGGAGCGTGCTCGTCTCTTATCAAGTGCGACTCAAAATGGTACTGTGAAGCTTGAAATTAAAGGTGGGGTTGTTAGCGCCCATGTTCATTCTCCTGAAGTTGGTAAAGTAAACGAAGAAATCGATACGGAGCAGGTGACTGGTGATGATTTAACTATTAGTTTCAACCCGACTTACTTGATTGATTCTCTCAAGGCTTTAAATAGCGAAAAGGTAACTATTAGCTTTATCTCAGCTGTTCGTCCATTTACTCTTGTTCCAGCAGATACTGATGAAGACTTCATGCAGCTCATTACACCAGTTCGTACAAATTAAGTGAAAGAGGTTGAGCCTAGCTCGCCTCTTTTATGATATAATCGAAAAAGAAAAGGAGAGTAGTATGTATCAAGTTGGAAATTTTGTTGAAATGAAAAAACCACATGCTTGCACCATCAAGTCAACAGGTAAAAAGGCCAATCGTTGGGAAATTACACGCATAGGGGCAGATATCAAAATCAAATGTAGCAATTGTGACCACCTTGTTATGATGAGTCGCTATGATTTTGAACGAAAAATGAATAAGATTATTGACTAAGAACCCTTAGTTAGAGGGTTAGCAAGTTTTCCCTTTTTGTGTTATAATGTTAGGGATTGAAATGAGAACGGAGAATGAGAAACTATGGCTTTAACAGCAGGTATCGTTGGTTTGCCAAACGTTGGGAAATCAACCCTTTTTAATGCAATTACAAAAGCAGGAGCAGAGGCGGCAAACTACCCATTTGCGACTATTGATCCAAACGTTGGGATGGTGGAAGTTCCAGATGAACGCCTACAAAAACTAACGGAAATGATTACTCCTAAAAAGACAGTTCCAACAACCTTTGAGTTTACAGATATTGCAGGGATTGTAAAAGGAGCTTCAAAAGGAGAAGGTCTAGGGAATAAATTCTTGGCCAATATCCGTGAAGTAGATGCGATTGTTCACGTTGTACGTGCTTTTGATGATGAAAATGTTATGCGCGAGCAAGGACGTGAAGACGCCTTTGTGGATCCACTTGCAGATATTGATACCATTAACCTAGAGTTGATTCTTGCTGACTTAGAATCAGTTAATAAACGCTATGCGCGTGTAGAAAAGATGGCACGTACGCAAAAAGATAAGGAATCTGTGGCAGAGTTTAACGTCCTTCAAAAAATTAAACCAGTCCTTGAAGATGGAAAATCAGCACGTACCATTGAATTCACAGATGAAGAGCAAAAAGTAGTCAAAGGTCTCTTCCTTTTAACCACTAAACCAGTTCTTTATGTTGCTAATGTGGATGAAGATGTCGTTTCAGATCCAGATTCTATCGAATATGTGAAACAAATTCGCGAATTTGCAGCGACAGAAAATGCAGAGGTAGTTGTTATTTCCGCGCGTGCTGAAGAAGAAATTTCTGAGTTAGATGATGAAGATAAGCAAGAGTTTCTTGAAGCACTTGGCTTGACAGAATCAGGTGTTGATAAGTTGACTCGTGCAGCTTACCACTTGCTTGGACTTGGAACTTATTTCACAGCTGGTGAAAAAGAAGTTCGCGCTTGGACCTTTAAGCGTGGTATGAAAGCTCCTCAAGCAGCTGGTATTATCCATTCAGATTTTGAAAAAGGCTTTATTCGTGCAGTAACCATGTCATATGAGGATCTAGTGAAATACGGATCTGAAAAGGCTGTAAAAGAAGCTGGGCGCTTGCGTGAAGAAGGAAAAGAATATATCGTTCAAGATGGCGATATCATGGAATTCCGCTTTAACGTTTAATAACATTTAATAAATAGTGTCAATTAGGTTGGAAAAAAATTCCAACCCTTTTGGCTTTTGAAAGGAAAAATAAATGACAAAATTACTTGTTGGATTAGGAAATCCAGGGGATAAATATTTTGAAACCAAGCACAATGTTGGATTTATGTTGATTGACCAATTGGCCAAAAAACAAAATGTCACCTTTACACATGACAAGATATTTCAAGCTGACCTAGCATCTTTTTTCATCAATGGAGAAAAAATTTATCTCGTCAAACCAACAACATTTATGAATGAAAGTGGAAAAGCGGTTCATGCTTTATTGACTTACTATGGTTTGGATATTGAAGATTTACTCGTTATTTACGACGACCTTGACATGGAAGTCGGGAAAATTCGTTTAAGAGCAAAGGGATCAGCAGGTGGTCATAATGGTATCAAGTCTATTATTCAACATATAGGGACTCAGGTATTTAACCGTGTTAAAATAGGTATTGGAAGACCTAAAAAAGGCATGTCAGTGGTTCATCATGTTTTAAGTAAGTTTGATCAGGATGACTATGTAGGTGTTTTACAGTCTATTGACAAGGTTGACGATGCTGTAAACTACTATTTACAAGAGAAAAATTTTGAGAAAACAATGCAGAGGTATAATGGCTAAATGGTGACTTTATTAGATTTATTCTCAGAAAATAATCAGATTAAAAAATGGCATCAAAATCTGATAGATAAGAAAAGACAACTAATACTTGGTTTATCAACGTCTACCAAGGCTCTTGTAATTGCAAGCAGCCTAGAAAAAGAAAATAAGATTGTGTTACTGACTTCAACTTATGGAGAAGCAGAACGAATTATCAGTGATCTTCTTTCTATCTTAGGAGAGGAATTTGTCTATCCATTTTTGGTAGATGACTCTCCTATGGTAGAGTTTTTGATGTCTTCACAAGAAAAAATCATTTCGCGAGTTGAAGCCTTGCGTTTTTTAACTGATTCATCTAAGAAAGGGATTTTAGTTTGTAATATCGCAGCGAGTCGGTTAATTTTACCCTCTCCGACTAGATTTAAAGAAAGTACTATAAAAATTGCAGTTGGCGAAGAATATGACCAACACGAGCTACTTCACCGGTTAAAGGAAATTGGATATCGAAAAGTTACTCAAGTACAGACACAAGGTGAGTTTAGTATTCGAGGAGACATTTTAGATATTTTTGAGATGTCTCAGTTAGAACCTTTCCGAATCGAGTTTTTTGGCGATGAAGTAGATGGTATTCGTACTTTTGAAGTCGAAACACAATTATCGAAAGAAAATCAAACAGAACTCACTATCTTTCCAGCTAGCGACATACTCTTGAGAGAAAAAGATTATCAACGAGGACAGTCAGCTTTAGAAAAGCAAATTTCAAAGACTCTATCACCAATTTTAAAATCATATTTGGAAGAGATTTTGTCAAGTTTTCATCAAAAACAAGTACATTCAGATAGTCGAAAGTTTTTATCTTTATGTTACGATAAAACATGGACTATATTTGATTATATTGAAAAAAATACACCAGTATTCTTTGATGATTATCAAAAATTGATGAATCAGTATGAAGCATTTGAAAGAGAATTAGCGCAATACTTTACAGAAGATTTACAGAATGGTAAATCATTTTCTGATATGCAGTATTTTGCAGACACAGAGCAAAACTATAAAAAACAAAGTCCAGTTACTTTTTTCTCCAATCTCCAAAAAGGATTAGGAAATCTCAAGTTTGATTACATTTATCAATTTAATCAATATCCTATGCAGGAATTTTTCAATCAATTTTCTTTTCTTAAAGAAGAAATTGAACGATATAAAAAAATGAACTACACCATTATTCTGCAGTCTAGCAATTCAATGGGAAGTAAAACATTGGAGGATGTTTTAGAGGAATACCAGATTAAATTGGATTCCAGAGGTAAGTCAAGCATCTGTAAGGAATCTGTAAACTTGGTTGAGGGTAATCTAAGACATGGTTTTCATTTTGTAGATGAAAAAATTCTCTTGATTACTGAACATGAGATTTTTCAAAAGAAATTAAAACGTCGTTTTAGAAGACAACATGCTTCAAATGCAGAACGATTAAAAGATTATAATGAACTTGAAAAAGGGGACTACGTTGTTCACCATATCCATGGAATTGGTCAATATCTAGGAATCGAAACAATTGAAATCCAAGGAATTCACCGTGATTATGTCAGTGTACAGTATCAAAATGGTGACCAAATCTCTATCCCAGTAGAGCAGATTCAGTTACTGTCTAAATATGTTTCAAGTGATGGGAAACCTCCAAAACTTAATAAATTAAATGATGGTCATTTTAAAAAAGCCAAGCAAAAAGTTAAGAGCCAGGTGGAGGATATAGCTGACGATTTAATCAAACTTTATTCTGAGCGTAGTCAGTTGAAGGGTTTTGCTTTCTCAGCTGATGATGATGATCAACATACTTTTGATGATGCCTTCCCTTATGTTGAAACGGATGATCAACTTCGTAGTATTGAGGAAATTAAGAGAGATATGCAGGATTCTCACCCCATGGATCGACTTTTAGTTGGAGATGTTGGTTTTGGGAAGACTGAAGTTGCAATGCGTGCAGCCTTTAAGGCAGTCAATGATCATAAACAGGTGGTCGTTCTAGTTCCAACGACGGTTTTAGCTCAACAGCACTATACGAATTTTAAGGAACGATTTCAAAATTTTGCTGTTAATATTGATGTGTTGAGTCGCTTTAGAAGTAAAAAAGAGCAGGCAGAGACACTTGAAAAATTAAAAAATGGTCAAATTGATATTTTGATTGGAACGCATCGTGTTTTGTCAAAAGATGTTGTGTTTGCTGATTTGGGCTTGATGATTATTGATGAGGAACAGCGATTTGGTGTTAAGCATAAGGAAACTTTGAAAGAACTAAAAAAACAAGTAGATGTCCTAACCTTGACAGCAACGCCAATTCCTCGTACTCTCCATATGTCTATGTTGGGAATCCGAGATTTGTCTGTTATTGAAACACCTCCGACCAATCGTTATCCAGTGCAAACCTATGTTTTGGAAAAGAATGATAGTGTAATTCGTGATGCTGTCTTGCGTGAAATGGAGCGTGGAGGTCAAGTTTACTATCTTTACAACAAAGTTGACACTATTGATCGGAAGGTTTCAGAATTACAGGAGTTGATTCCAGAAGCTTCGATTGGGTTTGTTCATGGACAAATGAGTGAAATTCAGTTAGAAAATACTCTAC
Source organism: Streptococcus oralis Uo5 (assembly GCF_000253155.1). Lineage (NCBI taxonomy): Bacteria > Bacillati > Bacillota > Bacilli > Lactobacillales > Streptococcaceae > Streptococcus > Streptococcus oralis. The sequence goes on from NC_015291.1 coordinate 7,359, forward strand.
TGGACTTTATTGAAGGACAATATGATATTTTGGTGACAACTACTATTATTGAGACAGGGGTAGATATTCCAAATGCCAATACCTTATTTATTGAAAATGCAGACCATATGGGTTTGTCAACCTTATATCAGTTAAGAGGAAGAGTCGGTCGTAGTAATCGCATTGCTTATGCCTATCTTATGTATCGTCCAGAAAAATCAATCAGTGAAGTCTCTGAAAAGAGATTAGAAGCGATTAAGGGATTTACGGAATTAGGCTCAGGATTTAAGATTGCGATGCGAGATCTTTCGATTCGTGGAGCAGGAAATCTCCTAGGAAAATCCCAATCAGGTTTCATTGATTCTGTTGGTTTTGAATTGTATTCACAGTTATTAGAGGAAGCTATTGCTAAACGTAATGGCAATGGGAACAAAAGAAGCAAAGGAAATGCTGAGTTGATTTTACAAATTGATGCTTATCTTCCTGACACTTATATTTCTGATCAACGACATAAGATTGAAATTTACAAGAAAATTCGTCAAATTGACAACCGTGTCAACTATGAAGAATTACAAGAAGAGTTGATGGACCGTTTTGGGGAGTATCCAGATGTGGTGGCCTATCTTTTAGAGATTGGTTTGATCAAGTCATATTTGGACAAGGTCTTTGTAGAACGTGTGGAAAGAAAAGATAACAAGATTACAGTTCAATTTGAAAAAGTCACTCAACGGCTATTCTTGGCTCAAGATTATTTTAAAGCCTTATCTGCAACTAACTTAAAAGCAGCCATAGCTGAGAATAAGGGATTAATGGAAGTCGTATTCGATGTCCGAAACAAGAAGGATTATGAAATTTTAGAAGGTTTGCTGATTTTTGGAGAAAGTTTATTAGAGATAAAAGAATCAAAGGAAGCAAATCCCATTTAACATTTTTCTTCTATAAAAAGGATAAAAATGGTACAATAATAATTTGAGGTAATAAAAATGAGATTAGACAAGTATTTAAAAGTATCACGAATTATTAAGCGCCGCACAGTCGCAAAAGAAGTAGCAGATAAAGGTAGAATCAAGGTGAACGGAATCTTGGCCAAAAGTTCAACGGATTTGAAAGTTGATGACCAAGTTGAAATTCGCTTTGGAAATAAGTTGTTGCTTGTTAAAGTACTAGAGATGAAAGATAGTACAAAAAAAGAAGATGCAGCAGGCATGTATGAAATTCTCAGTGAAACACGGGTAGAAGAAAATGTCTAAAAATATTGTACAGATGAATAATTCTTTTATTCAAAATGAACATCAACGTCGTCGTTACCTGATGAAGGAAAGACAAAAGAGGAATCGTTTTATGGGTTGGGTCCTTATTTTGATGATCTTGTTGTTTATTTTACCAACTTATAACTTGGCTCAAAGCTATGATCAGTTACTGCAACGCCGTCAGCAATTAACAGAGTTGAAAGAGCAGTACCAAACTCTTAGTGATGAAAAGGATAAGGAATCTGCTTTTGCTGCAAAGTTAAAAGATGAAGACTATGTAGCAAAATATGCACGCGCCAAGTACTATTACTCAAAGAAACGAGAAGCAATTTACACAATTCCTGATTTGCTTCCGAGGTAATGTTATGGAAAATTTATTGGAAGTTGTTGAGCAATTTTTAAGTTTGTCAGATGAAAAATTAGAGGAATTGGCAGCTAAAAACCATTTATTACGACTACAAGAAGAAAGGGAAGAGAAGAATGCGTAAGTTCTTAGTAGTTTTATTGCTACCTGCTTTTATCATAACCTCAAGAGTAGTTAGCACAGAAAAACAGCTTCCTTACTCTTCGCAAGAAATTTATTATCTAACTGAGTCTGATTATGGATTCTACTATAAAGAAACTCTTGAATCCCCAATGGTATATGGAGAAACAGCTGTCTATGCTAATGAGGATCTTGTCAAGGAGTCTGGTAAATTGACTCCTGGAAACACCTTTAAAATAGTAGAATGGCGTTTGAATAGACAAGGTATTCCTGTTTTTAAATTAGATAATCACCAGTTTATCCTTGCAGATAAGCGTTTGGTCTATGATAAAAGTCAAGTTCAAACTCAAAATAGACAAGTATGGTTGGAGCCAGGGTTTGTTATCTATAACAGTCCCTATAATGCGAAAGAAATTTCTTCGTCCCTCTCTCCCTATCAACTCGTAACGGTGGATAGAACTCTCTTTGCTGAGGGACAAGAATTTCTTCATATTGATCAAGTTGGGTGGGTATCAAAAGAGTTTGTCTCAGAAGAGGATAATCGCATCCAGAAGGTTCAAGAAATCTTATCAAACAACTATCAGAATGAAAATTATTCTATTTATGTTAAACAGCTGAGTACAGGTAAAGATGCTGGGGTGAATGAAGACAACAAACTCTATGCAGCCAGTATCTTGAAACTGACCTACCTTTATTATGCTCAGGACAAGATAAATCAAGGCGACTATACGCTGGACAGTAGCTTCAAGTATATCCCCGAAGTAAATAGCTTTCCTGGCTCCTATAAACCAGAAGGTAGTGGTAGTTTACCTAAAAAAGAAGACAGCAAAGATTACAGTCTTCAACAGTTAATTATCAAGGTAACAAAAGAGTCAGACAATGTTGCTCATAATATTTTAGGTTATTACGTGACCAATCAATCTGACGGGGCTTTCAAAGAAAAAATGTCCACCATTATGGGTGAAGATTGGGATGTGAATGATAAATTGACTTCTTCAAAAATGGCTGGAAAGGTTATGGAAGCTATTTATAATCAGAATGGTTTTGTCTTAGAGTCTCTAGGTAAGACTGATTTTGACAACCAACGAATCGCAAAAGGTGTTTCGGTTAAGGTAGCTCATAAAATTGGAGATGCCGACGAGTTTAAACATGACACTGCGATTGTCTATACAGACTCTCCTTTCGTTCTTTCTATTTTCACCAAAAATTCTGATTATGACACTATTGCTAAGATAGCTAAGGATGTCTATGAGGTTCTAAAATGAGGGAACAGGATTTTTTAAATCATTTTCTCCAAAAAGAGTATTTCAAAAAACATTCTAAAGTCTTATTGGCTCTGTCTGGTGGACTGGATTCGATGTTTTTATACCATCTATTGTCTACTTACCAAAAAGAGTTGGGAATTGAGTTGATTTTAGCACATGTCAATCACAAGCAGAGAAATGAGTCTGATTGGGAGGAAAATGAACTAAGGAAGTTAGCTGATGCAGCTGAACTTCCTATTTATATCACAAGTTTTTCAGGAGACTTTTCAGAAGCGCGTGCTCGAGAGTTTCGTTATGATTTTTTTAGGAAAATCATGAAAGATGCTGGAGCGACTGCCTTGATTACTGCCCACCATGCAGATGATCAAGTTGAAACGATTTTGATGCGCTTAATTCGAGGTAGTCGACTACGTCATTTAACAGGAATAAAAGAAGGTCAAGTAGTTGATGGAATTGAAATCATCCGTCCCTTGTTGAATTTTCATAAAAAGGATTTTCTACCAATTGCTCATTTCGAAGATCAAACAAATCAGGAAAGTACCTATTTTCGCAATCGCATTCGGAATAGGTATTTACCAGAACTTGAAAAAGAAAATCCTCGTCTTAAATCCGCCCTTTTAGATTTTGGAAGGGAAATTTCAGATTACCAAGCAACAATAACGGAGCTTTCGAAACAAATTGATGTGGAAGATTTGAATGAGCTATTTTCATACTCACAACAAACTCAAGGGATCTTGCTCCAGAACTATCTTAATCAATTTCCAGACTTAAATCTGACAAAGGCTCAGTTTGCCGAAGTTCGACAGATTTTAGCAACTAAAAGCCAGTATCGTCATTCTCTTAAAAATGGCTATGAATTGATAAAAGAGTATCAGAATTTTCGAGTTTGTAAAATCAGTCCTCAGGCCGATGAAAAGGAAGATGAACTTGTGTTACACTATCAAAATCAAGTTCGATATATGGGATATTTATTTTCCTTTGGCATCCCTATTGAAGGGGATTTTGTTCAAAAAGTAATGGTTTCACGGGAAACATTTGTACATATTAGATGTCGAAAACCTGGCGATGTTATTATCCTAAATGGTCATCGAAAGAAACTGAGACGCTTATTTATAGATTTAAAAATCCCTATTGAAAAACGAAAAACAACTCCTATTATTGAGCAATTTGGAGAAATTGTCTCAATTTCAGGAATTGCGACCAGTGATTTGAGTAAAAACACGAAAAATGATATAATGAACACTGTGATTTATATAGAAAAAATAGATAGGTAAAAAGATGTTAGAACACGATATTAAAAAAATCCTCGTTTCACATGATGAAATTACAGAAGCTGCTAAAAAGCTAGGTGCGCAACTAACAAAAGACTATGAGGGGAAAAATCCAATTCTTATTGGAATTTTGAAAGGATCGATTCCTTTTATGGCTGAATTGGTTAAACATATTGATACGCATATTGAGATGGACTTCATGATGGTATCTAGCTACCATGGTGGAACTGCAAGTAGTGGTGTAATCAATATCAAGCAAGACGTGACTCAAGATATCAAAGGAAGACATGTTCTATTTGTTGAAGACATCATCGATACAGGTCAAACCTTGAAAAATTTGCGAGATATGTTTATTGAAAGAGAAGCAGCTTCTGTTAAGATTGCAACCATGTTGGATAAACCAGAAGGGCGTATTGTTGAAATTGAGGCAGATTATACCTGCTTTACTATTCCAAATGAGTTTGTAGTAGGTTATGGTCTAGATTATAAAGAAAATTATCGTAACCTTCCTTATGTCGGAGTATTGAAAGAAGAAGTTTATTCAAATTAGAAAGATTTATCTTTAATGAAAAAACAAAATAATGGTTTAGTTAGAAATCCATTTCTATACTTGTTAATTATCTTCTTCCTAGTGACAGGATTCCAGTATTTTTACTCTGGAAATACTGCAGGACGAAGCGAAAAAATTAACTATACAGAATTGGTAAAAGAAATTACAGCAGACAATGTAAAAGAATTAACCTATCAGCCAAATGGTAGCATCATTGAAGTGTCTGGTGTTTATAAAAATCCTAAGACTAGTAAAGAAGAAACTGGAATTCAATTTTTCACTCCTACTGCTACAACAGTAGAAAGATTCTCAAGTACCATTCTTCCGTCTGATTCGACAGTTGCAGAATTGCAAAAACTTGCTTCTGAGCATCAGGCAGAAGTAACAGTCAAACATGAGAGTTCAAGCGGTATGTGGATCAATATCCTTGTCTCTGTTGTGCCGTTTGCTATTCTCTTCTTCTTCCTATTCTCTATGATGGGAAATATGGGAGGAAATAGTGGCCGAAATCCAATGAGTTTTGGACGTAGCAAGGCCAAAGCTGCAAACAAAGAAGATATCAAGGTACGATTCTCAGATGTTGCGGGTGCTGAGGAAGAAAAACAAGAATTAGTAGAAGTTGTTGAATTCCTAAAAGATCCAAAACGATTTACAAAACTTGGTGCGCGCATTCCTGCAGGTGTTCTTTTAGAGGGACCTCCGGGAACAGGTAAGACCTTACTTGCTAAGGCAGTTGCTGGGGAAGCAGGTGTTCCATTCTTTAGTATCTCAGGTTCTGACTTTGTAGAAATGTTTGTCGGAGTTGGTGCAAGCCGCGTTCGTTCTCTTTTTGAGGATGCAAAAAAAGCAGCGCCAGCCATCATCTTTATTGATGAAATTGATGCCGTTGGTCGCCAACGTGGTGTCGGTCTTGGTGGAGGTAATGATGAACGTGAACAAACCTTGAACCAACTCTTGATTGAAATGGATGGTTTTGAGGGTAATGAAGGGATTATCGTTATCGCTGCGACAAACCGTTCAGATGTTCTCGATCCAGCTCTTCTCCGCCCGGGACGTTTTGATAGAAAAGTCTTGGTTGGTCGCCCTGATGTTAAAGGTCGTGAAGCAATCTTGAAAGTTCACGCTAAAAACAAACCTCTAGCAGAAGATGTTGATTTGAAATTAGTTGCCCAACAAACTCCAGGTTTTGTGGGAGCTGACTTGGAAAATGTTCTAAATGAGGCGGCCTTGGTTGCTGCCCGTCGCAACAAGTCAGTTATTGATGCTTCAGATATTGATGAGGCAGAGGACAGAGTGATTGCTGGACCATCTAAGAAAGATAAAACAGTATCACAAAGAGAACGTGAATTGGTTGCTTATCACGAGGCTGGACATACCATTGTTGGTTTAGTCTTGTCGAATGCTCGTGTTGTTCATAAAGTGACCATCGTACCACGTGGACGTGCAGGCGGATATATGATTGCACTTCCTAAAGAAGACCAAATGCTTCTTTCTAAAGAAGATATGAAAGAGCAATTAGCAGGTTTGATGGGTGGTCGTGTTGCTGAAGAGATTATCTTTAATGTCCAAACAACAGGAGCTTCAAATGACTTTGAACAAGCTACTCAGATGGCGCGTGCAATGGTCACTGAATATGGTATGAGTGAAAAACTTGGCCCAGTTCAATATGAGGGCAATCATGCTATGTTTGGTGCACAAAGTCCTCAAAAATCAATTTCAGAACAAACAGCTTATGAGATTGATGAGGAAGTACGTTCATTATTAAATGAAGCAAGGAATAAAGCAGCTGAGATTATTCAGTCAAATCGTGAAACTCATAAACTGATTGCGGAAGCATTGTTGAAATACGAAACATTGGATAGTACACAGATTAAATCTCTTTACGAAACAGGAAAAATGCCTGAGACTGTAGAAGAGGAAACTCACGCCCTATCTTATGATGAAGTGAAATCAAAAATGAGTGAAGAAAAATAAGTTTAGAGAGGTTCGACCTCTCTTTTTATGTTCTAATGTGAAGGCTACCGAGCAGATACCCTGATAGTTGACCCTCCTCGTACAGGGTTAGATGGTAAGCTACTGGATACCATACTGACCTATGTTCCAGAAAAAATGGTTTATGTTTCTTGCAATGTTTCGACCTTGGCTCGAGATTTAGTTAAACTAGTAAAAGTCTATGATCTCCAGTATATCCAGTCGGTCGATATGTTTCCCCACACTGCACGAACAGAAGCAGTGGTTAAGTTAGTGAAGAAAAGAAAAAATTAAATTCACTGAAAAAAGTTCTTGACAAAGGCGTAAAAGTAGGTATAATAGAAAGAGTTGAAAAACTCAAGGTCCGTTGGTCAAGGGGTTAAGACACCGCCTTTTCACGGCGGTAACACGGGTTCGAATCCCGTACGGACTATGGTGTATTGTGGTAAAAAAACTTGAAAAAAGTTTAAAAAATCTGTTGACAGAGGCAGGTAGCTGTGATATACTAATATAGTTGTCGCTCACGAGAGAAGTGAGAGGCAAAGACCTTTGAAAACTGAACAAGACGAACCAATGTGCAGGGCACTATAACTGAGGTTATAGTACTGAACAATGAAAAAAACAATAAATCTGTCAGTGACAGAAATGAGTGAGAACTCAAACTTTTAATGAGAGTTTGATCCTGGCTCAGGACGAACGCTGGCGGCGTGCCTAATACATGCAAGTAGAACGCTGAAGGAGGAGCTTGCTTCTCTGGATGAGTTGCGAACGGGTGAGTAACGCGTAGGTAACCTGCCTGGTAGCGGGGGATAACTATTGGAAACGATAGCTAATACCGCATAAGAGTAGATGTTGCATGACATTTGCTTAAAAGGTGCAATTGCATCACTACCAGATGGACCTGCGTTGTATTAGCTAGTTGGTGAGGTAACGGCTCACCAAGGCAACGATACATAGCCGACCTGAGAGGGTGATCGGCCACACTGGGACTGAGACACGGCCCAGACTCCTACGGGAGGCAGCAGTAGGGAATCTTCGGCAATGGACGGAAGTCTGACCGAGCAACGCCGCGTGAGTGAAGAAGGTTTTCGGATCGTAAAGCTCTGTTGTAAGAGAAGAACGAGTGTGAGAGTGGAAAGTTCACACTGTGACGGTATCTTACCAGAAAGGGACGGCTAACTACGTGCCAGCAGCCGCGGTAATACGTAGGTCCCGAGCGTTGTCCGGATTTATTGGGCGTAAAGCGAGCGCAGGCGGTTAGATAAGTCTGAAGTTAAAGGCTGTGGCTTAACCATAGTACGCTTTGGAAACTGTTTAACTTGAGTGCAAGAGGGGAGAGTGGAATTCCATGTGTAGCGGTGAAATGCGTAGATATATGGAGGAACACCGGTGGCGAAAGCGGCTCTCTGGCTTGTAACTGACGCTGAGGCTCGAAAGCGTGGGGAGCAAACAGGATTAGATACCCTGGTAGTCCACGCCGTAAACGATGAGTGCTAGGTGTTAGACCCTTTCCGGGGTTTAGTGCCGCAGCTAACGCATTAAGCACTCCGCCTGGGGAGTACGACCGCAAGGTTGAAACTCAAAGGAATTGACGGGGGCCCGCACAAGCGGTGGAGCATGTGGTTTAATTCGAAGCAACGCGAAGAACCTTACCAGGTCTTGACATCCCTCTGACCGCTCTAGAGATAGAGTTTTCCTTCGGGACAGAGGTGACAGGTGGTGCATGGTTGTCGTCAGCTCGTGTCGTGAGATGTTGGGTTAAGTCCCGCAACGAGCGCAACCCCTATTGTTAGTTGCCATCATTTAGTTGGGCACTCTAGCGAGACTGCCGGTAATAAACCGGAGGAAGGTGGGGATGACGTCAAATCATCATGCCCCTTATGACCTGGGCTACACACGTGCTACAATGGCTGGTACAACGAGTCGCAAGCCGGTGACGGCAAGCTAATCTCTTAAAGCCAGTCTCAGTTCGGATTGTAGGCTGCAACTCGCCTACATGAAGTCGGAATCGCTAGTAATCGCGGATCAGCACGCCGCGGTGAATACGTTCCCGGGCCTTGTACACACCGCCCGTCACACCACGAGAGTTTGTAACACCCGAAGTCGGTGAGGTAACCATTTGGAGCCAGCCGCCTAAGGTGGGATAGATGATTGGGGTGAAGTCGTAACAAGGTAGCCGTATCGGAAGGTGCGGCTGGATCACCTCCTTTCTAAGGATAAGGAACTGCACATTGGTCTTGTTTAGTCTTGAGAGGTCTTGTGGGGCCTTAGCTCAGCTGGGAGAGCGCCTGCTTTGCACGCAGGAGGTCAGCGGTTCGATCCCGCTAGGCTCCATTGGTGAGAGATCACCAAGTAATGCACATTGAAAATTGAATATCTATATCAAATAGTAACAAGAAAATAAACCGAAAACGCTGTAGTATTAATAAGAGTTTATGACTGAAAGGTCAAAAAATAAGGTTAAGTTAATAAGGGCGCACGGTGGATGCCTTGGCACTAGGAGCCGAAGAAGGACGTGACAAACGACGATATGCCTTGGGTAGCTGTAAGTAAGCGATGATCCAGGGATTTCCGAATGGGGGAACCCAACAGGTACTACCTGTTACCCACATCTGTTAAGGATGTGAGGAGGAAGACGCAGTGAACTGAAACATCTAAGTAGCTGCAGGAAGAGAAAGCAAAAGCGATTGCCTTAGTAGCGGCGAGCGAAACGGCAGGAGGGCAAACCGAAGAGTTTACTCTTCGGGGTTGTAGGACTGCAATGTGGACTCAAAGATTATAGAAGAATGATTTGGGAAGATCAGCCAAAGAGAGTAACAGCCTCGTATTTAAAATAGTCTTTGTACCTAGCAGTATCCTGAGTACGGCGGGACACGTGAAATCCCGTCGGAATCTGGGAGGACCATCTCCCAACCCTAAATACTCCCTAGTGACCGATAGTGAACCAGTACCGTGAGGGAAAGGTGAAAAGCACCCCGGGAGGGGAGTGAAATAGAACCTGAAACCGTGTGCCTACAACAAGTTCGAGCCCGTTAATGGGTGAGAGCGTGCCTTTTGTAGAATGAACCGGCGAGTTACGATATGATGCGAGGTTAAGTTGAAGAGACGGAGCCGCAGGGAAACCGAGTCTGAATAGGGCGCCTTAGTATCATGTCGTAGACCCGAAACCATGTGACCTACCCATGAGCAGGTTGAAGGTGCGGTAAGACGCACTGGAGGACCGAACCAGGGCACGTTGAAAAGTGCTTGGATGACTTGTGGGTAGCGGAGAAATTCCAAACGAACTTGGAGATAGCTGGTTCTCTCCGAAATAGCTTTAGGGCTAGCGTCGACATCAAGATTCTTGGAGGTAGAGCACTGTTTGGGTGAGGGGTCCATCCCGGATTACCAATCTCAGATAAACTCCGAATGCCAATGAATTATGGTCGGCAGTCAGACTGCGAGTGCTAAGATCCGTAGTCGAAAGGGAAACAGCCCAGACCACCAGCTAAGGTCCCAAAATAATTGTTAAGTGGAAAAGGATGTGGGGTTGCACAGACAACTAGGATGTTAGCTTAGAAGCAGCTATTCATTCAAAGAGTGCGTAATAGCTCACTAGTCGAGTGACCCTGCGCCGAAAATGTACCGGGGCTAAAACAATTTACCGAAGCTGTGGATACCTTTATAGGTATGGTAGGAGAGCGTTCTATGTGTGAAGAAGGTATACCGTGAGGAGTGCTGGAACGCATAGAAGTGAGAATGCCGGTATGAGTAGCGAAAGACAGGTGAGAATCCTGTCCACCGTAAGACTAAGGTTTCCAGGGGAAGGCTCGTCCGCCCTGGGTTAGTCGGGACCTAAGGAGAGACCGAAAGGTGTATCCGATGGACAACAGGTTGATATTCCTGTACTAGAGTATGTAGTGATGGAGGGACGCAGTAGGCTAACTAAAGCAGACGAATGGAAGAGTCTGTCTAAGCAGTGAGGTGTGATATGAGTCAAATGCTTATATCTATAACATTGAGCTGTGATGGGGAGCGAAGTTTAGTAGCGAAGTTAGTGACGTCACACTGCCAAGAAAAGCTTCTAGCGTTTAAACATACTCTACCCGTACCGCAAACCGACACAGGTAGTCGAGGCGAGTAGCCTCAGGTGAGCGAGAGAACTCTCGTTAAGGAACTCGGCAAAATGACCCCGTAACTTCGGGAGAAGGGGTGCTGACTTTACGTCAGCCGCAGTGAATAGGCCCAAGCAACTGTTTATCAAAAACACAGCTCTCTGCTAAATCGTAAGATGATGTATAGGGGGTGACGCCTGCCCGGTGCTGGAAGGTTAAGAGGAGTGCTTAGCGTAAGCGAAGGTATGAATTGAAGCCCCAGTAAACGGCGGCCGTAACTATAACGGTCCTAAGGTAGCGAAATTCCTTGTCGGGTAAGTTCCGACCCGCACGAAAGGCGTAATGATTTGGGCACTGTCTCAACGAGAGACTCGGTGAAATTTTAGTACCTGTGAAGATGCAGGTTACCCGCGACAGGACGGAAAGACCCCATGGAGCTTTACTGCAGTTTGATATTGAGTGTCTGTACCACATGTACAGGATAGGTAGGAGTCTAAGAGATCGGGACGCCAGTTTCGAAGGAGACGTTGTTGGGATACTACCCTTGTGTTATGGCCACTCTAACCCGGATAGGTTATCCCTATCGGAGACAGTGTCTGACGGGCAGTTTGACTGGGGCGGTCGCCTCCTAAAAGGTAACGGAGGCGCCCAAAGGTTCCCTCAGAATGGTTGGAAATCATTCGCAGAGTGTAAAGGTATAAGGGAGCTTGACTGCGAGAGCTACAACTCGAGCAGGGACGAAAGTCGGGCTTAGTGATCCGGTGGTTCCGTATGGAAGGGCCATCGCTCAACGGATAAAAGCTACCCTGGGGATAACAGGCTTATCTCCCCCAAGAGTTCACATCGACGGGGAGGTTTGGCACCTCGATGTCGGCTCGTCGCATCCTGGGGCTGTAGTCGGTCCCAAGGGTTGGGCTGTTCGCCCATTAAAGCGGCACGCGAGCTGGGTTCAGAACGTCGTGAGACAGTTCGGTCCCTATCCGTCGCGGGCGTAGGAAATTTGAGAGGATCTGCTCCTAGTACGAGAGGACCAGAGTGGACTTACCGCTGGTGTACCAGTTGTCTTGCCAAAGGCATCGCTGGGTAGCTATGTAGGGAAGGGATAAACGCTGAAAGCATCTAAGTGTGAAACCCACCTCAAGATGAGATTTCCCATGATTTTATATCAGTAAGAGCCCTGAGAGATGATCAGGTAGATAGGTTAGAAGTGGAAGTGTGGCGACACATGTAGCGGACTAATACTAATAGCTCGAGGACTTATCCAAAGTAACTGAGAATACGAAAGCGAAGGTTTTCTTGGTATTTGATAGATATTCAATTTTGAGTAGGTATTACTCAGAGTTAAGTGACGATAGCCTAGGAGATACACCTGTACCCATGCCGAACACAGCAGTTAAGCCCTAGAACGCCGGAAGTAGTTGGGGGTTGCCCCCTGTGAGATATGGAAGTCGCTTAGCTTTTATCCGCCATAGCTCAGTTGGTAGTAGCGCATGACTGTTAATCATGATGTCGTAGGTTCGAGTCCTACTGGCGGAGTATAAATCGAAACGTTCAACTGAGCGTTTTTTTATTTATAAATATAGTGGACTGTTGAAATTTCAAATTTTAATTTTAAAATCTGTAATTACCTCTTTATTTTATTTTTAGTTCGTTTGGCTTCAAATTCTACTTTTATAGGATTTGAAGCTTTTTTAGTTCCTTTTTTTGTTAGACTAGTGTTACTAATAAGAAAGGGAATTTTTATATGCTTCAGAAATTTTATGATCGAGCATTTGTCTTTTTGAAACTAGTTGAACAAGAATATGCCTCTTTAGGCCAGAGTTGTTCAGAGTGGGAATCACTTCATCTCCGTTTTTTACTATATTACTTAATCCGATTTAAAATTAAAAGTGATAGGGACTTTTCTCTATATCACTTTAGAGCAGCTTATCGTCTATATCTAGATAAATTACTGCAAGGTGGTACAACTCTCATCCAATAGGAAGTATCTATATCATAATTACGAACGATAGTTATGGATATATTTTGAAAAATATAGAATTAGCTTATAATCAAAGGCTTTTGTATTTAGAAATGAAAGAATTCCCAAATCTTTTCTACTGTTTCTTCTTGATAAAATAGTGTTTTTTTCTTATAATAAATTGTAAGATATAATTGCAGGTGAAATTCCTGCCATGTATATGAGAAAGGACGAGCTCCTAGTAGCTCAGACGAATTTTATTATGACTTCAGTTGTTGTTGTAGGTACCCAATGGGGTGATGAAGGTAAAGGGAAAATTACAGATTTTCTTTCAGCTAATGCAGAAGTGATTGCTCGTTATCAAGGTGGTGATAATGCTGGTCACACAATTGTGATTGATGGCAAGAAATTTAAGTTGCACTTGATTCCATCTGGGATTTTCTTCCCTGAAAAGATCTCTGTCATCGGGAATGGGATGGTTGTAAACCCTAAATCTCTGGTAAAAGAGTTGACTTATCTTCATGAAGAAGGTGTGACAACAGATAATTTGCGCATTTCGGACCGTGCGCATGTCATTTTGCCATATCATATTGAATTAGACCGTCTACAAGAAGAAGCTAAGGGCGACAATAAAATCGGGACTACTATCAAGGGTATTGGTCCAGCCTATATGGATAAAGCTGCTCGTGTTGGAATTCGTATTGCAGATCTTTTGGATAAGGATATTTTCCGTGAACGCTTGGAACGCAATCTTGTGGAAAAGAATCGTCTGTTTGAAAAATTGTATGACAGTACACCTATTTCAATTGATGATATTTTTGAAGAGTATTATGAGTATGGCCAACAAATCAAGCAGTATGTGACAGATACGTCCGTAATCTTGAACGATGCCCTTGATAATGGAAAACGTGTGCTTTTTGAAGGTGCGCAAGGTGTTATGTTAGATATTGACCAAGGTACTTATCCATTTGTTACTTCGTCAAACCCTGTCGCTGGTGGTGTGACAATCGGTTCTGGTGTTGGTCCAAGTAAGATTGACAAGGTTGTCGGTGTATGTAAGGCTTATACAAGTCGTGTTGGAGATGGTCCTTTCCCAACTGAATTGTTTGATGAAGTGGGAGATCGCATTCGTGAAGTAGGTCATGAGTATGGTACGACAACTGGCCGTCCACGTCGTGTGGGTTGGTTTGACTCAGTTGTGATGCGTCACAGCAGCCGTGTATCTGGAATTACCAATCTTTCATTGAACTCTATCGATGTTTTGAGCGGTTTGGATACCGTGAAAATTTGTGTTGCCTATGATCTTGATGGTCAACGTATTGATTACTATCCTGCTAGTCTTGAGCAGTTGAAACGCTGCAAGCCAATCTACGAGGAATTGCCAGGTTGGTCAGAAGACATCACTGGGGTCCGTAATTTGGAAGATCTTCCTGAGAATGCGCGTAACTATGTTCGTCGTGTAAGCGAGTTGGTTGGTGTTCGTATCTCAACTTTCTCAGTAGGTCCCGGTCGTGAACAAACTAATATTTTAGAAAGTGTTTGGTCATAGGAGATTTTTAAGATTAGTTTAAGACAGGTTGGGTATACTATAGACAGTTACAAGAAGACCTCCTAACTTGTTGTAACAAATATCCTAAACTTTTCTTTTTCATAATAATCTCCCTATTAAGTCACCCCATTGGGTGGCTTTTTTTGTCTTGGGAATCATGATATAATAATAGAATCGACAAGTAGGAAAAGGAAAAATCGATGAATTATACAGTTGAAGAAAAAGAAAGCTTCATGAGAGAGGCCTTGAAAGAGGCAGAAATTGCTCTAGAACACGATGAAATTCCAATTGGTTGTGTGATTGTCAAGGATGGAGAAATCATTGGTAGGGGGCATAATGCGCGCGAGGAGTTGCAACGGGCGGTCATGCATGCAGAAATCATGGCTATTGAGAATGCTAATCTGAGTGAAGAGAGCTGGCGTCTGCTGGATTGTACCCTTTTTGTGACCATTGAGCCCTGTGTGATGTGTAGTGGGGCAATCGGGCTTGCCCGTATTCCAAAGGTGGTCTATGGGGCTAAGAATCAGAAATTTGGCGCCGCTGGGAGTCTCTACGACATCTTAACAGATGAGCGTCTCAATCATCGTGTAGAGGTTGAAACGGGAGTTTTGGAGAGTGAGTGTGCAGCGATTATGCAGGATTTTTTCCGAAATCGACGGAAAAAATAATTTCTCTTTAAAAACAGAGGGGAATGTGGTATAATAAATAGTGGAGCAACAGTTCTGCGTGAAGCGGGTCAGGGGAGGAATCCAGCAGCCCTAAGCGATGTGAATTGTGTGCTCTTTTTTCGTGCTTTTTTCGAATAAATAAGATAAAATAGCCTAGAATAAATGATAATAGAAAAGAGAAAAATATGAAAATTCGTGGTTTTGAATTGGTTTCGAGTTTTACAGATGAAAGTTTGCTACCTAAGCGTGAGACGGCTCATGCAGCTGGTTACGACTTAAAGGTTGCTGTGCGTACGGTTATTGCGCCAGGAGAGATTGTCTTGGTTCCGACAGGTGTTAAGGCCTATATGCAGCCGACAGAAGTGCTCTATCTCTATGACCGTTCATCAAACCCTCGCAAGAAGGGTTTGGTTTTGATTAACTCAGTTGGGGTCATTGATGGGGATTATTATGGAAATCCTGGGAATGAAGGCCATATCTTTGCTCAGATGAAAAATATTACTGATCAGGAAGTGGTTCTCGAAGTTGGAGAGCGTGTGGTTCAGGCTGTCTTTGCTCCTTTCTTAATTGCAGACGGAGATGAGGCAGATGGCGTGCGAACTGGTGGATTTGGATCGACAGGGTATTAAGATGAAGATAATCTTTGTACGTCATGGGGAGCCAGACTACCGTGAGTTAGAGGAGTGTTCCTACACTGGCTTTGGATTAGATTTGGCTCCTTTGTCTGAGAAAGGAAGGCGACAAGCTCAGGAACTTTGGCAAAATCCTTTGCTACAATCGGCTAATCTACTAGTGACTTCAGCAGTAACGAGAGCTTTAGAAACGGCTTTTTATGTATCTTGTGCTACCGGCCTTCCTTTGAGGGTGGAGCCTTTGTTACACGAATGGCAGGTTTACGAAAGTGGTATAGAGAATTTTGAAAAAGCACGTACTCTGTTTTTAGAAAACAAGGGGGAGTTGCTTCCTAATAGTCCTATTCAGTATGAGACAGCTGAAGAGATGAAGGTGCGTTTTTTGGAAACTATGATAAAGTACCGAGACTACCAGACAGTGCTAGTTGTCGCTCATCGAATGCTCATGCGCCAATTTGTACCAGACGAGAAGATTAATTTTTGCCAAGTGATTGAATGTGAGATAGAAATTTAGAAAGAGGTTTATCATCGCAAAGAAAAAAGCGACATTTGTGTGTCAAAATTGTGAATATAATTCACCTAAGTATCTAGGGCGTTGTCCTAACTGTGGGTCTTGGTCTTCTTTTGTAGAAGAGATTGAGGTTGCCGAGGTCAAGAATGCGCGTGTGTCCTTGACAGGTGAAAAAACCAAGCCTATGAAACTGGCTGAGGTGACTTCCATCAATGTCAATCGAACCAAGACGGAGATGGAGGAATTCAACCGTGTACTTGGAGGCGGAGTGGTACCAGGGAGTCTCGTCCTTATCGGTGGGGATCCAGGAATCGGGAAATCAACCCTTCTCCTACAAGTTTCAACCCAGCTGTCTCAAGTAGGGACTGTTCTCTATGTCAGTGGGGAGGAGTCTGCTCAGCAGATTAAACTCCGTGCAGAGCGCTTGGGTGATATTGATAGTGAGTTTTATCTCTATGCAGAGACCAATATGCAGAGTGTTCGATCTGAGGTGGAGCGCATCCAACCAGATTTTCTCATCATCGACTCTATCCAGACGATTATGTCTCCTGAGATTTCAGGGGTGCAGGGGTCTGTTTCTCAGGTGCGTGAGGTGACCGCTGAGCTTATGCAGCTGGCTAAGACCAATAACATTGCCATCTTTATCGTAGGGCATGTGACCAAGGAAGGGACCTTGGCTGGTCCGCGTATGTTGGAGCATATGGTGGATACGGTGCTTTACTTTGAAGGGGAACGCCACCATACCTTCCGAATCTTACGAGCGGTCAAAAACCGTTTTGGGTCCACTAATGAGATTGGCATCTTTGAGATGCAGTCGGGCGGATTGGTTGAGGTGCTTAATCCGAGTCAAGTTTTCCTAGAAGAGCGTTTGGACGGAGCGACTGGTTCATCAATTGTGGTGACTATGGAAGGAACCCGTCCGATTTTGGCGGAGGTTCAGGCTTTGGTAACACCAACCATGTTTGGAAATGCTAAACGCACGACGACAGGTCTTGATTTCAATCGTGCGAGTCTGATTATGGCTGTTTTGGAAAAACGAGCAGGGCTTCTCTTGCAAAATCAGGATGCCTATCTCAAATCTGCTGGTGGCGTGAAATTGGATGAGCCTGCCATTGACTTAGCCGTTGCAGTGGCTATTGCCTCTAGTTACAAGGACAAGCCTACCAATCCTCAGGAATGTTTTGTGGGTGAACTGGGCTTGACCGGAGAAATTCGGCGCGTGAATCGTATCGAACAACGTATCAATGAAGCGGCAAAACTGGGCTTTACCAAGATTTATGTACCCAAGAATTCCTTGACAGGAATCACTCCACCCAAGGAAATTGAAGTCATTGGTGTGACAACGATTCAGGAAGTTTTGAAAAAGGTCTTTGCATAATCCGTGACAAATCCTCTTAAAAATGATAAGATAGGAGAAATATTTGATTATCAAATTTTTGAGGAGGGAATCGTGTCGTATTTTGAACAGTTTATGCAAGCCAATCAGGCTTATGTTGCCCTACATGGGCAGTTAAATCTGCCACTTAAACCCAAAACCAGAGTAGCGATCGTGACCTGTATGGACTCACGTCTGCACGTTGCGCAAGCTCTAGGTTTGGCCCTTGGGGATGCTCATATCTTGCGGAATGCGGGTGGTCGAGTAACTGAGGACATGATTCGTTCACTGGTGATTTCCCAGCAACAAATGGGGACAAGAGAAATCGTGGTGCTTCACCATACAGACTGTGGAGCTCAAACCTTTGAAAATGAAAGTTTTCATGAACAGTTGAAACACGAGCTCGGAGTTGATGTATCTGATCAAGATTTTTTACCATTCCAGGATGTTGAAGAGAGTGTGAGAGAGGATATGCAATTGCTTCGAGAATCTCCACTGATTCCTGATGATGTGGTTATTTCAGGTGCTGTCTATGATGTGGATACAGGAAGTATGAGAGAAGTATACTAACTTTGTCTCGAAAAAATTTCATCCTAGCATAAAATCGATTGTTAAAATGTAGGATTTCAGGTTTAATATAGCTAATATAAAATAGTATAAAACAAGGGTATAAATGTTTGCTCTTGTTTTATTTTTGATTGAAAAATAAAGGAAAAAGCGCTACAATGGTAGATGGAAAATGTTGTGTAAAAACAAGTGATACATAAATACCGGAGGAAATCATGTCTTTTTCTGATTTAAAGCTGTTTGCCCTTTCTTCTAATAGAGAATTGGCAGAGCGTGTGGCGCAAGAAATTGGGATAGAGTTGGGGAAATCGACTGTTCGCCAATTTTCGGATGGGGAGATTCAGGTCAACATTGAAGAATCAATCCGTGGAAAACACGTCTTTATCCTACAATCAACTAGTTCACCTGTAAATGATAATTTACTTGAAATTTTGATTATGGTGGACGCATTGAAGCGCGCCAGTGCAGAATCTGTCAATGTTGTTATGCCTTACTATGGCTATGCACGTCAGGATAGAAAAGCGCGCGCGCGTGAGCCAATCACAGCAAAACTCGTTGCAAACATGCTAGAAGTTGCTGGCGTAGATCGTTTGTTGACGATTGATTTGCATGCTGCACAGATTCAGGGATTCTTTGATATTCCAGTAGATCACTTGATGGGTGCTCCATTGATTGCGGACTATTTTGAACGTCGTGGCATGGTTGGCTCTGACTACGTGGTTGTCAGCCCAGACCATGGTGGGGTGACTCGTGCTCGTAAATTGGCAGAGTTTTTGAAAACTCCGATTGCGATTATTGACAAACGCCGTAGTGTAGACAAGATGAATACCAGTGAAGTGATGAACATCATTGGTAAAGTAGATGGTAAGACTTGTATCTTGATTGACGATATGATCGATACAGCTGGAACCATTTGTCATGCGGCAGATGCTCTTGCTGAAGCAGGGGCTGTTGAAGTTTACGCAAGCTGTACGCACCCAGTACTTTCTGGTCCTGCTATGGACAATATCCAAAAATCAGCTATTAAGAAATTGGTTGTTTTGGATACCATCTACCTACCAGAAGAGCGTTTGATTGATAAGATTGAACAAATTTCGATTGCTCATCTTCTAGGAGATGCTATTATCCGTATCCACGAAAAACGTCCTCTTTCTCCCCTATTTTGTATTGAGAAAAAGATTTAATCTTTCACTTGAAGTAGACAGAACTCCTAGCAGGTTTCTTTTCTTGCTAGGAGATTTTTATAGTCAAAATCTGCAAGCCTTTTCAAAATGTGCTATACTGATGAAAAAGGAGGATTTCTATGAGTCAAGAATTTATCAACCCAAGTGATGGTGTGATTCGTCAGTATCTGGCGACCAGTAAAACGTTAGCGGTAGTGGGTTTATCCGATCGTGAAGAAACAACTAGTAATCGAGTGACCAAGGAAATGCAGGCTCGAGGCTATAAAATCATTCCAGTTAATCCCAAGGCTGCAGGTGGGGAAATCTTGGGAGAAAAGGCCTATGCAAGCCTAGCTGAGATTCCTTTTCCTATCGATATTGTCAATGTATACCGACGTAGCGAGTTTTTACCAGATGTGGCGCGTGATTTTCTCAAGGCGGATGCTAAGATTTTTTGGGCACAA
Source organism: Streptococcus oralis Uo5 (assembly GCF_000253155.1). Classification (NCBI taxonomy): domain Bacteria; kingdom Bacillati; phylum Bacillota; class Bacilli; order Lactobacillales; family Streptococcaceae; genus Streptococcus; species Streptococcus oralis. The sequence goes on from NC_015291.1 coordinate 27,112, forward strand.
CTGGGCCTTGAAAGCCTAGAAGCGGAAGAAATCTTGCGTGCTGGAGGATGCGATGACATCGTGATGAATCGCTGTATTAAGAGAGAACATACACGTTTAATTCTTGAAAAATAAAAAGGTAGCCAGTAGGCTACCTTTTGTGTTAGAAAATACCAATCAATGCCTGCATACCAAGGCTGGTGAGGATGATGGCAATCCAGCAAAGGGCTCCAAGAAGAATGGATTTGCCACTGGATCTAACCATGGCAATGAGATTGGTTTTGAGACCGATGGCACTCATAGCCATGATAATGAGAAATTTGGAGAGTTGTTTAAGAGGGGTAAAGAAGCTACTAGACACACCGAGAGAGGTGAGAAGAGTCGTTAATAGAGAAGCCAGGATAAAGTAAAGGATAAAAAGTGGGAAGACTTTTTTCAGCTGTACGCCTTGTTTATTTTCTTGCTGGCGACTTTGCCAGTAGGAGAGAAAGAGCGTAATGGGAATGATAGCTAGGGTGCGCGTGAGTTTCACAATGGTTGCAGACTCAAGGGTATTGGTCTGGTAAAGACTGTCCCAGGAGCTGGCGGTAGCCGTTACAGAGGAAGTGTCATTGACCGCAGTTCCTGCAAAGAGGGCGAAGCCATCATTGGATAGGTGAAGCCAGGTTCCTAGGGTTGGAAAGATGAGCGCAGCCAAGACATTGAAGAAAAAGATAACGGAAATGGCTTGGGCAACTTCTTTTTCCTTGGCATGGATAACGGGTGCTGTCGCAGCAATGGCAGAGCCACCACAGATAGAAGATCCCACTCCAACCAAGATAGCCAGTTTTGTATCCAGTGCAAAGAAGCGCTGGAAGAGGTAGGCAATAATCAGGGCTATTGAAATGGTGGAGAGGATAACAGGGAGTGAAGATTGCCCAACTGCGAAGACTTGCGAGATATTGAGACCAAAACCAAGCAAGACAACGGCATATTGGAGTAATTTTTTAGAACTAAAGGTCAATCCAGCATCCAGTTGTTTATAGGATGAGAGAAAGGGATTTAGGAGCATTCCTATGAAAATGGCAAAAACGGGTGCGCCAATGACAGGAAAGAATCCTCCTAAGTACCAAGATACGATAGAAATGAGAAGGCAGGCAAAGATGCCTGCTCCATTTTTTGATAAAAATGACATATAAACCTCCGAAAATAAGCATTTATTATTATACTCCTGTCGAGAAGAAAAGTAAAACAGAAAGTGAAAAATGCAGGTTTCAGATGGATTTTGCGGTCAGGGAGCTTTTGTAGTATAATAGTACTATGTTCTGTAAGCAAGGGGGATATCTATGGACTTAACCAAGAGCTTTAATAAACAGTTAGACAAGATTCAAGTTTCCTTGATTCGCCAGTTTGACCAGGCAATTTCAGAGATTCCTGGGGTCTTGCGTTTGACCTTGGGGGAACCTGATTTTACAACGCCAGATCATGTCAAGGAAGCAGCTAAGCGAGCCATTGATCAGAACCAATCCTACTATACAGGGATGAGCGGTTTACTGACCTTGCGTCAGGCTGCTAGCGACTTTGTAAAAGAAAAGTACCAGCTAGATTATAATCCTGAAAATGAAATTTTAGTTACAATTGGGGCGACAGAGGCTTTATCTGCTACTTTGACGGCTATTTTGGAAGAGGGGGACAAGGTGCTCTTGCCAGCTCCTGCCTATCCAGGATATGAGCCGATTGTCAATCTAGTTGGGGCAGAGATTGTCGAGATTGATACAACTGAAAATGGTTTTGTCTTGACTCCTGAGATGTTGGAAAAGGCCATTTTGGAGCAAGGGGACAAGCTCAAAGCAGTTATTCTCAACTATCCAGCCAATCCGACAGGAATTACCTATAGTCGGGAGCAGTTGGAAGCCTTGGCAGACGTTTTACGCAAGTATGAGATTTTTGTTGTCTGTGATGAGGTTTACTCAGAATTGACCTATACAGGGGCAAATCATGTATCATTGGGAACTATGCTGAGAGACCAGGCTATTATTATTAATGGCTTGTCTAAATCGCATGCTATGACTGGTTGGCGTTTAGGCTTTATCTTTGCTCCTGCGGCTTTCACAGCTCAGTTGATCAAGAGTCACCAATATTTGGTTACTGCTGCAAATACGATGGCTCAGCATGCTGCGGTGGAGGCTTTGACCGCTGGTAAAAACGACGCAGAGCCTATGAAAAAGGAATACATCCAGCGTCGAGATTATATCATCGAAAAGATGACTGCTCTTGGTTTTGATATTATCAAACCGGACGGTGCCTTCTATATCTTTGCTAAGATTCCAACAGGTTACAATCAAGACTCCTTTGCTTTTCTGAAGGATTTTGCTCAGAAGAAGGCCGTTGCCTTTATCCCTGGTGCAGCCTTTGGACGTTACGGAGAAGGCTATGTGCGTCTGTCTTATGCAGCCAGCATGGAAACGATCAGAGAGGCCATGAAACGACTTGAGGAGTACATGAGAGAAGCATGATTCAGTCTATCACGAGTCAAGGCTTGGTGCTCTACAATCGTAACTTTCGTGAGGATGACAAGCTGGTCAAAATTTTCACCGAGCAGGCTGGCAAACGCATGTTTTTCATCAAACACGCTGGTCAATCTAAACTAGCTCCGGTTATTCAGCCCTTGGTGTTGGCACGATTTCTCTTGCGAATCAATGATGACGGCCTTAGCTACATCGAGGACTACCATGAGGTGATGACCTTTCCCAAGATTAATAGTGATCTTTTTGTCATGGCCTATGCTACCTATGTGGCGGCTCTTGCAGATGCTAGTTTGCAGGATAATCAGCAGGATTCTCCCTTGTTTGCTTTCTTGAAGAAGACTCTGGAGTTGATGGAAGCAGGCATAGATTATCAGGTCTTAACCAATATTTTTGAAATTCAAATCTTGACTCGATTTGGAATCAGCCTCAATTTTAATGAGTGTGTCTTTTGCCATCGGGTTGGTCAGGCCTTTGACTTTTCTTTCAAATATGGAGCCTGCCTCTGTCCAGACCATTACCATGAGGACGAGAAACGTTGTCATCTAAATCCCAACATCCCTTATCTGCTCAATCAATTTCAAGCCATTGATTTTGAGACCTTGGAGACCATTTCGCTTAAGGCCGAAATCAAGAAAGAGCTACGCCAATTTATGGATCAACTCTACGAAGAGTACGTTGGGATTCACCTAAAATCAAAGAAATTTATTGATTCCCTAGCAGACTGGGGACAATTACTAAAAGAGGAAGACAAATGAAAAAAATCGCAGTAGATGCTATGGGAGGCGATTACGCACCTCAAGCCATCGTTGAGGGTGTCAATCAAGCCCTTGCTGACTTTTCAGATATTGAGGTTCAACTCTATGGAGATGAAAGCAAAATCAAGCAATATCTAACAGCCACAGAGCGTGTCAGCATTATCCATACGGATGAGAAAATTAACTCAGACGATGAGCCGACAAAAGCTATCCGTAAGAAGAAAAATGCCAGCATGGTATTAGCAGCCAAGGCAGTCAAGGAGGGAGAAGCAGACGCTGTCCTCTCAGCTGGGAACACAGGTGCCTTGTTGGCAGCAGGATTCTTCATTGTGGGTCGTATCAAGAATATCGATCGTCCAGGACTCATGTCTACCTTGCCGACCATCGATGGAAAAGGCTTTGATATGCTAGATCTCGGTGCCAATGCAGAAAATACAGCCCAGCACCTCCACCAATACGCTGTTCTAGGCTCCTTTTATGCTAAAAATGTTCGTGGGATTTCGAAACCACGTGTTGGTTTGCTCAACAATGGAACAGAAAGCAGCAAGGGAGATCCGCTTCGTAAGGAAACATACGACTTGCTAGTAGCTGATGAAAGTTTGAACTTTGTCGGAAACGTGGAAGCGCGTGATCTGATGAATGGCGTTGCGGATGTTGTCGTAACAGATGGTTTCACGGGAAACGCTGTTCTCAAATCCATTGAAGGTACAGCTTTGGGAATCATGGGCTTGCTTAAAAATGCTATTACGGGTGGTGGCCTTCGAGCGAAGCTAGGTGCTCTCCTTCTCAAGGATAGTCTTAAAGGGTTGAAGACCCAGCTCAACTATTCAGATGTTGGAGGGGCAGTCTTGTTTGGTGTCAAGGCGCCAGTTGTAAAAACTCACGGCTCAAGTGATGCCAAAGCTGTGTACAGTACGATTCGTCAGATTCGTACCATGCTAGAAACAGACGTAGTTGTTCAGACTGCGCGTGAATTTTCAGGAGAATAAAAAAGATGACAGAAAAAGAAATTTTTGACCGCATTGTAACCATTATCCAAGAGCGACAGGGAGCAGACTTTGCCGTAACAGAGGCCTTGAGTTTGAAAGATGATTTAGATGCGGACTCAGTGGACTTGATGGAGTTTGTCTTGACACTAGAAGATGAATTTGGTATCGAAATCACTGATGAGGAAATCGATCAACTTCAAAGTGTAGCGGATGTAGTAGCGATTATTAAAGATAAAAAATAGCCAAAAGCAACATGCAAGTCATGTTGTTTTTTTGTTTGCGGAAAAAAGAGAAACTTTTAGTAGAAATTGCGAATAAAGAGATGAGAAAGAAAAAGGAGGAACGTTTATGTATGTTACCGGTTTTTATCCATGGTTCATTAAGTGGTTTTTAAAATAAAAATGAATAAATTGTTCATTTTCGAATTGTTTTTCGAATAAATAGGTAAGGAAAAAGGGAAGGAGATAAGAAAATGATTTCAGTAATTTACCCAATATGGTTTTTAAAATGGTTTAAAGCCTAGAAACCGTAAACTAAAAAAATAAAAATAAAGGAGAAAACAAATGACAAATTTTGACAACATGGAACAGAACTTTGTAGCTCTTACAGAAGAAGAGTTGACGGATGTGAATGGGGGGATTGCTTGGGAGATGGTCTCTGTAGGTATCGCAATTGGTTGGGGAATTTACCAAGTTGGTGAAGCTGCTGGCAAAACATTCTATTATATTACTCATCCATAATTTTTGATAAATATGAGCAAAAAAACATTTTGGATTATACTATTCGTTATTACAATAGTAGTAACTGCTATTGGTTTAGGATTATCTGCATATAATTATTTTGTTTTTGACAGACCTTTTTTTAATAGTACTACTAAAGGACTGCTATCTGCGTTTTTCTTGAGTGTATTAATGATTATTGTGGGTATGTTGAAAGAACATTAATTTTTATTAGTAAAATGAAGGAGGAAATATGTTAAATTTACAAACGTTGGAACAAAACTATCCAACTTTAAGCGATCTTGAACTACAAGAAGTAGATGGCGGAGGAGTGCTACTTTTCGTTGGTGGAGGAATTGTTTCTCTCGGACTCCTAGCTTGGGGTGCCTATAATGGTTATCAGTCAGCAGCGAGAGGTGGCTAATATAAACAAAATAAATCTACCTACGTAGTTTGAATATTTTGATATACCTACGATTTCATCATTCTTGATGACATTTATCTTACTTTATAGAAATATCATTTCAGAATAGTTTATTTCTGGGCATTCATTTTTTAACGGTTACTTTAAACAGGCAGAACTTTTGTTCTGCTTTTTACATTTAAATGATAGTTTATTCTTTTGAAAGTGCGTTTTAGGTGCAAAAATGGTTTATTTAGGAATATTTTCCTGTTTTTATCCTTATTTGGTTAAATAATCTTACAAATTTATAAAGAGATTGTTAAAAAAGGAGAAGGATATGAAATTTGGGAAAAGGCACTATCGTCCCCAGGTGGATCAGATGGATTGTGGCGTTGCTTCCTTGGCTATGGTCTTTGGTTACTACGGTAGTTATTACTCCTTGGCTCACCTGCGAGAATTGGCCAAGACGACCATGGATGGGACGACTGCTTTGGGTCTTGTAAAGGTGGCAGAGGAGATTGGTTTTGAAACGCGGGCTATCAAGGCGGATATGACGCTCTTTGACCTGCCAGATTTGACCTTTCCGTTTGTGGCTCATGTGCTCAAGGAAGGGAAATTGCTCCACTATTATGTGGTGACAGGTCAGGATAAAAAGCACATTCATATCGCTGATCCAGATCCAGGTGTTAAGCTGACCAAGATTTCCCGTGAGCGATTTGCGCAAGAATGGACAGGGGTCAGTCTCTTTATGGCTCCGTCTCCAGACTATAAACCCCATAAGGAGAAAAAACAGGGGCTCCTATCCTTCTTGCCAATCTTACTCAAACAGCGGGGCTTGATTATCAATATTGTTTTGGCAACACTCTTGGTGACCCTGATCAATATCGTGGGCTCTTATTATCTGCAGTCTATCATTGATAGTTACGTACCAGACCAGATGCGTTCGACATTGGGTATCATCTCAATAGGACTAGTCATCGTCTATATCCTCCAGCAGATCTTGTCCTATGCGCAGGAATACCTCTTGCTTGTTCTGGGGCAACGGTTGTCAATTGACGTGATTTTGTCCTACATCAAGCATGTTTTTCACCTGCCGATGTCCTTTTTTGCGACACGTAGGACAGGAGAGATTGTCTCTCGTTTTACGGATGCCAATAGTATCATTGACGCGCTAGCGTCGACCATTCTTTCAATTTTCCTAGATGTGTCGACGATTTTGATTATCTCGCTTGTCCTGTTTTCACAAAATATGACACTCTTTTTCATTAGTCTGCTTGCGCTTCCCATCTATACAGTGATTATTTTTGCCTTTATGAAGCCTTTTGAAAAGATGAATCGGGACACTATGGAAGCCAATGCGGTTCTGTCTTCTTCTATCATCGAGGACATCAACGGTATTGAGACCATTAAATCTTTGACCAGTGAAAGTTCACGCTATCAAAAGATTGACAATGAATTTGTAGCTTATCTGAAAAAATCTTTTACCTATAGTCGGGCAGAAAGTCAGCAAAAGGCTCTGAAAAAAGTCGCCCAGCTCCTTCTCAATGTTGCCGTTCTCTGGATGGGAGCTGTTCTGGTCATGGATGGCAAGATGAGTTTGGGGCAATTGATTACCTATAATACTTTGCTTGTTTACTTTACCAATCCTTTGGAAAATATCATCAATCTGCAAACCAAACTTCAAACAGCGCAGGTTGCCAATAATCGTCTGAACGAGGTCTATCTGGTCGCTTCAGAGTTTGAGGAGAAGAAAACAGTTGAGGATTTGAGCATGATGAAGGGAGATATGACCTTTAAGCAGGTTCACTATAAGTATGGCTATGGTCGTGACGTCTTGTCGGATATCAATTTGACCATTCCGCAAGGGTCTAAGATGGCTTTCGTGGGAATTTCAGGTTCGGGTAAGACGACCTTGGCCAAGATGATGGTTAATTTCTACGACCCTAGTCAGGGAGAGATTAGTCTGGGTGGTGTCAATCTTAATCAGATTGATAAAAAGGCCCTGCGCCAGTACATCAACTACCTGCCTCAACAGCCCTATGTCTTTAACGGAACGATTTTGGAGAATCTTCTCCTTGGAGCCAAGGAGGGGACGACTCAGGAAGACATCTTACGAGCAGTTGAATTGGCAGAGATTCGGGAGGATATCGAGCGCATGCCACTGAATTATCAGACAGAATTGACTTCGGATGGGGCAGGAATTTCAGGTGGACAACGTCAGCGAATCGCTCTGGCGCGTGCTCTCTTAACAGATGCACCTGTTCTGATATTGGATGAGGCGACCAGCAGTTTGGATATTTTGACAGAGAAGCGGATTGTGGATAATCTTATGGCTTTAGACAAGACCTTGATTTTCATTGCCCACCGCTTGACCATCGCTGAGCGGACAGAAAAGGTTGTTATTTTGAATCAGGGCAAGATTGTCGAAGAAGGCACCCATGCAGACTTGCTCGCACAGGATGGCTTTTACGCCCATTTGGTGAATAGCTAGAAAGAGGAGAAGATGAAACCAGAATTTTTAGAAAGTGCGGAGTTTTATAATCGTCGTTACCATAATTTTTCCAGTCGGGTGATTTTACCTATGTCGCTTCTGCTCGTGTTTCTGTTAGGATTTGCAGTTTTTGCAGAGAAGGAGATTAGTTTGTCTACCAGAGCGACTGTTGAACCTAGTCGGATTATTGCTAATATCCAGTCGACTAGCAATCAACTCATCGTGGCCAATTATCTAGAAGAAAACAAACTAGTCAAGCAGGGGGAACTCCTCGTTCAGTACCAGCAAGGGGCGGAGGCTGTCCAGGTTGAGGCATATGCCAGTCAATTGGAGATGTTAAAGGATCAAAAAAAGCAGTTGGGGTATTTGCAATCTAGTTTGAAAGAGGGGAGTGATCAATTTCCAGAGGCGGATAAGTTTGGTTACCAGGAGATGTTTCGAGATTATATCAGCCAAGCGAATGGTCTAAGAAGTAATGTTTCTCAGCAAAATGCTAACATCTCCTCGCAGAATGCAGCAGCAAGTCAGAGTCAGGCTGAGATTGGCAATCTTATCAGCCAAACAGAGGAAAAAATCCGAGACTACAAAACAGCTAAATCAGCGATTGAAAAAGGAGATCAACTGGATAGTCAGAATCCAGCCTACTCTTTTTACCAAACCTATAAAAACCAAGGTGAAGAAGATCCGCAAGCTAAATCGCAAGTTATTGCGCAAGTGGATGCACAAATTGCCCAGCTAGAGTCTAGTTTAGCTACCTATCGTGTACAATATGCGGGTTCTGGAGCTCAACAAGCCTACGCAACGGGACTAGATAGTCAACTGGAATCACTCAAATCTCAGCACTTAGTTAAAGTCGGTCAGGAATTAACTCTTCTAGATCAGAAAATTTTGGAGGCGGAATCAGGTAAGAAGGTTCAAGGAGGTATCCTAGATAAAGGTAAGATTACAGCAAGTGAGGATGGGGTGCTTCACCTTAATCCTGAGACCAGTGAATCTACGATGGTTGCAGAAGGAACCTTGCTAGCCCAACTCTATCCATCCTTGGAAAAAGAAGGAAAAACCAAACTCACAGCCTATCTCAGTTCAAAAGATGTTGCTAGAGTCAAGATTGGGGACTCTGTCCGTTATACTACGACTAACGATGCCAAGAATCAAATTTTCCTGGATTCCACGATTACGAGTATTGATGCGACAGCTACAAAAACTGAAAAAGGGAATTTCTTTAAAATTGAGGCGGAGACTAATTTAACTTCGGAACAGGCTGCAACACTTCGTTATGGTTTAGAAGGTCGCCTGCAGATGATTACAGGAAAGAAAAGCTATCTCCGATATTTTTGGGATCAATTTTTAAATAAAGGGTAATATTCGTGTTTTTCAGAGGATAAATGATTTTAAAACTGTAAGAAGAGCCCATCTTGCAGTTTTTTCTTTACGCTTAAACTAGAAAAACGTTATTTATTCGTAAAAATCTTGAATTTTTCATGCTTTTGTGGTAGAATGTGCTCAAGTAAAACGAAAGGCGAACTTTAAAATGTCAAAACAACTGATCTATTCGGGAAAAGCCAAGGATATCTATACAACTGAGGATGAAAATCTCATTATTTCAACTTACAAGGACCAGGCAACTGCCTTCAACGGTGTCAAGAAGGAGCAGATTGCAGGCAAGGGAGTGTTAAATAATCAGATTTCATCTTTTATTTTTGAGAAATTAAATGCGGCTGGTGTAGCGACTCACTTTGTGGAGAAAATTTCAGACACGGAACAGCTCAATAAAAAGGTTGAGATTATTCCTTTGGAAGTCGTGCTTCGCAACTACACGGCTGGTTCCTTTTCAAAACGTTTTGGCGTAGAAGAAGGTATCGCATTTGAGACTCCGATTGTCGAATTTTACTATAAAAATGATGATTTGGATGATCCCTTTATCAATGATGAGCATGTGAAATTCTTACAGATTGCGGATGACCAGCAGATTGCCTACTTGAAAGAAGAAACCCGTCGTATCAATGAACTCTTGAAAGCCTGGTTTGCTGAGATTGGCCTTAAATTGATTGACTTTAAGCTAGAGTTTGGTTTTGACAAGGATGGCAAGATTATCTTGGCAGACGAGTTTTCACCAGATAACTGCCGTTTGTGGGATGCAGATGGCAACCACATGGACAAGGATGTTTTCCGTAGGGGTCTCGGAGAATTAACAGACGTTTACGAGATTGTCTGGGAGAAATTGCAGGGTTTGAAATAATCTGTTAGAAACGGAAAACCTTCGTCTTTCAGATGTAAGGACTCAGGCTGAAAAGGTCCCCCGAACCTTTACACTCCGTAGGGGATTGGGAGAACTGACAGACGTTTACGAAATTGTTTGGGAAAAGTTGCAAGGTTTAAAATAACACCCTAGAGGTCATTTGGGAATATTGCAAGAGCTGAAATAAAGGAATAAGAATTGATGAATAAACGTATTTTTGTTGAAAAAAAGGCTGATTTTCAAGTCAAGTCAGAGAGTTTGGTAAGGGAGCTCCAGCACAACTTGGGACTTTCAACTTTGAAAAGCATTCGCATCGTGCAAGTTTATGATGTCTTTGATTTGGCAGAGGACTTGTTTGCGCCTGCAGAGAAACATATCTTCTCTGAGCAGGTGACAGACCATGTCTTGGACGAATCGGCTGTGCAGGCTGATCTTGCCAACTATGCTTTCTTTGCCATTGAAAGTCTGCCAGGACAGTTTGACCAGCGTGCAGCTTCTTCACAAGAAGCCTTGCTTTTGCTTGGTAGCTCAAGTGATGTAACGGTTAATACTGCTCAACTTTACTTGGTTAATAAAGATATTGATGCGACTGAGTTGGAAGCGGTCAAGAACTACCTGCTCAATCCAGTGGATTCTCGTTTCAAGGACATCACGACAGGAATTGCCAAGCAGGAATTTTCAGAGTCAGACAAGACTATTCCTAAATTGACCTTCTTTGAAAGCTACACAGCAGAAGACTTTGCCCGCTACAAGGCTGAGCAAGGGATGGCTATGGAAGTGGATGATTTGCTCTTTATCCAAGACTATTTCAAGTCAATCGGGCGTGTGCCGACTGAGACTGAGCTCAAGGTTTTGGACACTTATTGGTCTGACCACTGCCGTCACACAACTTTTGAGACAGAGTTGAAACAGATTGATTTCTCAGCTTCTAAATTCCAAAATCAATTACAAGCGACTTATGACAAGTATATTGCCATGCGTGAGGAGTTAGGTCGTTCTGAAAAACCACAAACCTTGATGGATATGGCGACTATTTTCGGTCGTTATGAGCGTGCCAATGGGCGTTTGAATGACATGGAAGTGTCTGACGAGATTAATGCCTGCTCGGTTGAAATCGAGGTGGATGTGAATGGAGTAAAAGAGCCATGGCTTCTCATGTTTAAAAATGAAACCCACAATCACCCAACAGAAATCGAACCATTTGGTGGAGCGGCTACTTGTATCGGTGGAGCCATTCGTGATCCGTTGTCAGGACGTTCATACGTTTATCAAGCCATGCGTATCTCAGGTGCTGGAGACATTACAGCACCGATTTCGGAAACGCGTGCTGGTAAATTGCCACAACAAGTCATTTCGAAGACAGCGGCTCATGGTTATTCTTCGTATGGTAACCAGATTGGTCTGGCGACGACTTACGTTCGTGAATACTTCCACCCAGGTTTCGTTGCTAAGCGTATGGAGCTAGGTGCAGTTGTCGGTGCTGCTCCTAAGGGCAATGTAGTCCGTGAAAAACCTGAAGCGGGTGATGTGATTATCTTGCTAGGTGGTAAGACTGGGCGTGATGGTGTCGGTGGTGCAACGGGATCTTCTAAGGTTCAAACAGTTGAGTCTGTAGAGACTGCCGGTGCTGAAGTTCAAAAGGGGAATGCCATAGAGGAACGCAAGATTCAGCGCCTCTTCCGTAATGGTGAGGTTACCCGCCTCATCAAGAAGTCCAATGACTTTGGTGCTGGTGGTGTCTGTGTGGCTATCGGTGAATTGGCAGATGGTCTTGAAATTGACCTCAACAAGGTTCCTCTGAAATACCAAGGCTTGAACGGTACAGAAATTGCCATTTCTGAATCTCAAGAACGGATGGCAGTTGTGGTGCGTCCTGAAGACGTAGATGCCTTCGTTGCAGAATGTAATAAAGAAAATATTGACGCTGTTGTCGTAGCAACAGTGACTGAAAAACCAAATCTTGTCATGCACTGGAATGGTGAAACGATTGTTGACTTGGAACGTCGTTTCCTTGATACCAACGGTGTGCGCGTAGTCGTTGATGCCAAGGTGGTAGACAAGGATGTTAAACTTCCAGAAGAACGCAAGACAAGCGTTGAAACCCTTGAAGCAGATACCCTTGCGGTTCTATCTGATCTCAACCATGCGAGTCAAAAAGGATTGCAAACCATCTTTGACTGTTCGGTCGGTCGTTCAACGGTCAATCACCCACTTGGTGGTCGCTACCAACTCACACCAACTGAGGCATCTGTGCAGAAATTGCCAGTTCAACACGGTGTAACTCACACTGCATCAGTCATGGCTCAAGGTTTTAACCCTTATGTAGCAGAATGGTCTCCATACCACGGTGCTGCCTATGCAGTAATCGAAGCGACTGCTCGTTTGGTGGCTGCTGGTGCAAACTGGTCCAAGGCTCGCTTCTCTTATCAAGAGTATTTCGAACGCATGGATAAACAAGCAGAGCGTTTTGGTCAGCCAGTAGCCGCTCTTCTAGGCTCTATCGAAGCACAAATCCAGCTTGGCTTGCCATCTATCGGTGGTAAGGACTCTATGTCTGGTACTTTTGAAGAATTGACGGTACCACCAACCTTGGTTGCCTTTGGGGTAACGACAGCAGATAGCCGTAAGGTGCTCTCTCCTGAGTTCAAGACTGCTGGTGAAAACATCTACTACATCCCAGGTCAAGCCCTTTCCGCAGAGATTGATTTTGATCTTATCAAGTCTAACTTTGCTCACTTTGAAGCCATCCAAGCTGATCACAAAGTGACATCTGCATCAGCTGTCAAATATGGTGGTGTCCTTGAAAGCTTGGCTCTTGCTACTTTTGGGAATCATATCGGTGCAGAGGTAACCTTGCCTGAACTTGAAACAGCCTTGACAGCTCAATTAGGCGGATTTGTTTTCACATCTCCTGAAGAAATTGCTGGAGTAGAGAAGATTGGACAAACGAAAGCAGACTTTACACTCCTTGTCAACGGTGTGAAGTTAGATGGACAGAAACTTGACAGTGCCTTCCAAGGCAAACTGGAAGAAGTTTACCCTACTGAATTTGCACAAGCTAAAGAATTGGAAGAAGTGCCAGCTGTCGCTTCTAACGCAGTCATCAAAGCCAAGGAAACTATTGAAAAACCGGTGGTTTACATCCCAGTCTTCCCAGGAACCAACTCAGAATATGACTCAGCCAAAGCCTTCGAAAAAGAAGGTGCAGAGGTTAACTTGGTGCCATTCGTGACCTTGAATGAAGAAGCAATTGTCAAGTCAGTTGAAACTATGGTTGACAATATCGGCAAGGCAAACATTCTCTTCTTTGCAGGTGGATTCTCAGCTGCGGATGAGCCGGATGGATCAGCTAAGTTTATTGTCAATATCCTTCTTAATGAAAAAGTGCGTGCAGCCATTGATAGCTTTATCGCTCGTGGTGGCTTGATTATTGGTATCTGTAATGGATTCCAAGCTCTTGTCAAATCAGGTCTTCTTCCATATGGAAACTTTGAAGATGCAAGTAGCACTAGCCCAACCCTTTTCTACAACGATGCCAACCAACACGTGGCTAAGATGGTGGAAACTCGGATTGCCAATACCAACTCACCATGGTTGGCTGGAGTACAAGTGGGCGATATCCATGCCATTCCAGTATCGCACGGTGAAGGGAAATTTGTCGTGACGGCTGAGGAATTTGCAGAGCTCCGTGACAATGGACAAATTTTCAGCCAATACGTTGACTTTGACGGCAAACCAAGTATGGATTCTAAGTACAATCCGAATGGTTCTGTAAATGCCATCGAAGGAATTACCAGCAAGAATGGTCAAATCATCGGTAAGATGGGACACTCAGAACGTTATGAAGACGGTCTTTTCCAAAATATTCCAGGAAATAAAGACCAGCACTTGTTTGTGTCGGCTGTGCGTTATTTCACAGGGAAATAAAAGGTATAAAAAATGACATACGAAGTAAAATCTCTTAATGAAGAATGTGGTGTTTTCGGTATCTGGGGACATCCAGATGCTGCTAAATTGACCTATTTTGGTCTCCACAGTCTTCAGCACCGTGGTCAGGAAGGGGCAGGAATCCTCTCCAATGATCAGGGGCAATTGAAGCGTCATCGTGACATGGGGCTTTTATCAGAAGTGTTCAGAAACCCAGCTAATTTGGATAAACTGACTGGAACGAGCGCGATTGGGCATGTGCGTTATGCGACTGCTGGTGAAGCTTCTGTTGATAACATTCAGCCCTTCCTCTTTCGCTTTCACGATATGCAGTTTGGACTTGCTCATAACGGAAACCTGACCAATGCCGAATCGCTCAAGAAAGAATTGGAACAAAGAGGAGCTATTTTCAGTTCAACTTCGGACTCGGAAATTTTGGCACACCTCATTCGTCGGAGTCACAATCCGAACTTGATGGGCAAAATCAAAGAGGCGCTCAGCCTTGTCAAAGGTGGATTTGCTTATATCCTGCTGTTTGAGGACAAGTTGATTGCTGCGCTTGATCCTAATGGCTTCCGTCCACTTTCTATTGGGAAAATGGCAAACGGAGCGGTGGTGGTTTCGTCAGAAACCTGTGCTTTTGAAGTTATTGGTGCTGAGTGGATTCGTGATGTGAAACCAGGGGAAATTGTGATTGTGGATGACAATGGGATTCAGTACGATAGCTATACGAATGATACCCAGTTGGCGATCTGCTCTATGGAGTATATCTACTTTGCCCGTCCTGACTCTAATATCCATGGTGTTAATGTCCATACAGCTCGCAAACGTATGGGGGCTCAATTAGCGCGTGAGTTCAAGCACGAAGCGGATATTGTGGTCGGTGTGCCAAATTCCTCACTCAGCGCAGCTATGGGATTTGCAGAAGAATCTGGTCTGCCAAATGAAATGGGGCTGATCAAAAACCAATACACGCAACGCACCTTTATCCAACCGACTCAAGAATTGCGGGAGCAAGGGGTGCGGATGAAACTGTCTGCTGTTTCGGGCGTTGTCAAAGGCAAACGTGTGGTGATGGTGGATGATTCCATTGTTCGTGGGACAACCTCTCGCCGTATCGTTCAGCTTTTGAAAGAAGCAGGTGCGTCTGAGGTTCATGTTGCCATTGGTAGTCCTGCGCTAGCTTATCCATGTTTTTACGGGATTGATATCCAGACGCGTCAGGAGCTGATTGCGGCCAATCATACAGTCGAAGAGACTCGCCAAATCATTGGTGCGGATAGCCTGACCTATCTTTCGATTGATGGCTTGATTGATTCTATTGGCATCGAAACAGATGCGCCAAACGGTGGTCTCTGTGTCGCTTACTTTGACGGCGACTACCCAACTCCTCTCTACGACTATGAAGAAGACTATCGTAGAAGTTTGGATGAAAAGACCAGTTTTTACAAATAGACGGATAAAGACTCTCCATGAAAGGAAAGGAAGAGAAGATGACAAATAAAAATGCTTATGCTCCACGTCTCGCTACTGACTAAAAGCTAAAGCATTTGTCAGTAGACGCTTTGCCCTATGGGACCAAAGCTAGAGCCCTGACTAGTATTTTTAGATAAAATAATTGTTTATCTAAAAATACGTCGCAATCTTCTCAAAGAAAAGGAAAAATAAAATGGCAAATAAAAATGCGTACGCCCAGTCGGGTGTAGATGTTGAAGCGGGTTATGAAGTTGTTGAGCGGATCAAAAAGCATGTGGCTCGCACGGAGCGTGCGGGTGTCATGGGAGCTCTGGGTGGTTTCGGTGGCATGTTTGACCTTTCAAAAACAGGTGTCAAAGAGCCGGTCTTGATCTCAGGGACTGATGGCGTCGGCACTAAGCTCATGTTGGCCATCAAGTATGATAAGCATGATACGATTGGGCAGGACTGTGTGGCCATGTGTGTCAACGATATTATCGCTGCAGGTGCGGAGCCCCTCTATTTCCTCGACTATGTGGCGACAGGGAAGAACGAACCAGCTAAACTAGAACAAGTGGTTGCTGGTGTTGCAGAAGGTTGTGTGCAGGCTGGTGCTGCCCTCATCGGTGGGGAAACGGCTGAAATGCCTGGTATGTATGGCGAAGATGACTATGACTTGGCTGGTTTTGCGGTCGGTGTGGCAGAAAAATCTCAAATCATTGACGGTTCAAAGGTAGCAGAAGGGGATGTTCTTCTCGGACTTGCTTCAAGTGGGATTCACTCAAATGGTTACTCACTCGTTCGTCGTGTCTTTGCCGACTACACAGGTGAGGAAGTCTTGCCAGAATTGGAAGGAAAGAAACTCAAAGAAGTTCTTCTTGAACCGACTCGTATCTATGTCAAGGCTGTCTTGCCTCTCATCAAGGAAGAGCTGGTCAACGGTATTGCCCACATCACAGGTGGTGGTTTTATCGAGAATGTCCCTCGTATGTTTGCAGATGACTTGGCTGCAGAGATTGAGGAAAGCAAGGTTCCAGTGCTTCCGATTTTCAAAGCACTTGAAAAATACGGTGAAATCAAGCATGAAGAAATGTTTGAAATCTTCAATATGGGTGTGGGACTCATGTTGGCAGTTAGCCCTGAAAATGTAGGTCGCGTCAAGGAATTGCTGGATGAACCAGTTTATGAAATTGGTCGCATCGTCAAGAAAGAAAACGAAAGTGTCATCATCAAATGAAAAAAATAGCGGTTTTTGCCTCTGGTAATGGCTCAAATTTTCAGGTGATTGCCGAAGAGTTTCCGGTGGAGTTTGTCTTTTCAGACCATCGTGACGCCTATGTGCTCGAGCGTGCAGAAAAGCTCGGTGTCCTGTCCTATGCTTTTGAACTCAAGGAATTCGAGAACAAGGCGGACTACGAAGCAGCTCTTGTCGAACTCTTGGAAGAACACCGGATTGACTTGGTTTGCCTCGCCGGCTACATGAAAATCGTTGGGCCAACCTTACTTGGAGCCTATGAGGGGCGTATTATCAATATCCATCCAGCCTACCTGCCCGAATTTCCAGGAGCTCATGGGATTGAGGACGCTTGGAATGCTGGCGTAGACCTGTCTGGCGTGACCATTCACTGGGTGGACTCGGGTGTGGATACAGGCAAGGTCATCAAACAAGTACGCGTACCACGACTAGCTGATGATACCATGGATAGCTTTGAAGCTCGCATTCATGAGGCTGAGTACAAGTTGTATCCAGAGGTGCTGGATAGCTTGGGAGTGGAGAGAATGTAAGAAGTAAATCAAGTTTTGATTGCGTAATCTTGCTAGGAGAAAAAATGATTGAACTGAAATTGGTAGATGAGAGCAGTTTTCAGGCAGTGTTGGATTTGAAAATATCAGAAGCTGATGAACGAGCACGTTTCGTAGCTCCAAATGTGCGCTCTTTAGCTGATGCATGGCTCTACCGGAAAAACGAAGATGTGTTTCCGATGGCAATCTATTGGGATAAGCAAGTGGTTGGCTTTCTCCTGCTAGAAATAGACAAGGATGAAGCGGAATACTTTATCTGGCGGATAATGATTGGTCAGCAGTACCAAGGAAGAGGTTATGGTCGAAAAGCCTTGGAAGTTCTAATCAAAGAGGCCCAGATGGATAGAGCTTGCAGTCATATTACCGCAGATTATGTGGTTGGAAATGAAAAAATGAAGCACCTGTTGACTAGTCTGGGTTTTCAGGAAACAGAATTTATAGAAGAAAATAACGAAATCGCTATGCGCTTGGACCTAAAGAAAGAGGAATAGAATGACGAAAAAAGCCTTAATCAGCGTCTCAGACAAAGCGGGCATTGTTGAATTTGCCCAAGAACTCAAAAAACTCGGTTGGGACATTATCTCGACAGGTGGAACCAAGGTTGCCCTTGATAGTGCTGGAGTGGAGACCATTGCCATCGATGATGTGACTGGTTTTCCAGAAATGATGGACGGTCGTGTCAAGACCCTTCATCCAAATATACACGGCGGACTTTTGGCTCGTCGTGACTTGGATAGCCACTTGGAAGCGGCTAAGGACAATCAGATTGAGTTGATTGATCTTGTTGTGGTCAATCTCTATCCTTTCAAGGAAACCATTCTCAAACCAGATGTGACTTACGCTGATGCAGTCGAAAACATCGACATCGGTGGTCCTTCTATGCTTCGTTCAGCAGCGAAGAACCACGCCAGCGTGACAGTTGTGGTAGACCCAGCGGATTACGCTGTGGTTCTTGACGAATTAGCAGCCACAGGTGAAACGACTTACGAAACTCGCCAACGTTTAGCGGCCAAAGTTTTCCGTCACACAGCAGCTTATGATGCCTTGATTGCAGAGTATTTTACAGCTCAGGTCGGCGAGAGCAAGCCCGAAAAGTTGACCTTGACTTATGACCTCAAACAATCCATGCGCTATGGGGAAAATCCTCAACAGGATGCGGACTTCTACCAAAAAGCCTTGCCGACTGACTACTCTATTGCCTCAGCGAAACAACTAAACGGTAAGGAATTGTCCTTTAACAATATCCGCGATGCGGATGCTGCCATTCGTATTATCCGCGATTTCAAAGACCGTCCAACCGTTGTGGCTCTCAAACACATGAACCCATGTGGTATCGGTCAAGCAGATGACATCGAAACAGCTTGGGACTACGCTTATGAGTCTGACCCAGTGTCTATCTTTGGTGGTATCGTCGTTCTCAACCGTGAGGTAGATGCTGCGACAGCTGAGAAGATGCATGGTGTTTTCCTTGAAATCATCATCGCACCAAGCTATACGGATGAAGCGCTAGCCATTTTGACCAATAAAAAGAAAAACTTGCGTATCCTCGAGTTGCCGTTTGACGCTCAAGATGCTAGCGAAGTAGAAGCAGAATACACTGGTGTGGTCGGTGGACTCCTGGTGCAAAACCAAGACGTGGTCAAAGAAAGCCCAGCTGACTGGCAAGTGGTGACCAAACGTCAGCCAACTGAGACAGAAGCAACTGCTCTTGAGTTCGCTTGGAAGGCTATCAAGTACGTCAAATCCAACGGGATCATCGTGACCAATGACCACATGACACTTGGTGTTGGCCCTGGTCAAACCAACCGTGTGGCTTCCGTACGTATTGCCATTGAACAAGCCAAAGACCGTCTGGACAGTGCTGTTCTTGCTTCCGATGCCTTCTTCCCATTTGCGGATAATGTGGAAGAAATCGCCAAAGCAGGTATCAAGGCCATCATCCAGCCCGGTGGCTCAGTCCGTGACCAAGAGTCTATCGAAGCCGCTGATAAATATGGATTGACCATGGTCTTCACGGGCGTGAGACATTTTAGACATTAAGAAATGAGGATTATACAAGAATCTGGTATCTTTATATAATTAGGTAAATCAATAGAATGGAGAAGTTAAGATGTCAATAAATATAGGGGTGTCGTTATCTGGGCCAACCATTGGAATAAGTACAGACCTTAAGGAATTTATAAATATTATGCATAAAAAAAGATATATCAGAAAAAGCAGAATTGAAAATATACATTTTCCTTTAGTTGGTCAAAGTACAATGTCATGGAAACTTAGAGGTGAATACAAGCATGGTTTTTATGCCTTCTCTTCGATAGCATTCGAAGGAGAATTTGGACCAAATCCAGATGTATTTATGATTTTTTCAAAGAATGATAATCTGATAGAATTTAATAGTAAAGAGCATTCGTTAAATGATGATGATTTGACAGTGGTTAAATTAAAACAAAATATTTTCAAAAACAACAAGTATAAATACGGAATTGAAAAGGAGCTTAATTATTATTCTAACAGTGAATCAGAGTATGATATTCGCCCTTTCATTATTGTTGTATTTGGCGAAGTTTCGTTAGGATTTGCTACTGTCACATTGATAAATAAAAGTTCAAGTACAGCTAAATCAAATGGATTTATCGAGGGAATAATGCCAGGGACGGGAGTAAACCCTTTTCAACCACAGGCAAGAAAATTAGTATGGCCAACTGGCAAAGATCTATTACGTCCATTAAAGGAGCCTCAAACTGGTCGTTCATTTAGGTTAGATAAAGAACAGGTTGATAATATTTTAAATTTGAAAAAGTATTTTGTTAATTTATTGGAACCTAAAATTGCTAAAGTGTTGAAAGAAGAATATATAACGGAGTAAGACATTAATTAACAAACAAAAGGGAAGAAAACAGTTTCTTTCCTTTTTGCGTAAAAATGCGGAGCAAAACAAGATTATAACGAACGTTTATGGTATAATATTAGTAAATAATTCGCAAAAGAGGTTGAGAAATGAAACTGCTTGTTGTCGGTTCGGGTGGTCGTGAACATGCGATTGCTAAGAAGTTGCTTGAGTCAAAAGACGTTGAAAAAGTCTTTGTAGCTCCTGGAAATGACGGAATGACTCTGGATGGCCTGGAATTGGTGAATATCTCTATTTCCGAACATTCTAAGTTGATTGACTTTGCAAGGAGCAACGATATCTCTTGGACCTTCATCGGGCCAGATGATGCCCTTGCTGCTGGGATTGTGGATGATTTCAATGCAGCTGGTCTCAAGGCTTTTGGTCCGACTAGGGCTGCAGCGGAGCTGGAGTGGTCTAAGGACTTTGCTAAGGAAATCATGGTCAAATACGACGTTCCGACGGCAGCCTATGGCACATTTTCAGATTTCGAGGAAGCCAAGGCTTATATCGAGGAGAAAGGCGCTCCTATCGTCGTCAAGGCAGATGGTTTAGCGCTTGGTAAGGGTGTCGTCGTTGCTGAGACAGTCGAGCAAGCTGTCGAAGCCGCTCATGAGATGCTCTTGGACAATAAATTTGGTGACTCAGGTGCGCGTGTGGTCATCGAGGAATTCCTTGACGGAGAAGAGTTCTCTCTCTTTGCCTTTGTCAATGGGGACAAGTTCTACATCATGCCAACGGCTCAGGACCATAAACGTGCCTATGACGGCGACAAGGGCCCTAACACGGGTGGTATGGGAGCTTATGCGCCAGTTCCTCACTTGCCACAGAGCGTGGTTGATACGGCGGTTGAGACTATTGTCAAGCCAGTTCTTGAAGGGATGATTAAAGAAGGTCGTCCGTATCTTGGTGTCCTTTACGCGGGGCTTATCTTGACAGCTGATGGACCTAAGGTCATCGAGTTCAACGCTCGATTTGGAGATCCCGAAACTCAGATTATCTTGCCTCGTTTGACATCTGACTTTGCGCAAAATATCAAGGATATTCTCGATAGCAAGGAGCCAACCATTACCTGGACAGACGAGGGTGTGACGCTGGGTGTGGTTGTCGCATCAAACGGTTACCCGCTTGACTATGAAAAAGGTGTTGAATTGCCAGCTAAGACAGAGGGTGATATCATCACCTACTATGCAGGGGCTAAGTTTGCGGAAAATAGCAGAGCACTGCTATCAAAAGGTGGACGTGTCTATATGCTCGTCACCACAGCAGACACCGTCAAAGAAGCCCAAGACACCATCTACAAGGAACTTGACAAACAAAATACAGAAGGCCTCTTTTACCGAACAGATATCGGAAGCAAGGCCATAAAAGATTAACAGCTACTAAATTTTTCATGGCGAGCGAAAGCGAGCCACTATAGGATAATCGTCGCAGTAGTGGAACTCCTAGTAGCAAAGCTACTAGGAGCGGAAAACTGGAGACTCAGGCTCCAGTTTTAGTAATGGAACGTCATAGGCGGTCGCTTACGTCCGCACTACATTAGACGATTATTAAAAAAAGGAGAAGAAATGAAACCAGTAATTTCCATCATCATGGGCTCAAAATCCGACTGGGCAACCATGCAAAAAACCGCAGAAGTCCTAGACCGCTTCGGTGTAGTCTACGAAAAAAAAGTTGTCTCTGCCCACCGTACACCAGACCTCATGTTTAGACATGCGGAGGAAGCACGTAGTCGCGGTATCAAGGTCATCATCGCTGGTGCGGGTGGCGCAGCCCATTTGCCAGGTATGGTAGCTGCTAAAACAACCCTTCCAGTCATTGGTGTGCCCGTCAAATCTCGTGCTCTTAGTGGCGTGGACTCGCTCTACTCTATCGTACAGATGCCGGGTGGTGTGCCTGTAGCGACAATGGCTATCGGTGAAGCAGGGGCGACCAACGCAGCCCTCTTTGCCCTCCGTCTCCTGTCAGTAGAGGATCAGGCTATCGCGACAGCATTGGCAGATTTCGCAGAAGAGCAAGGAAAAATCGCAGAGGAGTCTACAAATGAGCTCATCTAAAACAATCGGAATTATCGGTGGCGGTCAGCTTGGTCAGATGATGGCCATTTCTGCTATCTACATGGGGCACAAGGTTATCGCGCTGGATCCTGCGGCGGATTGCCCAGCCTCTCGCGTGGCGGAGATCATCGTGGCTCCTTATAACGATGTGGATGCCCTCCGTCAGTTGGCTGAGCGTTGCGATGTCCTCACCTATGAGTTTGAAAATGTAGACGCTGACGGTTTGGATGCCGTTATCAAGGGTGGACAACTCCCACAAGGGACAGACCTGCTCCGTATTTCTCAAAATCGTATCTTTGAAAAGGACTTTCTCTCAAACAAGGCTCAAGTAACGGTAGCACCTTACAAGGTTGTGACTTCTAGCCATGACTTGACAGATATTGACCTGTCGAAAAACTATGTCCTCAAGACGGCGACCGGTGGCTACGATGGTCATGGACAAAAGGTCATTCGCTCAGCAGAAGATTTAGTAGAAGCCTATGCGCTAGCTGACTCAGCAGACTGCGTTTTGGAAGAATTTGTCAACTTCGACCTTGAAATTTCTGTCATCGTGTCCGGAAATGGCAAGGATGTGACGGTTTTCCCAGTTCAGGAAAATATCCACCGCAACAACATCCTGTCTAAGACCATCGTCCCTGCTCGCATTTCAGATAGTCTAGCAGATAAAGCCAAAGCCATGGCGGTGCGAATTGCAGAACAACTAAACCTTTCTGGAACTCTTTGCGTGGAAATGTTTGCGACAGCTGATGATATTATTGTCAACGAAATTGCCCCCCGCCCACACAACTCAGGGCATTACTCCATCGAAGCCTGCGACTTCTCCCAGTTTGATACCCACATTTTAGGTGTTCTGGGAGCATCATTGCCAGAAATTAAATTACATGCACCTGCCGTCATGCTTAATGTCCTCGGCCAACACGTCGAGGTCGCTGAAAAATATGTCACAGAAAATCCAAGCGTCCACCTCCACCTGTATGGTAAAATAGAAGCGAAGCAAAATCGTAAAATGGGTCATGTGACTTTGTTTAGTGATGCGCCGGATGAGGTTGAGGAGTTTGGGAAAGGGATTGAATTTTAGGAGAAGAATGCAATGGTAAAAGTTTTCAATAAAAAAGTAAATGCTTTAGATTACGATATTATGTATCAAGAATCGTTACAATATTTTGAGAGAGCTGCGCATCAAATTGTAAACTTGAAAGTTCAAAATGATACAGAAAAGGCACGTTTAGGTTTTTACTATTTAGTATTTGATTTATTATTTGGTGAAACTCAAGTCCAAGATATTAATAAGTTTATTATAGATGATCATTTTGTTGAATTGGTTGACAAAGCTCCAAACAATAAGAATAAAGATTTAGGAATAGATGCGGTATATATTGATAGGGATGAAAAGCAGATTTATCTCTTAAATTTTAAGTTCCGAGAGAAATTTGTAACTGCGAATAAAAAACCTAAGCATAGTGAAATTCGTAGTGCAGAATCGTTTCTAAATATTGTGACTAGTCTAGAAGAATATAATAATTTTATTAAGCGAGAAGATAAAAAAGATTATCAGAAGACTCTTGATAAAATTGATGAAATTAGAGAACTGATGATTGAGGATAGTAGCTATAATATTATTCTTTATATGGTTACAAATGATAAATCAAAAGTTGACGAAAATGATCCAGGGGCTAGACCTTTTTTAAAAAGATATGAAAATTTTTTGCAATTACGAGATTTTAATTTATTAAATATAATGGATCATTTATCTTTACAGAGTCCGGAAAATGAGGCTAGACTTCGTATAAAAAACAGAATGATATTAGAACACAATGTATCTTATACTACTACTAAGTCATACGTTATAGAATTAAATCTTGTAAATTTAATTAGAATTGCAAGTAGTGATGATACATTACGAAAGGAAACAAAAATAGAGGAACTAGAGGACCTTGATTGGTTGAATTCTTTAACATTAGATTTTAATTTACTATTTGAAAATGTTCGAGAGTATTTAGGAAACAATAAAATAAATAAAAAGATTATTAAAACATTATCTGAAGAACCATCAAATTTTTTTCTATACAACAATGGAGTAACTATTGTTGCAGAAGAAATTTCTAGCAAACCTAATATAATTGATGAGTCAACAGAGTTGATTTTAAAAAATTATCAGATAGTTAATGGTGGTCAAACACTTCGTTCAATTTTTAAGTATAAAACCGAAAATAAAGTTGAAGATATAATTTCTAATTTAGTTAGCGCTAGTGTAATAGTTAGGCTCTTAGTAACTTCGAAAAATGAGGAACTAACAAATAAAATTTCAGAATATACAAATAGTCAGAATCCAATCAAAGAGATAGATCTACGTTCTGTAGATAAAATTCAATTAGCTATTGAGCAACGTCTAGACCAGGAAGGTATTAGATATGATCGAAAGCGAGGTAGTGGAAAGGAGTTTAGTAAAAAATATGATTATATAATATCTATGGAGAAATTAGGGCAAGTGCTATTTGCTTATGAAGGGCGTCCAGAGTCAGCAGCCAATAGTAAGGCAGTAATTTTTAGTAATTATTACGATACAATCTTTAATGAAGATCCTAAATTGTTTGAGAAAATTATTGAGCAAATTCGATTATATTCTGAGATTGGAAAACAATATCAAATGACAGAATATAATTATTACGAGCAAAAAGCATACTATGTTTTGTTTATGAAACGTTGTTTGCAAACGAAGAGTGTTGGCGAAATTATCGAAATTTTGGAAGATATTCTTATAAATTATACTCCTGAGAAAGAAACAACTGAAGCTAGAAAATTTTTGCAACCATCATTTAAGGAAAATGTTATTGAAAAAATAAAAAGTTTAGGTGGGAAAGTACAGGGAGTTTTTACAGTTCAAAAGAAACGAAAAGATAAACAGATTGAAGAAAATTTGAACACAAATAATAAAGAACAATTTTGGAATGGATTCACTAAATACCTGAATGAGTTAGAGGAATTTAATTATAAGTTGCCAACAAAGAAAATTGCTTCATATTATACAATATCAAGAGTAGGACAGGATGATATTAAATGCGAATTTTCTGTTGGGGCTAAAACAATAGGGTTTATATATGGCAAAAAAAGAGATAAAGATTTTTATGATTTTCTAGTTTCAAATAAAAGTTCTCTTTCTGAGAAAATAGGAAGTGAGCTTATTGTTAGAGACTGGAATGAAACCAATATTTCTAATGTGCAAGGTTTAAGGATTTCTATTAAAAATTTTGGATTAAATTATCCTAATAATAACGTTGAGGCCTATAAAATATTATCTAGTAAATTCACTTCATTAGACAAAGCTGTGCAGGAATTATTAAAATAAAAGTTGAAACAGAGAGTCGACAGAGTATTAATTTTTATCAACACGAATATTATATTTCTAATACAGTATAATAACTAAAACAGAAAGGAACAAGGACACTCGTATTCATTAAAACTGAATACGGGCTACGAACTTCCTAATTGTAAACAAAGAAAGGGAATGGGCATCTAGTTTGCAGAACTGAACCCGGGCGGAAAGCTCGGAATTTAGATAAACCTCCTAGGATGCAAGCGTCCGTCGTTGGTTTCCTAAAATTCAGTCGCTTTCTAGTCGCCCTTGGTATCTTAAACATGATCGAACGTTACTCTCGCCCTGAGATGGCGAACATTTGGAGTGAAGAAAATAAATACCGTGCTTGGCTTGAGGTGGAAATCTTGGCTGACGAGGCATGGGCTGAGTTGGGGGAAATCCCTAAGGAAGATGTGGCTTTGATTCGCGAGAAAGCGGACTTTGACATCGACCGTATTTTAGAGATTGAGCAAGAGACGCGTCACGATGTGGTTGCCTTCACGCGTGCGGTTTCTGAGACGCTTGGCGAAGAGCGCAAGTGGGTCCACTATGGGTTGACCTCTACCGACGTGGTGGATACTGCCTATGGTTACCTTTACAAGCAAGCCAACGACATCATTCGTCGTGACCTTGAAAACTTCACCAACATCATCGCTGATAAGGCTAAGGAGCACAAGTTCACCATCATGATGGGGCGTACCCACGGTGTGCATGCGGAACCTACAACTTTTGGTCTCAAGCTTGCGACTTGGTACAGCGAAATGAAGCGTAATATCGAGCGTTTCGAGCATGCGGCTGCTGGTGTGGAAGCTGGTAAGATTTCTGGTGCAGTTGGTAACTTTGCCAACATCCCACCGTTTGTAGAGCAATACGTCTGCGACAAGTTGGGTATCCGTGCCCAAGAAATCTCTACACAGGTGCTTCCTCGTGACCTTCATGCTGAGTACTTTGCAGTTCTTGCTAGCATTGCGACTTCCATCGAACGTATGGCGACTGAGATCCGTGGTTTGCAAAAATCTGAGCAACGCGAAGTAGAAGAGTTCTTTGCCAAAGGTCAAAAAGGCTCATCTGCGATGCCTCACAAACGCAACCCTATCGGTTCTGAAAACATGACAGGTCTTGCGCGTGTCATCCGTGGTCACATGGTGACGGCCTATGAAAACGTCGCTCTCTGGCACGAACGTGATATTTCTCACTCATCAGCTGAGCGAATCATCACACCGGACACGACCATTTTGATTGACTACATGCTTAACCGTTTCGGAAATATCGTCAAGAACTTGACGGTCTTCCCAGAAAATATGATTCGCAACATGAATTCTACGTTTGGTCTGATCTTTAGCCAACGTGCCATGTTGACCTTGATTGAAAAAGGCATGACCCGTGAGCAAGCCTACGACTTGGTGCAACCAAAAACAGCCCACTCTTGGGACAACCAAGTAGACTTCAAACCGCTTCTCGAAGCAGATCCAGAAGTGACATCACGCCTCACTCAAGATGAAATCGACGAAATCTTCAACCCTGCATACTACACCAAACGAGTAGATGATATCTTCGAACGTATCGGACTTGGTGACTAATCATAAAAATAAAAAAGCGAGATTCAATCTCGCTTTTTCGTATTCTCTTAGAAGAATCTTAGTCTTCTTTTCTCTTAGTCAGTCCGTAGGCTGCTAGAGTCGCCATGAGGCCTGCTGCGACCAAGCCTGCAGAGTCTTGACTTCCTGTTGCAGGGAGTTGTTTTTCATCTGCTTTGGCAGTAGTTGGTGCAGTTTGCTCAGCTTTCTCAACGGCAGTGCCGACTTCAACAACTTGAGTGACCGTTTCCTGTGTTACCACGCTATTGACAAGCGTTCTTTCTTCTTTTCCATCAGCAGTAGTGCTTACAGAGTAGAAGGCAGTACGGTGGCCGTTAGCCCCTTTAGTAACAACTTGCGTTTGTCCTTTTGGTAATTGAGGATTTTCACGTGTCACAGTAGTGAATGGAATTTCTTCCTCTTGGATATCCAGTCTTGGTTTTGTTTCTGCGGCTGGAGCAAGACGGTGTTCGTCTCCTACATGGGTTACAAGGGTTCCGACTTCAATAACTTGGGTCACTACTTCTTGAGTCATAAGGCTATCTACAAGAGTTTTCACTTCCTTACCGTCAGCACTAGTGCTCACAGAGTAGTAATGACTGCGACGACCGTTAGCGCCTTTAGTAACGACTTGAGTCTTCCCTTTGAGCAAGAGTGGATTTTCACGTGTCACAGTAGTGAACGGAATATCTTCTTCTTGGATATCCAGTCTTGGTTTTGCCTCTGCGGCTGGAGCAAGACCACTTTCATCCCCTTTGTGGGTAATAGGGGCACCGATTTCAACCACTTGGGTCACAGGTTCTTTGGTCACTTGGCTATCTAGAACGGTTTCTGTTTGTTTTCCATTTTCAGTAAGAACAGAGATGTAATGAGTGCGTTCGCCCTCTACACCTGGTGTGATGATTTTTTCCTGACCGGCTGGGAGGTTCGGATTTTCCTTCTTGATAACTTCAAATGGAATCTTTTCTGATCTTGTGATGAGTTCCGGTTTGGTTTCAACGTTGGCAGCTAGTTCATTTTCATCGTGGCTTCCTGAGTGAGTTGCCGCTGGTTTAAGGCCTAGGCGGGCTGCTTTGAGCTTGGCTACGAGAGCGTCTAACTCGGCTTGTTTGTTACGGTTGAGGTTGTAGTTGAGAGCTTCTTTCGCTGCATTTAGGGCATCCAAGCTTTCCTTGCTGTATCCATCCAAGTTTGCAGGGATTTGAGCAAGTTCCTCACGGAGTGCATTGTAGTTAGCGCGGAAGTAGTCTTTGTTGTGATCTGCGAAGGCAGTCATGAGTTCAAAGATTTCTTCTTCCTTGTACTCAGCACTTGGTCTATCTGCCCAGATAGCAAGCATACTACCAATAGTAGGAAGGTCAACTTCAGGGTATTTAGTTGATGCTAGTTGATTAAATGGAGTTTTCTCGGTATTTTCGAGAGCTTTTTTGAGGAAGCCACCGCCATCTTCTGGTTTTTGACCGAGAATGTAGTACCAGTCTCCGTTGGTATTAAGGAATTTATAGCCTTTACTTGCAAGGTACTGTGGAGATGCAAGGTTGTAGCCCCACCATCCCTTAGACCAGTAAGAGATGATGACATCCTTGTCAAACTCAACATCATCCTTGTCCTCGTAGTAGAAACCATCGTTGAAGGCCATTGGTTGAAGGCCTCTTTCTTTGGCCATGGCAGCAAGGGTGTTAGAGTACTCAGCAAACTTGCCATAGAGTCCATACCATTTGAGGTAGTACCAGCCTTGTGCGTTGGTAGCATCATTGGCATATTCGTCTGTACCGTAGTTGAAGATCTTAGTCTTGCCTGCAAAGAAGTCCATGTACTTGCCGATGAGGGCTTTGACAAAGTTCATCGCTTCTTCGTTTTCAAGGTCCATGGTTGTTTTAGAGACCTTGTCGAAGTTGGCTTGAGGATTTTGGATACCTAATTTTTCCATAGCGACAAGCATGGCATCCATGTGACCTGGGCTGTTGATCGCTGGGATGAGTCCAATCCCTTTTGATTTTGCGTACTCGATCAATTCAGTGATTTCAGTCTGACTAAGAGTGGTTCCGTTTGGATCATCGTAGTAAGCTTTTGTTCCTTCAATGATGGCATTTTTGACATCGTCACTTGCATAAGTTTTTCCGTTAGCAGTGATAGTCATGTCATCAAGTAGGAAGCGAAGTCCATCATTTCCTAGGAGGAGATGCACGTCAGAATATCCAAGTTCACTAGCTTTATCAATGATACGTTTGAGTTGTTCAGCTGAGAAGTACTTACGTCCAGCGTCAATTGAGATCACCTTGTTCTTGGCAAGTTTTTCAACTTCGCGTTTCTCGTCTTCTTCTTTTTGAGCTTCTGGTGTGAAGGTTAGGTTGCTAACAGCTTCTTGGAGTTTCGCGATTGCTTGGTCAATGGTGTTTTGTTGGGCACGGCTGAGGTTGCTATCAAGTGAGCGAATAGCTTTTTCAGCTTCTTTTACAGCTGCGACACTTTCTGCAGTATAGCGGTTAAGGTCTGTTGGTACTTCTTTCAGAGCTTGCTCAGCAGACTCATAGTCAGCTGCGAAGTATTCAGCATTGGCATTTGCGAAGCTACGCATGAGTTTGAAGAGGCGTGATGGTGAATAGCGTGCAGATGGGGTGTCCGCCCAAGCAGCTACCATACCCCCGATGAACGGGATAGTAGCCCCATCAGATTTTGGTACAGAAGTGATTGGAGTGTTCTTGATACCATTGAGTCCTTGGTCGAGGTTATACCATCCTTGGCCATCGGCATTTCGTCCGAGGACGTAGTACCAAGCATCGTTGGTATTAAGGATTTGGTGGCCTTTTTCAACTAGAAGTTTAGAAGAAGCGACGTCGTATCCGCCCCATCCACCAGTCCACATAGAAACGATGATGTCTTTGTCAAAGGTTCCAAAGCTAGTGTCGCTATTATAGTAGATACCATCGTTAAAGGCCATTGGTTTGAGGCCGTGAGATTTGACGATGCGAGCAAGGTCGTTGGCGTAGGCGATAAATTTATCATAACCCTTGTCTGGGAATCCATCTTCTGGATACCATTTATAGGCTTGAAGAACGCTCCAGCCTTTAGCGTCTGTAGCATCATTGGCGTACTCGTCTAGCCCGATGTTGAAGATGTCAGTTTTGCCAGCGAAGTAAGCAGCATACTTGTCGATCAGAGCTTTGGTAAATGCAACCGCTTCTTTGTTATCAAGGTCAACGGTACGAGCAGATTCCTTACCAAAGTAGTTGAAGTTCGGTTTTTGGATGCCTAGTTCTTTCATGGCATGCAAAATCGCATCCATGTGACCAGGGCTATTTACAGTTGGGATGAGGCCAATGCCTTTGTTTTTAGCATAGTTGATCAAGTCCGTCATCTGACTTTCTGTCAAATGGTTGCCGTTTGGATCCTTGTAGTAGGCATCGGTTCCGTTTTCGAGTGCACGTTTGACATCGTCGCTTGCATAGGTTTTGCCATTGGCTTTGATCGTCATGTCGTCCAACATAAAACGCATGCCATCATTTCCAACTAGTAAATGAAGATCAGTATAACCGTAGTGTTTGGCTTTGTCGATGATTTCTTTGAGTTGCTCTGGAGAGAAGTATTTGCGTCCAGCGTCGATTGAGATCATTTTTCGTTTCGCTAGTTTTTCATTTACCTGAGCTGCTCGTTCCGTGCTAGGAGTGGCTACTGCAGGTGTGACGGCTTCATTTTTCTTTTCTGAAGAAGTACTTTCGGCAGGAGTTTTAGCTGGAGCAGGGCTTTCTTTCTCGGCAGTAGGAGTTGGAGCAGCATTTTCTGTCACAACTGGTGCGCTTGACTCTTCTGTTTTTGGAGCAACTGTTCGAGGAGCCTCCTGGTCTTCTTTGACCTCCTCTTTCACAGGCTCGTCAGCCTTTTCTTCCAGTTTTTCTGGAACCTTGGAGTCTACAGTTTCTTTGACTGCTTGTGGACTCTCCTGAATCGTTTGAACAGTTTCTTCAGCTGTTGGAGCTGGAGTAATCCCGTCGGCAGATACGACTTGTGCGCTAAAAGCAAATCCTATAAGTACAGAAGCTGCCCCAACCGCGTATTTTCGGATGGAGAAGCGCTGTTTCTTTTCTAGTTTCATGACAAAACCTCCTTGTTATTATCATATATGATAGCGTTTACATAAAACCAATTTTATTTTATTATCTAAGGAGTAAAATGTCAAGTGGGTTTATATAAGAACTATAATAAATAGAGGAAATCATAAGATTTAGGAGAAATTTGCTAATAAGGGATAAAACCGAGGAAAAACCAAACGAAATTTTACCTTGTTTTTAGTAAAAATGCTACTAATTAAATAAGAGACCTTCATAGCGTTTTCACAACTTCTTTCTCGTGCTATAATGAATACAGAAAAAGCCTGAGCTAGGCTCAGGCTTTTTCTTAATGATCTCGGTTACATGAGATGAATTTGATTTTGTAGTAGTCTGCTCGCTTATAAGTTTCACTATAGGCAAGGACTTGGCCAGTGGCCTCAAGTTTTGTAGTCTTCGTTTGGAAGACAGTTGGGAATTGTGTATCGATTCCGAGTACAGAAGCAGCATGCTCTGGTGTTGGGAATGCGATTTCGTTGATTTCCTCAAAATGTTCATCACTCATGTGAATGCGGTAATCCAATTTGAAACGTGTATAGATAGAGCTATAATAGTCAAGATTTGGATAGTTGGCATTGATGTATTGCTCAGGAATATAAGATGTGTGGTAGATGTATGTTACGTCGTTTGTCTGACGAATACGTTCAATCTTATAGTAGAATTGATCTCCACGTAGTCCAAGTTTATCTAAATATTCAAGTTTGTTTCCGCGCTCGATAGAAAGGACAGTAACTTTATCGTCTTTTGTTTCAAAGATTTCGACATCTGAAAACTCAACGAGTTTGTGCTTGCGGGCACGTGAAACGAAAGTACCTTTACCTTGTTGGCGGACAATGTAGCCGTCTTTAGCAAGGTCGTTCAAGGCACGAACAACTGTGATTGAACTCACATCGTACATCGCGATCAATTCGGCTTCTGTATAAAATTTATCTCCACTTGCAAATTGACCAGAGATGATTTTGTTTTTTAATTCATCTTTAATATATTGGTATTTAGGAATAGCCATAAATTTCACCTCGATTCTCTTTCTCCAATTTTGATTTTACCACAAATATAAAGAAAAGAGTAGTATTAAGGTCAAAAAATTAAAATAATAGACTAAAAATGTTATTTTACATGTAAAAAAATTCATTTGATGTTCTTGTGAATTATCATACATAAAAAGATCGTTTTCATGCTATTTTTAGATAATTTCGGTAAACGGTAAGTAAAAAAATAGAAAAATTTTAAATAATTTTCTAAAACCTATTGACAAATGCAAAAGATTTGATTATAGTTAATATTATAATAAATGAAAGCGCAAACTTAATTCGTCAGAGGTAATGACATGACAAGATTTAAAATTGAGGACGATTTCTATTTAGACGGAAAACCGTTCAAGATTTTGTCCGGCGCCATTCATTATTTTAGGATTCCAGCAGAGGATTGGTATCATTCTCTCTATAACTTAAAGGCGCTTGGCTTTAATACAGTCGAGACCTATGTGGCTTGGAATTTACACGAACCTGTTGAAGGGGAGTTTGATTTTGAAGGTGCCAGAAATTTGGAGAGATTTCTTCAAATTGCACAAGATCTGGGTCTCTATGCCATTGTACGCCCGTCTCCATTTATCTGTGCGGAATGGGAATTTGGTGGCTTGCCGGCTTGGCTCTTGACCAAGGACATGCGAATTCGCTCGTCCGACCCTGCATACATCGAGGCTGTTGCTCGCTATTATGACCAATTATTGCCAAGGCTTGTGCCTCGCTTGTTGGATAATGGTGGAAACATTCTTATGATGCAAGTCGAAAATGAATATGGCTCTTATGGAGAAGATAAGTCTTATCTACGAGCAATTCGGAAATTGATGGAAGACCGAGGGATTGATTGCCCACTCTTTACTTCAGATGGCCCATGGAGGGCTACTCTGAAAGCCGGAACCTTGATCGAAGACGATCTCTTTGTGACAGGAAACTTCGGTTCTAAAGCTCCGTACAACTTTTCACAGATGCAGGAATTCTTTGATGAGCATGGCAAGAAATGGCCCCTCATGTGTATGGAATTCTGGGATGGTTGGTTCAACCGTTGGAAAGAACCCATCATCACACGGGATCCTAAAGAATTGGCAGAAGCTGTTCGAGAGGTATTGGAGCAAGGCTCTATCAACCTTTACATGTTCCATGGGGGGACAAACTTTGGTTTCATGAATGGTTGCTCGGCTCGAGGGACTCTGGATTTGCCACAAGTCACATCTTACGACTATGATGCCCTTCTCGATGAAGAAGGAAATCCAACTGCTAAATACTTAGCAGTCAAGAAGATGATGGCAACCCACTTCCCAGAGTATCCACAGTTGGAACCACTCTATAAGGAAAGCATGGAGATAGGGTCCATTCCATTGGTCGAAAAAGTTTCCTTGTTTGAAACTCTGGATAGTCTCTCTAGTCCTACTGAAAGCCTCTATCCAAAAGCGATGGAAGAACTTGGTCAAAGTTATGGCTACCTTCTCTACCGCACGGAGGCAAGTTGGGATGCAGAAGAGGAACGTCTCCGTATCATCGATGGACGTGACCGAGCTCAACTCTTTGTAGATGGTCAATGGATTGCTACTCAATACCAGACAGAGATTGGTGAAGACATCTACTGTCAGGGCAACCGAGAAGGCTTTTCAGAAATTGACATCTTGATTGAAAATATGGGGCGTGTCAACTACGGTCATAAGTTCTTGGCAGATACGCAGCGTAAAGGAATTCGAACAGGTGTCTGCAAGGATCTACATTTCTTACTGAATTGGAAACAATATCCACTACCACTGGATAATCCTGAGAAGATTGATTTTTCAAAAGGATGGACAGAAGGACAACCAGCCTTTTACGCTTTCGACTTTACGATCGAAGAGCCGAAGGATACCTACTTAGACTTGTCTGAGTTTGGTAAGGGAGTTGCCTTTGTCAACGGGCGTCATCTAGGGCGTTTCTGGAATGTCGGCCCGACCCTCTCACTTTATATCCCTCATAGTTATCTCAAGGAAGGTGCTAACCGCATCATTATCTTTGAAACTGAGGGCGAATATAAAGAAGAGATTCACCTAACTCGTAAACCTACACTAAAACACATAAAGGGGGAAAACTTATGACAATTGTAGGATGCCGTATCGATGGACGTTTGATCCACGGTCAAGTAGCCAATCTTTGGGCTGGAAAACTAAATGTTTCACGCATTATGGTTGTAGACGACGAAGTTGTTAACAACGATATTGAAAAGAGTGGTTTGAAACTTGCGACACCACCAGGTGTGAAACTCAGTATCTTGCCAGTTGAGAAAGCAGCAGCAAATATCCTTGCTGGTAAATACGATAGCCAACGTCTCTTTATCGTTGCACGTAAACCAGACCGTTTCCTTGGTTTGGTTGAAGCAGGTGTTCCGCTTGAAACACTCAACGTTGGTAATATGTCTCAAACACCAGAAACTCGCTCTATCACACGTTCTATCAACGTGGTAGACAAGGATGTGGAAGATTTCCACAAACTAGCAGAAAAAGGTGTGAAACTCACTGCTCAAATGGTTCCAAATGATCCAGTTTCAGACTTTTTGAGCTTATTAAAATAGGAAAAAATTTTTAGGAGGTCATTGTTATGATACAATGGTGGCAAATTTTACTTCTCACTTTGTACTCAGCTTATCAAATCTGTGATGAGTTGACAATCGTTTCATCTGCAGGTTCCCCTGTATTCGCTGGTTTCATTACTGGTTTGATCATGGGAGATGTGACAACTGGTTTGTTTATCGGTGGTAGCTTGCAGTTGTTCGTTCTCGGGGTTGGTACCTTCGGTGGTGCTTCTCGTATCGACGCAACTTCTGGTGCGGTTCTTGCAACAGCATTCTCTATCTCTCAAGGTATTGATACAGACCTTGCGATTACAACAATCGCTGTACCAGTAGCAGCACTTTTGACATACTTCGACGTTCTTGGACGTATGACAACTACTTTCTTTGCACACCGTATTGATGCTGCGATCGAACGCTTTGACTACAATGGTATCGAACGCAACTACCTACTTGGTGCGCTTCCATGGGCTCTTTCTCGTGCCCTTCCAGTATTCTTCGCCCTTGCTTTTGGTGGAGAATTCGTACAAGGTGTTGTAAACCTTGTTAAAGAATACCAATGGGTTGCAGACGGTTTGACACTTGCAGGTCGTATGCTTCCAGGTCTTGGATTCGCTATCTTGCTTCGTTACCTTCCAGTTAAACGTAACCTTCACTACCTTGCAATGGGATTCGGTTTGACAGCTATGTTGACTGTTCTTTACTCATATGTAACAGGTCTTGGTGGAGCTGTTGCGGGTATCCTTGGTACTCTTCCTGCTGATGTTGCTGAAAAGATTGGCTTTGCTAACAACTTCAAAGGTTTGTCTATGATCGGTATCTCTATCGTAGGTATCTTCCTTGCAGTTGTTCACTTTAAGAACAGCCAAAAAGTAGCTGTAGCAGCACCTTCTACACCATCAGAAAGTGGGGAAATCGAAGATGACGAATTCTAATTACAAACTTACAAAAGAAGATTTTAATCAAATCAACAAACGTAGCTTGTTTACTTTCCAATTAGGTTGGAACTATGAACGTATGCAAGCTTCTGGTTACCTTTACATGATCTTGCCTCAATTGCGTAAAATGTATGGGGATGGAACTCCTGAATTGAAAGAAATGATGAAAGTTCATACTCAATTCTTTAATACTTCACCATTCTTCCACACAATTATCGCTGGTTTTGACCTTGCCATGGAAGAAAAAGATGGTGTAGGTTCAAAAGATGCCGTTAACGGTATCAAGACAGGTTTGATGGGACCATTCGCTCCTCTTGGAGACACAATCTTTGGTTCACTTGTACCTGCTATCATGGGATCTATCGCAGCAACTATGGCTATCGCTGGCCAACCATGGGGTATCTTCCTTTGGATCGCAGTTGCAGTTGCATATGACATCTTCCGTTGGAAACAATTGGAATTTGCCTACAAAGAAGGGGTTAACCTTATCAACAACATGCAAAGTACCTTGACAGCTTTGATTGACGCTGCATCTGTA
This sequence comes from Streptococcus oralis Uo5, assembly GCF_000253155.1. Taxonomy (NCBI): domain Bacteria; kingdom Bacillati; phylum Bacillota; class Bacilli; order Lactobacillales; family Streptococcaceae; genus Streptococcus; species Streptococcus oralis. The sequence goes on from NC_015291.1 coordinate 63,422, forward strand.
CTTGGTGTCTTCATGATGGGTGCTCTTGTAGCAACAATGATCAACTTTGACATTTCTTACAAATTGCCAATCGGTGAAAAGATGATTGACTTCCAAGACATCTTGAACTCAATCTTCCCACGCTTGCTTCCAGCAATCTTTACTGCCTTTATCTTCTGGTTGCTTGGTAAGAAAGGTATGAACTCTACTAAAGCGATCGGTATCATTATCGTTCTTGCAGTAGGTCTTTCATTCATCGGTAAATTCTTGCTTGGAATGGGCGCATAATTTATGAGCAAATCATTAATTTTGGTGAGTCATGGTCGTTTCTGTGAAGAACTTAAAGGTAGCACTGAAATGATCATGGGTCCACAGGACAACATTCATGCAGTGGCTCTTCTTCCAGAAGATGGTCCAGAAGAATTTACTGCAAAATTTGAAGCTGCTATCGAAGGATTGGATGATTTCCTAGTCTTTGCGGACCTTCTCGGTGGAACACCATGTAACGTGGTAAGCCGTTTGATCATGGAAGGTCGCGACATTGAACTCTACGCAGGGATGAATCTTCCAATGGTGATTGAATTTATCAATGCCAGCCTTACAGGTGCAGATGCGGACTACAAGAGCCGTGCTGCAGAAAGCATTGTGAAAGTCAATGATCTGTTAGCGGGCTTCGATGATGACGAAGATGAATAATACTCTTCGAAAATCAAATTCAAACCACGTCAGCGTCGCCTTGCCGTACTCAAGTACAGCCTGCGGCTAGCTTCCTAGTTTGCTCTTTGATTTTCATTGAGTATACGATGTAATAACGGCTAAATCGTTAGAGCATCTTATATAGAATATACATGGGAATGGGAGTCACTCCCATTCCCATATTTTCAATAGGAATGAAACAACAATAGATTAGAGGAACTCTATGCTAAATTACACAAAAGAAGAATTACTTGAACTGGGTGCAGAAATCACGACTCGTGAAATCTACCAACAGCCTGATGTATGGAAAGAAGCTTTTGAAGCCTATCAAGCGAAACGTGAAGAAATTGCAGCCTTTCTGCAAGGTATCGCTGATAAACATGACTATATTAAGGTTATCTTGACAGGCGCTGGGACTTCTGCTTATGTGGGAGATACCTTGGTGCCTTACTTTAAGGAAGTCTATGACGAACGCAAATGGAATTTCAATGCCATTGCGACAACTGATATTGTTGCCAATCCAGAAACTTATTTGAAAAAAGATGTGGCGACTGTTCTTGTATCCTTTGCTCGTAGTGGGAATTCACCTGAAAGTGTGGCGACGGTTGATTTGGCCAAAGCCTTGGTTGATGACCTCTATCAAGTGACCATTACATGTGCTGCAGATGGTAAATTGGCTCTTCAAGCTCATGGCGATGAGCGCAATCTTTTGCTCTTGCAACCAGCTGCTTCCAATGACGCTGGATTTGCCATGACTTCTAGCTTTACGTCCATGATGCTAACAGCTCTCTTGGTCTTTGATCCTACAGAATTTGCTGTGAAAGCTGAACGTTTTGAAGTTGTGACTAACCTTGCGCGTAAGGTTCTAGAAAATGCAGCAGACGTCAAAGAGCTTGTTGATTTAGACTTTAACCGCGTCATCTATCTTGGTGCTGGTCCTTTCTTTGGACTTGCTCATGAAGCTCAGCTCAAGATTTTGGAATTAACAGCTGGCCAAGTTGCGACCATGTATGAAAGTCCAGTCGGCTTCCGTCACGGTCCAAAATCTCTTATCAACGAAAATACAGTTGTTTTGGTCTTTGGCACAACGACAGACTACACTCGCAAGTACGATTTGGACTTGGTTCGTGAAGTGGCTGGTGATCAGATTGCTCGTCGTGTTGTGCTTTTGAGTGATCAAGCCTTTGGTCTTGAAAATGTCAAAGAAGTAGCACTTGGTTGTGGCGGTGTCTTGAACGATATTTACCGTGTCTTCCCTTATATCGTATATGCTCAACTCTTTGCCCTATTGACTTCGCTTAAAGTGGAAAACAAACCAGATACACCATCTCCTACTGGCACTGTAAACCGTGTGGTACAAGGTGTGATCATTCATGAATATCAAAAATAAGGAAGTGTCTATGAGTAAATTACAATTAAGTCCCAATAAAGTAGCTTGCTTGCAAAAACTATCTGACGAGAACGGCATTATCTCAGCTCTTGCCTTTGACCAACGTGGTGCTTTGAAACGTCTCATGGCTCAATACCAAACAGAGGAACCAACTGTGGCTCAAATGGAAGAACTCAAAGTCTTGGTAGCAGATGAATTGACAAAATACGCATCCTCTATGCTTCTAGACCCAGAGTATGGACTTCCAGCTACAAAAGCGCTTGATGCCAATGCTGGTCTTCTCCTTGCTTATGAGAAAACAGGTTACGACACAACAAGCACCAAACGCTTGCCTGACTGTTTGGATGTTTGGTCTGCAAAACGTATCAAGGAACAAGGTGCAGATGCTGTGAAGTTCTTGCTTTATTATGACGTAGACAGCGCTGACGAACTTAACCAAGAAAAACAAGCTTACATTGAACGTATCGGTTCAGAGTGTGTGGCGGAAGACATTCCATTCTTCCTTGAAATCCTCGCTTACGATGAAAAAATCGCTGACGCAGGTTCTGCAGAATACGCAAAAGTAAAACCACACAAGGTTATCGGTGCTATGAAAGTCTTCTCAGACCCACGCTTTAACATTGATGTTTTGAAAGTGGAAGTTCCAGTCAATGTGAAATACGTTGAAGGCTTTGGTGATGGTGAAATCGTGCATACACGCGAAGAAACGGCAGCCTTCTTTAAAGCACAAGATGAAGCAACAAATCTTCCATACATCTACTTGAGTGCGGGTGTATCAGCCAAACTCTTCCAAGAAACACTTGTCTTTGCTCACGAATCAGGCGCAAACTTCAACGGAGTTCTTTGTGGCCGTGCAACTTGGGCTGGATCAGTTGAAGCCTACATCAAAGACGGTGAGGCAGCAGCTCGTGAATGGCTTCGTACAACTGGATTTGAGAACATTGACGAACTCAACAAAGTTCTCAAAACTACAGCGACTTCATGGACTGAACGTGTAGAAGCATAAAACAAGTATAGAAGAATTCCCTTTTGTTAAGAAGATACTTAAGATTTTCTGACAAAGGATTCTGAAAATAGAAACTATAACCATAGATGGTGAATACACTTTCTATGGTTTGTTTACTTAATAGAAATAGAAAAAAGGAGATGAAAATGAAAGCATACACAGAGCGTGTATTTGGAAATCATGAGGGTAAGGATGTCTTGGCCTATCGCTTTGAAACGGATGCAGGCTATCAGCTGGAGGTTATGACCTATGGAGCGACGATTTTACGCTACGTAACTCCTGACAAGGCTGGAAATTTTGCCAATGTGATTTTGGGTTTTGATGATTTTGCTAGCTACGTAGGCAATAGTCCCAAGCATGGAGCAAGTGTAGGTCCTGTAGCGGGCCGTATTGCAGGTGCAACATTTGAGCTCAATGGCAAGACCTATGACCTTGAAGTCAACAATGCTAGCAACTGTAACCACAGTGGTTCAACAGGTTGGGATTCGAGCTTGTTTGAATTGGTCGAGGTGAGCGACCATGGCTTGACCCTCTACACAGAGCGTACAGACGGGACAGGAGGATTTCCTGGTAATCTTAAGATTTGGATTAGCTACCACTTGGAAGAAACTGGTGCCTACGAAGTCAGCTATAAGGTGACGACAGATCAGGATACGCTGGTCAATCCAACTAATCACAGCTACTTCAACTTGTCTGGTGATTTCACGCAGACAGTTGACCGCCATGTCTTCCAACTAAACACAGAGGGCATTTACCCAATTGCTCCGGACGGTGTTCCAGCAAAAACTCCAGATGCCAATCGCGACGTGGTGAAACACATCTACAATGGTGCTTTGTTGAAGGATATCTTTGCAGAGGACGATGAGCAAATCCAGCTGGTATCTGGTTTGGATCACCCATTTGCTCTTCCTGCAGGTCATGACAATGCTGGTTTCCTTTATGACCAAAACTCAGGTCGTTTCCTACTTTTCAAGACAGAGGCCCCTTGCTTTGTGGTCTACACAGCAAACTTTGTGGATGAGAGTGTCATCATAGCTGGTCAGCCAATGGTACAGCACAATGGGATTGCCCTTGAAGCGCAAGCTTTACCAGATGCCATTCACAGCGACCTCAAAGACCAAGTCATTCTCAAAGCAGGGGAAACTTTCACCAGCAAAACTCGCTACGAGCTTGTTGTAAAATAAAAAGAAGAGCTGGTTTCCAGCTCTTTTGAGTTGTCTTCGTTGACATTTTATTTCAATAGTGTATAATTGATGTAATTAACAAAGTTACAACAAACAAAAGGAGACACCCTATGACTTATGCTTACCAAAGCCACATTTACCTAGCAGAGGCGGTTTTAAATGTCAAGGATTTGAAGAGTCAAACGGCTTTTTATCATCAGACTATTGGCTTGGAGATTTTATCGCAAACGGAGGCAGAAGCGATTTTGGGACTAGGTAGAAAAGCCTTGGTCCACTTGATTCAGGCAGAAAAGTCTGGCGAAGTAAGGGAGCATTATGGGCTCTACCATCTGGCGATTTTGTTGCCGACACGAAAAGCTTTGGCAGATGTCTTGAAACACCTAAGTGATTTGCGTATTCCTCTGGTCGGGGGTGCAGATCATGGATACAGTGAAGCCCTTTATCTGGAGGATTTGGAAGGAAATGGCATTGAACTCTACCGTGATAAGCCAGTGTCTTCATGGGATATTCGAGAAGACGGTCGTATTATCGGTGTGACCGAAGCCCTTGCGGCACAGGACATCTATGAGTTAGGGGAAAAGGTGGATCCCTTTATCCTAGCGGAAGGGACGAGAATGGGGCATATCCATCTATCGGTTAAGGATAGCCACGCGGCGAGTCGGTTTTATCAAAAAGTGTTGGGGCTAGAGGATAAATTTAGTATTCCGAGTGCTAGTTGGATAGCGGCAGGTCAGTACCATCACCACCTGGCTGTTAACGAATGGGCTGGAAAAGGTCTGGCTCCGCGTGAGCAAGGCTTGCCAGGCTTGGCCTACTACGTCCTTGAGGTCGAAAGAAAGGAAGAACTCTTGGACATCGTTCAGCAAGCACAAGAGCTAGAAGCACCGATCAAATGGCTAAATTCGAGTGAACTGGATCTTGTAGACCCAGATGGGATTGTGACCCGCATTCGCTTGGCACGATGAGACGAGGAAAACACATCATTTACTTTAGAGACATAGAAAAAGGCGGATAAGCTCGCATTCTGTTTTTAGAATGCGGACTTGTTCGCTTTTTTATGGAATGACGAAGCCTTTTTTGACTCTAGCCAATCTATCTATCTATCGGGGATATTTTCCCTTTTCTGGGGGTTCATGCTATAATACTAATAAACTTTTCTTTCTCTAGGAAGGCAAACGCCGAAAATGGGCTAGAATGCTGGCAATCGTTGTCACGATGCTTTTAAGAGAAAGTAGAACTCTGTTTGAACATCCGTATTGAGTTTAGGAGACGGGAAATAGATGGACACAAGTGTAAAAAATTTAATCAGTATGGGCCCTCTGGAGGACTCTTTTATCTATTATGATCTGAAGAATCAAGTATTCTACAGTGTAAAACAAGGCATAAATTATTCAGCCATTGCAGCCCCTATTGCAATCTATTCCTTGCAACGGTTGTCAAAGTTGCTCAACCAAACCTTTGGAGATGTCTCATCCCCTCTTAATCTAATCTTCTTTATCCTGATGTCTCTGTTTTTGGTTTTCGGGACCATTCTCCTTGCCAAGTCTACCCGACGCAACATGAAGACAGATAGATTTAGAAAAGTTCGGCTGACAAAAGCCAATATCAAAACACTTAGGAGAAAATCTAGGGCGTTGACAGTAGTTGGCTACATTTTTGTTTTAATAACGATTTTTTCAGCCTATCGTTATCTGGCTGTTTCTGATTTTCAGTTTTTACTTATGTACATGTTAGGGATTGGTATTCTTACATATATGGTCTATGATTTTCAGATGAAAACGCGCAAACGACTGTTCAAGGAGCTGATGGAGATATTACAGGACGATAGCCGAGGAAAAGAGGGAGAAATGTAAGATGAGAAAAATCATTTATATAGGCCAAGGATGCCAGCAATCCGTCTACTATAACACAAGGACGAGAGAGGCTTTAGCGACAGAATATAGCAACTTGCCAGATAGTGAAGGCGCCATCAGTTCAAAGAAATCCAAGTGGCCTTGGGTTGTCTTCTTTGCTTTCTTGCTAGTTGCTATTATCGGTATTTGGATTCGTTCCTTGATAGCACCCTTTAGATTGAGTGAGTGGATGGCACCTATCCATCTAGCCGCAATCCTTTTCGTTTTTATCGGAAGTGTTTATGGATTTGAAAAACTCTTCTACAGTGGGGCTAAGTCGCTTGTCCCAGCAAGTGAAGAGCAGTTTAAAGATGCTGTTGAAAGTAGTACTTTTTGGAGGAAGTCTCCAGATAAGGAACCAACAGTCGATAAAATCATCTTGTATCTATTTGTTATCCTCGTTCTTCTATTTGTTTTTGTTATTGTTGTGTTCTTTGCCATACCTGGGACCTTCATTCCCTACTATGAACATGAATGGTTTGAGCCGTCGATGTTCATGGTGCCAATCGGAGCAACGATCGTCCCAATTAGTGTCGTACTGCTCTTGTTCCAAAACAACCCTATCCGCTGGCTGTTAGACGTACGAAAATACAAGCAGGGGAAAGTATTATTTAGGGAAGAGAAGAACTAGAAACACGAGAGAAACGCTATTACCATTACCAGTGGTTGGTGATGGTGATGTTTTATCAACAACCTATGATAAAATTGAAGTTTCTGATTATAGTGATTAGTGAAAACTGTGGTGATTTTATATGAGAAAAATAATTTTTATTGGACAGAGCGGTGATAAGGCCGTTTACTATAATACGCGAACAAAAGAGGCTCTTGTAGCAGATAAGAGTGCCTTGTTAAATACAGAAGGGGCTAGGAGATCGAATAGGGGGATTGCTCCTTTAATTGCTATATTCTCTTTGTTAGGTTTACTCGGAGGATTTGTTGCAATACCAATTTTCTCAGGCCTTCGTTATAATAGTGGGATGGTTCCTATTTTTATTCTTTGTCTTTCCTTTATCCTATTTGGATTTATATGGATGATGGAAGTCGCCTTATATAAAGGAGTGAAACGAGTCCAAGGAGCAACAAAGAAAGAGTTTAAAGAAGCAGTTTATTCAAATTTGTTCTGGGAAAATTTTAGTGAGAAAAAAGCGACGTTTGCGAAAATGTTGGCTTTTATGATTGTCATGCTACTAGTTTTTATGACTACTATAGTAATATTTGCTGCTGCAATTCCGGGCACTATTGACTCATTCAATAAGCAAGAGGCATTTGATATACAAATCTTTTTCTCGCCTTTAGCAGGTCTCTTTCCTGCCTTGTTGTACCTTTTCTTATTCCAAAACAACCCTATCCGCTGGCTCTTAGCTGTGCGAAAGTATGAACAGGGGAAAGTAATATTTAGGGAAGAAATAGAAAAGAGGGAATGATAATGTCACAAGAGAGATATTTGCAAATCAAAAAAGAGCATCAAGTTCGTAAGTTTGTGGGGCGTTTCCTCTTCATTCTTCTCGCTATACTCGATGTTCTACTGGTATCAAGTCATTCCAATTATGTCCCGCTTGTAACGGTGGCTATGGTAACGATTGTGCCTTTTAATCATTTTCTACTTGGTCCTCTTAGGAGGCAGAAAAAAGCTATAGAAAAAGAGCATCCAGAATGGAAAATACTCAGCACACAGGGAGTAAGGGTTCCCTCGGCTGAAGCCAATAAAAGAACCTTGGCTGGTATTGGGATCTTGATGGCCTTGCTGTTGTCTTTTGGGCTATTTTATAAACCTGTGAAACAGTCGAACGTCCAAGTAAACAATCCGCCTAAACTTGATTTTAACACGCCTGAAACGTCCAAGCCTTCTGAGTCTGAGTCGTCGAGTTCCTCTAAGACCAAAGAATCCAGTTCCTCAGAGCCGAAATCCTCGTCTTCGACTGAACAAAGTTCTAAAACCGAAAGTTCAGGAACAAAGCCGTCAAAAAGCGAATCCAATAATCCTTATTACCAGATTCCAGGACTTACTGACGAACAGGTGAGAGATATCATATCGAAATCTGTGAAAGATTTGAGAGAAAAACAGTCAAAAGAAAAATCCGAGGAATAGACTCGAGGACTTCAATGTCCTTCTGGACGAGTTAGTTTTGGGATTTTACCGTATAGAATAACAGGAGGAGTTCATATGAATAAAGAAGTGATTGGTTTGATAGTTGGGACAATCGTCATCTTCCTATCTTTTGTATTTGTGTGTGGGACCTTTCTTTTCCTCTATCTTCGAGATCAGAAGTTGGTCCGCCTTGCCAAGTCATCCGTTTCTGGAACGGTTATCGGCTATAGCCGTTTTCGTGAGGGGTATCCACCTATCGTCGAATACACGGTGGATGGGATTGCTTATAAGAAAACCTTGCAGTATTTTATGTTCAAAACGGTCACAATTCCGTGGGGGACTACTAAATTTTTAAAGGACTATACAAGAGAAGATATGCTGGCACCTTCAATCACTCGCTACAGCAACTCCTTTGTTTCCTTCAAACGCTTGATGCAGACCCATTTCCCCCTTCATTCGGAGCTGACAGTCTGGTATGATCCAGACAAGCCGACCAGGGCCTATGTCGAACGTTACAGCGGAATGAACAAGTTTTACAAGTGGTTTGGTATCGGATTTGGGCTGGCTCTAGTTATAGTCTATGGGATAGTGATCCTAGCCTTTTTGTCCAATTTGTCCAAGATATACGCATAAAGGTCAGTTGGTTAATAGGAAATTTAATTTCCCATCGAGCTTCAAGGAGGACAGAGTTTCTTTTCCATTTCCATGCTTATCAATCTTTTCTATCCGATACAGAGAAAAGGTTGCCTCCTACAAATACAGACAGGAAGTGAATTTTGACAAAGCCCCTTATTCGAGATATAATGAAGAAAAAGTGACCAAGGATAAATCAATGACAAACTCAAAGTATATAACACGCCTGAAACGTTCAGAGGGTCAGTTGCGTGGGATTCAAAAGATGATTGAAGAAGATCGTGACTGCGCAGATATTGTTACGCAGTTGACAGCAGTGAAATCTAGCGTTGAGCGCGTGATTGAGATGATCATTACTGAAAATCTCACTGACTGTATCAACCAACCACTAGACGACCCCGAGGCTCAAAAGGAACGCCTAGAAAAGGCCATCCGATACCTGATTAAACGAAAATAAACTAATTTGCTATTGATAAACAATGCAGACAAAGGTATTTAAGTTTGTTCCGACAAAAAAATCATGTCGGACAAACGGATGATTTCCCCCAAATACCAATGAGCAAACCTCTTTTTAGATACCATCAATTTGCTTCGTTTTATAGAAGCGACGGGCTACGAATCCTATATCAGTGGGTTGCAGAAATGAAAAAACCGATTAAGGAACTTAATCGGTTTTTTCATTATTCTACTTGACCGGGCCAAGCATTCATACCACCTTCTACATTGATAACGGTGAGGCCTTGGGCGCTTAGAAATTCACAAGCAGATGCGGATCGCACTCCACCTTGACAGATGACATGGTATTCCTGGTCAGGTTTGAGTTCTTTGTAACCTTGCTCCAAGGTACTTAACGGAAGATTTTTGGCACTTGGTGCATGTCCTGCTTGGAATTCATGCACTTCACGTACATCGATAAGATTTAGATTTTCATTTAGGTATTTTTCATAAAAGTCAGCCATGCTGATACTAGTTTCCATATTTGACTCCTTCTGGATTAGCCATTTTATATTGTGAATAAGCGCCATCAAGGCTTTGGACGGTAAATCCTGCCTGCTGGAGGCTGTTCTTTGCAATATAGCGATGTAGGCCTGGTTCTTGTCTGGTTCATCCAAGTTCTCCCATAGTTCGCTTAGGGGGATGTGGATGGTGTCAACCTTAAGTCGACCACTTTGGAATTCGCCACTTGTCCGTACATCAAGGAATTTCTTTCCCTTAGTCAGTTCGTCTTCGAGCTGGTACCATTGGATATTATCGCTCAGACCTTCGATAAGGTTCAAGGCTACGTAGCCCATTTTATGCTTCTAGATGACCTTACCTGTCCAAGCGCTCATACCGCCTCGGACATTGATGACATCATAGCCTTTTTTCTTAAGCTTTTTCGCAGCTAGTTTGCTTCGTACACCAGAATGACAAATGACATAAAGTGTTTCTTTTGTCGCTGGTGTATAAGATCCGATTTCGGTTAGAGGGACATTCTTGGCGTTTTTGATATGACCCCTACGGAATTCTATAGGCGTCCGAACATCCAGTAGCTGAATCGGTTCTCTGAGTTTAGCTTCTAACTCGCTGGTCGAAATACTGTCAATTTTTGTAAATAATAAGTGAAACATAGGCACCTCCAAATATACCCTTATGGGGTATATTAAACCATGAAGTCAAGCTTTTGTCAAGCAAGTTGTTTTGACTTGGGAGGGAATTAGTTTCGAGAGTCTAGAAAGCAGGCTATTCTTGACCTTTCAAAGGCTTTTTGATATGATGAGTCCAAAGTAAGTGTGAGGTGATAAGATGGCTAGCGAATACCAGAAAATGATAGCAGGGGAGCCTTACCGTCCGTCGGACCCAGAGTTGCGTGTCTTGGCACAAGCTTCTCGCCAAAAACAGGCTGCCTTTAACAAGGAAGAAGATCCCTTGAAGGGAGCGAATATTATCAAGACTTGGTTTGGCTCAACTGGGCAAAATCTCTATGTCAATCCACGCTTGGTGGTGGACTACGGTGTCAATATCCATCTAGGGGAAAATTTTTATTCTAATTGGAACTTGACTATGCTGGATGTTTGTCCGATTCGCATCGGGAACAACGCCATGCTTGGCCCCAACTGTCAGTTTTTAACCCCACTCCATCCACTGGATCCGGATGAACGCAATTCAGGGGTCGAATACGGCAAGCCCATCACCATTGGAGATAATTTCTGGGCTGGAGGTAGCGTCATTGTCCTTCCTGGAGTGACACTGGGAAATAATGTCGTTGCAGGAGCAGGGGCCGTGATTACCAAGTCCTTTGGCGACAATGTTGTCCTAGGTGGGAATCCTGCGCGTGTTATCAAGGAAATCCCAGTAAAAGAAAACTAAAAAGAACAGCCCAAGCTGTTCTTTTTATGAGCTTTAGTCTTATAAATTTTTCTTCTTTTTGGCTTTCTTGGTCAAGGAGACATTGCACTGAGAAATCTTGCTTGTCAGGTAGCTTGTCAGTTGGAAGTCGTCTACTTGAGGATTAAGATCGACTTCGTAGACGGTTTGCAAGGATTCACCAGCGTTGCTGGTATCTACTGAGATAAGGTCAGACTCGGTGCAAAATTGATCCAGCGCGACCTGGATAGTATCTAGGCGGTCTTCTTTATTGGGAAGTGTGATGGTCAAGAGTCTACGACGTTGGTGATTGCTCTTGCTCTGTTGTTTTTCCAAAAGGAGCCAAATACCTAGGATAAAGACCGTGAAGAGAACGGCTAAGAGAAGGTAGCCTGTCCCTGCCGCCAGACCGATGATCATGGCTAGAAAGATAGCGATTAGCTCTCGAGAGCCACTCGTTGCAGAACGAAAACGAATGAGACTAAAGGTCCCTGCCACTGCAATGGACGTTCCGAGACTACCATTGACGAGGAAGATAACCAGCGTCATCAAACAAGGTAAAAGGGTCAAACTGATGACAAATTCCCGTGTGTAAAGAGTCCGTTGCTTGTAGGCCCAGCTGAGTGCTAGTCCTAGAAAAAGGCTGACGACGAGGGCGAGTAGGAGTTGGAGGGGGTCAGCAGTGGCGGTTGCGTCGTTGAAAATAGAGTTAAAAAGATTAGACATAAGCATTACCTACACTTTCTCCGATAGGTTGAGGTGCATAGGCCAGTCCCTGTGATTTATGGTAGGCGCAGGAGTATTTTGAGAATTTTTGCTCTACTAGCCCATACTTATCAAGGATATCCTGTAGCCATTGTGGTTTGTCACCAGGCGCTTTGATTTCCATGATGACCAGTTCGTCTTCTAAGAGAGGCAGACCTTTTTTGTCAGCGAATAGGCAGACCTGTTTATCACGATAGGTCAGATTTTGGTCAAGAGTGACACGAATTTTCTGGTAGGGGGATCCTGGGATTTTCTTTTTTTCTTTTAGTGAAAAACGGTCATAAGAGATATAGATACGCGGTTTGAGATCTTCACTGTAGCGTTGGCGTAGCTTTTGAACCTCTGCTACCAGAAAGCTATCTTTGATCAGGTCTTCTCCCCAACCCTTGGTGATGAGTTGGGTGATGGTATCTGACTGGGCCAGGACGCGGTGCTTGTGACCGACACCGGCATCATCTTTTGACTTGATTTCTAGAAAGACGGGGCTGTTAGCGCTTGGTTGCGCGAGATAGGTTCGCATACGGATTTTTTCCTTCTTATGCTGATCCTGCAGAGAGTCTTGGATGAGCTGAAAATCTTCTGTATCAAAGTAGATATTGGAAATAGTCGAAGTCGGATAGTCGTCCTCGACGAGGTAGTCTTTCAAATCTTCTATTAAATCGTGTAGGTCTGTTTTAGAGACCAGGTACTTGGTTTCGATCCGTTCAAAGCTTGTTTCTAGGGGTTTCATAAGCAATTTCTCCTTTAGATAAATCATAGATTAAACAAGGTAAACTTGCTTGGAACAAGTCTAGAGGACATTTCTAAAAGTTTTATTAAGCGAAACTTAACTGAAACTGAATTTAAGGAAACTTTCAGAAAAGTTTTAGTTTTGTTTCAGGAATCTTCTGTAGACTGTCTAGCTATATCATACGAAGGAGAGGAAAAAGCTATGAAATCAAAAAAATGGACCCTACTCGCAACGAGTTTAACGGCAATGGTGCTGATGGCAGCATGTGCCCAGTCAACAACTACATCCAATACCAATGCAACGACAAATAGTGCCACAACAACTGCAACAAAGACAAACCAATCTTCCTATTTTACAGAGAAGGACTATGATACTTCTTATGATGAAAGCACAGCTTCTAAAATTGAGCTATCTGGCTCATCTGCAAACGTCTCTGGAGATGGAGTGACAGTCGTCTCTGAATCAACAGTGACCATCACAAAATCTGGAACCTATGTGATTTCAGGTCAGTCTGACGGAGTGCAAATCAAGGTCGAGGTAGATAAGTCTGCAGATGTTCATCTAGTCCTAAAAGGAGCGACCATGACCAATACCAATGCAGCGATATCTGCGACATCAGCTGGCCATGTCTACTTGACTTTAGCAGAGGGAACCACCAACAGTCTCTCTGACTCAAGCTCTAACAGCGACGAAAAAGCAAACGCAGCTCTCTTTTCTAAGGTGGATTTGACCATCAACGGGAAAGGAACTCTCAATGTAGATGGCAAGAAAAACAATGGTATCAAGGCTAACGACACCCTCCACATCACGGGTGGAACCTATAACATCACAGCAGTTGGCGATGCCTTTAATGTCAATGATGAACTCAACATCACTGGTACGACCATGACTATCGATGCCCAGGAAGATGGCGTAAAGGTGGACAATGACGAGGATACTTCAGTCGGAACCATGTACCTATCCAACAACAACATCACCGTCACAGCAGGAGATGATGGAATTCACGCTTCTGGTAACCTAGTGATTGATAGCGGTACCTATACCGTCAAGAATTCAACAGAAGGGATAGAAGGAAAATCCATCACCATAAACGACGGCGATATAAATGTCTATGCGACAGATGATGGTGTCAATGCGGCTAACAAAAATGCTCAACAAAGTGAGATTTTCTTTGCCATGAACGGTGGGAACCTGACAGTAGAAGTTGGTCAAGGGGATACAGACCCAATCGACTCAAACGGGGATATCACGGTTACAGGTGGAACCATTAAAATGATTGGTCAAACAGGTTTTGACTTTGATGGAACAGCGACCTACACAGGCGGGGATATCTATCTCAACGGCGAAAAACAAACGGAAATCGTCAACTCTATGCCTGGAGGCGGTGGACCAAATGAAGGCCCTCAAGGAAATGGTGGTCCTGGCGGTCCAGCCCCTGGCGGACGAGGATAAAAAAGAATCTCCTTTCTCGAAAGAGAAGGGAGAGTTTTTATGTTTGAGAGATGGATTATAGCTAAAACAACTCCCAATTAGGTCTTGAAAATTTCTTAGTCTGTTTCATATAAAAATGAGTAAAATGAATTTCCATCGCCAAGGTCATTAGAGTTGCGATAGCAATGACGATGGTAGGATTGGCTGAGAAAAGCAGAGGAAGAATAGGCCTTTAAAAAGTGGACAGGAAAGACCATTTCGGAGTATAGAGAGGAAGTTCAAAAACATTTTTAGAAATAAGACATATGCATTATAAACATCAGATACGAATCTGGTGTTTTATTTTTTAAAGAATTTAACCCTTTCTCTTGACAAGTGAGTAATCACTCACTATAATGGGTTTATATTTAGTAAGTGAGTAAGCACTCACCAAAGGGGGAAGTAAATGAAAACATTACTACATTTACAAGATTTAGTAAAATCTTTTGACCATCAAATAGTTCTGAATCATGTCAGCTTTGAATTGCAGCCAGGAGAAATTATAGGATTAATTGGTCCGTCTGGTGCTGGTAAATCAACTATGATTAAGACTACGTTAGGAATGGAAAAGGCTGATGGAGGCGTAGCTTTAGTGTTAAATCACACTATGCCGAATCGCCATATTTTAGGAGATATTGGCTATATGGCCCAGTCAGATGCCTTATATGAGGCTTTGTCAGGTCAAGAAAATCTGGAATTTTTTGGTCAGCTAAAGGGGCTTTCTAAAAAAGACCTGAAGGCGGAAATAGCTCATATAGCTCAAGTAGTAGATCTGACAGACTACTTAAACAAGGCGGTATCTGGTTATTCTGGAGGAATGAAACGGCGTTTGTCACTGGCTATCGCGCTTTTAGGAAATCCTCAACTCTTGATTTTGGACGAACCGACAGTTGGAATCGACCCTTCTCTTCGAAAGAAAATCTGGAAAGAATTATTCGCGCTTAGAGACAATGGGGTAGGGATATTAGTTACTACCCATGTTATGGATGAAGCAGAGTTAACGGATAAGGTCGGCTTATTATTAGGTGGAAAAATCATTGCTTTTGATACACCGCAACACTTAAAAGATAGTTATCAAGTTTCAAGTATTGAAGAAGTATTTTTAAAAGCAGAAGGTGAGTAAAATGAGAACAATAGCGATTGCAAAAAAAGTCATCAAAGAATTACTTCGTGACAAACGAACTCTAGCCCTGATGTTTATAGCACCTGTTTTTATCATGTGGTTGATGAACCTCATGTTTTCAGCTAGTACAACCGTGAATGTCAAGTTAGCAACACAGGATCTACCAACTGGTTTGGTAACGAAAATGGATGAGCTCGATCATGTGGACGTCGAGACTTATCAAGACTTAGATCAAGCCAAAGAAGCGCTAGCAAATGAAAAAGTCGATGCTGTGATTTCTTATAAAAACGGTGAGTATCAGGTCGACTACGCAAATACGGATGCTTCTAAAACAACTATGACACGACAAGTGTTACGAACGAGTATCGCCAGTGAAGGCACCGATCAGTTAGTATCTCGTGTTAAACAAGCTCTTCCACAATTGGACTCGGACGCAAAAACACCAGAAATCAAGGAGTCTTACCAGTATGGAGATGAAAATACAAGCTTCTTTACCAGCATGATTCCGGTTTTGATAGGTTTTGTAGTTTTCTTCTTTGTCTTTTTGATTTCAGGTATGGCGCTTTTGAAAGAGCGCACCAGTGGAACACTAGAACGTTTGTTAGCAACACCAGTGAAACGATCTGAAATCGTCTATGGCTATATGTTGTCTTACGGTATTATTGCGATTTTTCAAACGGCAGTTGTCGTTTTAGCAGCAATTTGGCTACTAGATGTAGAAGTTGTAGGAAGTATTTTAAATGTTATAATAGTTAATGTGGTACTGGCTCTTGTAGCACTAGCTTTTGGAATTCTCTTGTCTACTTTAGCAAAATCAGAATTCCAAATGATGCAATTTATTCCTCTCGTGATTATGCCCCAACTTTTTTTCTCAGGGATTATTCCATTGTCATCCATGGGAGAATGGGCTCTAACTGTGGGGAAATTTTTGCCATTAACCTATTCTGGTGATGCAATAAGCCAGATTATTCTTTACGGGCACAATCTTGGTGATATTTTGTCAAATCTTGGTGTTTTAATGATTTTCTTGATCATTTTAACAATTCTTAATATTGTTGGATTGCGTCGTTATCGTAAAGTTTAGAAATCAACATAAATAATGCTAAAAAGGTGTGAAGATTAGATGGATAAGACTGTTTTTGAATCGTTTGAAGATTACTTAGAAGAAGCGAATTACCCTCAAGGAAAGAAAAAAATCATGCAGGCAGCAGTGGATCTCATATCAACCAGGAGTTACCATGGGACCTCAACTCTTCACATAGCTGAGCGTGCTGGACTAAGCCAGGCAACTTTGTTTAAGTATTTTAAGACGAAGGATGATTTACTGACGGCTATTTTACATCCTGTAGTCCCAGGCATTTTTGGTAGTTTTTTTGAGGAACTCTTAGCTTTTGAAACGACAGAAGAGAGGGTTCGTTATCTCGTCCATGATCGTATGAGCTATCTCAAAAAAAATCGTGCTTTGATGAAAATCATTCTGCAGGAGAGTTTTTCAAATAAAAAACTAAAAAATGAACAGATTTTTATCTGGAATGCTATTCAAGATAAACTTCGAGTGCTTCATAAGGAATTGCTAGCAGATCCACGTGTAAATCCAGAGTTAACGATTCCTCAAATGGTTCGTATTTGTGTTGGCCCGTTGTTGGCTTACTTCGCTCAGCTTTATATCGTTAGTGACAACGGAGAAATAAAGGAAGAAGATCTAGACTTATTAGAAAAACAGATTTTAGGTGGTTTGTGGAAATAGAGTAGGCCTAGACAAAATGGAGGCTAGATTCTATTGGTTTGGCTTCTTGTACAAGATAATATAAAAGGGTATACATTACCTGATGCAGATTTGTGCTTTTTTATTATTGAATTTGGTATTTTGGTGATAGTCCTCAATCACTTTACTAAAACAGAAACCGACCTCTCCAGCAGTGCAACGATTTCTTAAATGTATGGAAGAGGAGTTTTCTGGCTTGCTAAAGTCGACTCCTTGACACTTCGTCAGCTTTTGATACAATAGTACAAAATTAGAGGAGGTGGACGATGATTCAGAAACATGCGATTCCCATTTTAGAGTTTGATGACAATCCCCAGGCGGTCCTTATGCCAACACATGAGGGGCTAGATTTAAAGTTGCCAAAGAAGTGCATCTATGCGTTTTTGGAGGAAGAGATTGACCGCTATGCTCAGGAAGTAGGGGCGGAGTGTGTTGGTGAGTTCGTTTCGGCCACCAAGACCTATCCTGTATATGTCATCAATTACAAGGGCGAGGAGATCTGTCTAGCCCAGGCGCCCGTGGGCTCTGCCCCAGCGGCCCAGTTTATGGATTGGTTGATTGGCTATGGTGTGGAGCAAATCATCTCCACTGGTACCTGTGGTGTCCTAGCCGATATAGAGGAAAATGCCTTTCTCGTCCCTGTTCGCGCTCTGCGAGATGAGGGAACCAGCTACCACTATGTAGCGCCTTCTCGTTATATGGAGATGCAGACTGAGGCTATCTCTGCCATTGAGCAAGTCTTGGAACAAAGAGGCATTCCTTACGAGGAAGTTATGACCTGGACGACAGATGGTTTTTACCGAGAGACGGCTGAAAAGGTTGCCTATCGCAAGGAAGAAGGCTGTGCTGTTGTGGAGATGGAGTGCTCTGCTCTTGCGGCAGTTGCCCAACTACGTGGTGTTGTCTGGGGGGAATTGCTCTTTACTGCAGATTCCCTGGCGGATCTAGATAACTACGACAGTCGTGACTGGGGCTCTGAAGCTTTTGATAAGGCACTCGAACTCTGTCTTGCCATTGTGCACCACATGTGAGTGTTCTGACTGTTTTTATGGTAGAATGTAGTTATGTTATTCAAATCTTTTTTGGAAAAAATAAAGACGACACTGGGACGGTTATCACCAGCCCGTCGCATCTTTTTAAGTTTTGCCTTAGTTATCTTCCTGGGTTCGCTCCTTTTAAGCCTTCCCTTTGTGCAAGCAGCAACGTCACAAGCGACCTACTTTGACCATCTCTTTACGACCGTGTCCATGGTCTGTGTGACAGGGCTTTTTACTCTGCCAGTGGCTTCTACCTACAATATCTGGGGCCAGTTAATCTGTATGATTTTGATCCAGATTGGTGGTTTGGGGCTCATGACCTTTATCGGAATCTTTTATATCCAAGGTAAGCAAAAGCTCAGTCTTCGTGGCCGGGAGACCATTCAAGAAAGTTTCAGTTATGGAGAAACCCAGTCTTTAAAGGATTTCATCCGCTCGATCTTTCTGACGACTTTTCTGGTGGAAGGGATTGGTGCCTTTCTCCTGAGTTTTCGCTTTATTCCTGAATTTGGCTGGGGACGAGGGGTGTTAACCTCTATCTTTTTGGCTGTTTCAGCCTTCTGTAATGCTGGATTTGATAATTTTGGAAGTACGAGTTTGCTAGCCTTTCAAACGGATCCCTTGATCAATCTAGTGATTGCAGGTTTGATTATCACGGGTGGTCTAGGATTTATGGTCTGGTTTGACCTAGCGACCCAGTTTGGGAAGAAGAAAAAACGCCGCCTGCGTTTCCATACCAAGTTGGTTATCTTTTTAACGGCGGGAATTTTACTCTTTGGAACCGTATCGACTTTGGTAATCGAGTGGAACAATCCTGGAACGATTGGAAATCTCAGCGTCCCAGAGAAACTGCTGGTTAGTTTCTTCCAGAGCGTCAGCATGAGAACGGCAGGCTTTGCTTCCATTGACTATACCCAGGCTCGACCGGTGACCTTGTTCATCTATATCCTACAGATGTTTCTAGGAGGGGCGCCTGGAGGGACAGCAGGGGGGCTCAAGATTACGACCTTCTTTGTCCTGTTGGTCTTTGCTCGTAGCGAACTATTGGGCTTGCCTCATGCCAATGTGGCTCGGAGGACCATTGAACCCCGAACCGTACAAAAGTCTTTCAGTGTCTTTATTATCTTCTTGCTGACCTTCTTGCTGGGCTTGATCCTGCTAGGGATAACAGCAGAGGGAAATCCGCGCTTCATCTACCTCATGTTTGAGACCATTTCAGCCCTTGCGACAGTTGGGGTGACGGCAAATTTAACACCAGAGCTAGGCAAGATAGCCCTCAGCATCGTTATGTTGCTGATGTTTATCGGTCGTATTGGTCCCTTGACACTACTGGTCAGTGTAGCAGAATACCAGCCAGACAAGAAAGATACGATTCACTATATGAAAGCAGATATCACCATTGGGTAAGAAAGGAAGAACGATGTCAGATCGGACAATTGGAATTTTAGGCTTGGGAATTTTTGGGAGCAGTGTTTTGGCAGCCCTAGCCAAGCATGACATGAATATTATCGCTATTGATGACCACGAGGAACGCATTAATCAATTTGAACCAGTGCTGGCGCGTGGGGTAGTTGGAGATATCACGGATGAGGAACTCCTTCTATCAGCGGGGATTGACACCTGTGATACCGTAGTTGTCGCAACGGGTGAAAATCTGGAGTCCAGTGTTCTCGCGGTTATGCACTGCAAAAGTCTAGGAGTGCCGACCGTCATTGCCAAGGTCAAAAGTCACACAGCTAAAAAGGTTCTAGAAAAAATTGGCGCGGACGCAGTCATCTCACCAGAGTATGAAATGGGGCGCTCATTGGCACAGACCATCCTCTTTCATAACAGTGTAGACGTCTTTCAGCTGGACAAGAATGTATCGATTGTCGAGATGAAAATCCCTCAATCGTGGGTAGGTAAAAGCCTCAGTCAGTTGGATTTACGTGGGCGATACAACCTCAACGTACTTGGCTTTCGTTCCTACGAAAATGCTCCTCTGGATGTCCAATTCGGACCCAATGACCTCTTGCAGGCAGATGCCTACATCATGGCCGTCATTAATAACCAACATTTGGACACCTTGGCAGAGCTAAGTGAGTAGGAGAGGAAGGGCACTCTCTTTCCAAATAATTAACGAGTCAATATAAGTATTTTATAAGAGGGATTTAAGAAAAATTTTAACTTTTTCTTAATCCTTTTTAATTTTAGGAGATTATACTAGAGTCATCAAAAAAAAGAAAAACTCTAAGGAGAATCCTATGAAATTCAATCCAAATCAGAGATATACTCGTTGGTCTATTCGCCGTCTCAGTGTCGGTGTTGCTTCAGTTGTTGTGGCTAGTGGCTTCTTTGTCCTAGTCGGTCAACCAAGTTCTGCACGCGCTGATATCGTCAATCCGACTCCTGCCCAAGTCGTGCCAGACGCAACTTCGGTGAGTGAAAAGAGCGACTTACCAGCAGAGATTCTCAAAAAAGCAGTCGATGTAGCTCTTCCTTCAGAACAGTCTATTCCAACACCTAAAGCAAGTGTGGATACGACAAGCTCTTCAGAAAAAGCGGACGCAACTGCTAAAGAGCCGGCAGTAGCGCCAAAAGAAGAAGTACAAGCACAACCTGACTCTAAGAAACAAACAGAAGATGCAGTTAAACCTGTGGAAAGTCCTGCGCCTACAGTTTCTGGACAAGACCGTGAAGCTAGTGAAGCGCAAGCAGCGACCACCCCAGCTGAAGTACAAAAAGGTGTGGCTGACAATACAAAAGATACAGTAGATGTCCCAGCTAGCTACCTTGACAAAGCCAATTTCCCAGGACCATTTACAGCTGGTGTCAACCAAGTCATTCCATATGAATTCTTCGCTGGAGATGGCATGTTGACTCGCCTGATCTTGAAAGCTTCTGATAAGGCTCCATGGTCAGACAACGGAACAGCTAAAAATCCCGCTCTCCCACCAGTAGAAAAATTGGGCAAAGGCCTTTACTTCTATGAAGTGGATTTAGCAGGTACCCAAGGCAAATCTGACAAGGAACTACTTGACCTCTTGAAACAAAATGGTACACAAAGCTATAAAGCTACTATCAAGGTGTACGGTGCGAAAGACGGCAAGCCTGACTTAACTAATCTGGTAGCAACTAAAGATTTGACTGTTAATTTGAATGGCTTGACCACACCAAATCAGGTCAAAGAGTCTGTTGTTAACAATGTCAAAGACATGATTGATGTTCCAGCTAGCTACCTTGAAAAGGCTAAGGTTCCTGGACCTTTCTTGGCCGGCGTCAACCAAGTTATTCCATACGAAGCTTTTGGTGGAGATGGCATGTTGACTCGCCTCTTGTTAAAAGCATCAGACAAAGCCCCATGGTCAGACAACGGAACAGCTAAAAATCCTGCTCTATTGCCACTTGAAGGCTTAGCTAAAGGCCAATATTTCTACGAAGTGGATTTGAATGGCAATACGGTTGGCAAAGATGGTCAGGCCTTGCTGGATCAACTTCGAGCTAACGGAACCCATACATACCTAGCTACTGTTAAAGTCTATGGATCTAAAGATGGCAAACCTGATTTGACCAATCTGATTGCTACTCGTCAAGTAACGATTCGACTTCGTGGAAAAGAAATGGCGACAACACCATCTCAACAAGGTCAGATGAATACGAAGCCTTCTGAAACAGCCTCTACAGGTACGACTGAGGGTATGATGGGTACAAATCACCATATGTCAGATATGAAAGTAGATCAACCAGCTTCTAGCCCAATGGCTAATATGATGAAAAAAGATGATAAAGCGATGTTACCAAATACTGGGGAAGCTAAAACAGCTACAGCTGGCCTTGGTATCTTTGGTCTAGCCTTGGCAGGGCTTGTTGGACTTTTGGGTTTGACAACCAAACGAGAAGATTAAGATTCAAATCACTTAAACATTAGAGAAAATAGTGTTATACTAAAGCAAGTATAACACTGTTTTTATCGAAGGAGTGTCAGATGAAAAAGACAATTTTGCTGGTTGATGATGAGATAGATATTCTAGATATTCAAAACCGCTATCTTATACAGGCAGGTTACGATGTTTTGGTCGCCCATGATGGTAAGGAGGGATTAGAACTTTTCAGAAAAAAATCTATCGACCTCATTATCACAGATATCATGATGCCCAATATGGATGGTTATGATTTTATCAGTGAAGTTCAGTATATCGCTCCGGATCAACCCTTCCTCTTTACAACTGCTAAGACAAGCGAACAGGATAAGATTTATGGGTTAAGTTTGGGGGCAGATGATTTTATAGTCAAACCCTTTAGCCCACGCGAATTGGTTTTAAGAGTGAATAATATCTTGCGTCGCCTTAGCCGTGGAGGAGAGACAGAACAGATCGAGTTTGGAGACTTGGTAATCAACCATGTGACTCATGAGGTTCGCATTGGGGAGCAACCTTTGGAATTGACAGTAAAATCCTTTGAACTTCTATGGATATTGGCCAGCAATCCCGAGAGAGTCTTTTCAAAGACGGAACTTTACGAGAAGGTATGGCAAGAGGACTATGTGGATGATACCAATACACTCAATGTTCATATCCATGCTTTGAGGCAAGAGTTGACCAAGTATACGAATTCAAATGCTCCCGCTATCAAAACTGTCTGGGGTTTGGGCTATAAGATGGAAAGACCAAGAGGTAGAAAATGAAATTAAAAAACTATATTTTAGTGGGGTATCTAGTGTCGACTCTACTAACGATTTTGGTCGTTTTCTGGGCAGTCCAACGGATGTTGATTGAGAAAAGTGAAGTTTACTTTCTAGTTGGAATGACCTTGATTGCTAGTTTCATTGGCGCTGCAGTGAGCATCTTTCTTTTGTCACCAGTGTTCTCTTCTCTGAAACATTTGAAAAAACAAGCTCAGGATATAGCAAGCAAGGATTTCAGCACAGAAATTGAAACCAAGGGCCCATTAGAATTTCAAGAGCTGGGCCAGGCTTTTAATGACATGTCTCACAATTTGCAGGCTACCTTTCAATCACTTGATGAGAGCGAGCAAGAAAAGAGAATGATGATTGCGCAGCTCTCTCACGATATTAAAACTCCCATTACCTCCATTCAGGTTACTGTGGAGGGAATTCTAGATGGAGTGATTAAGGAAGAGGAGCGGCTCCACTACTTAGCCACGATTGGTCGGCAAACTGAGCGTCTAAATAAGCTAGTGGAGGAATTGGATGTTTTGACTCTTAACACACAACCTCAAGATACTGCTGATGAAGAAGTCGAAGAGGTCTTTTTAGATCAGCTGTTGATTGAGTCAATGAGTGAATTTCAACTCCAGATTGAACAAGAGGAGCGGGATGTTTACATTCAAGTATCACCTGAGTCAGCGAAAATCAAGAGCCATTCTGACAAACTTTCTCGTATTCTGGTCAATTTGTTAAACAATGCCTTTAAATATTCAGAACCAGGAACCAGAATCGAGGTTCTTGCCCAATTAACAGAACAAGAGCTGACAATCAGTGTGAAAGACGAGGGTCAGGGGATTCATCCTGAGGATTTGGAAAAGATCTTTAAACGACTTTATCGTGTAGAAACTTCGCGCAATATGAAGACAGGTGGACATGGCTTAGGTCTTGCGATTGCACGCGAACTAGCCCATCAGCTTGGTGGCGAAATCACAGCAGAAAGTCAGTATGGCTTAGGAAGCAAGTTTACATTCAGCCTCAATTTGAAATAAAGGCGTAAAATCCCTTTACAAATCTAGCTTTTCATGGTACAATAGCCTTTGTGTGAAATAGCAGCAGGAAAGCATGAAGCTCGTCAACAGGTGTCTTATGACAAGTAACCTTGGCTGTTTAGGCGAAGGGCATCTGCACGAATCAGGGCTTTCTAAGTGACTATTTCCACCGAAATATTATTTATATCAGGAGGACATACACATGTCACGTTATACAGGACCATCTTGGAAACAAGCTCGTCGCCTTGGCCTTTCACTTACAGGTACAGGTAAAGAATTGGCACGTCGTAACTACGTACCAGGACAACACGGACCAAACAACCGTTCTAAATTGTCAGAATACGGTTTGCAATTGGCTGAAAAACAAAAACTTCGTTTCACTTACGGTGTAGGTGAAAAACAATTCCGTAACTTGTTCGTACAAGCTACAAAAATCAAAGGCGGAATCCTAGGTTTCAACTTCATGCTTCTTTTGGAACGTCGTTTGGATAACGTTGTTTACCGTCTTGGCCTTGCGACTACTCGTCGTCAAGCTCGTCAATTCGTAAACCACGGTCACATCCTTGTTGACGGAAAACGCGTTGATATCCCATCATACCGCGTAACTCCAGGTCAAGTGATCTCAGTTCGTGAAAAATCATTGAAAGTTCCAGCAATCCTTGAAGCAGTAGAAGCTACTCTTGGACGCCCAGCATTCGTATCATTCGACGCTGAAAAATTGGAAGGTTCATTGACTCGCTTGCCAGAACGCGACGAAATCAACCCAGAAATCAACGAAGCACTTGTCGTTGAATTCTACAACAAAATGCTTTAATTTTAAGAAATATCTTACAGAAAGCCTACAACAGTGGGCTTTTTGCTTTGTCTTAAAAGGGTGATTTCTGGGTTTGTTCAGTTATTTGTTCAGTTATAAACTTTTTAGTGCAGTTTCATAGAATGAGACTGCTTTTTTTGCGTTCTCTTTTGAGAGGTGACTGTATATATCCATGGTCATAGATAATTGGGAATGTCCTAAACGGTGCTGAAGTTCCTTGTAGGGTATTCCAGAGTTAAGCAATAAACTAGCGTGTGTATGTCTGAAGCCATGAAAACCTATATTAGTGACGTTTGCCCGTTTAAAGTGGGTTCTTAACCTAGTATGTAAGGTTCGATTATTGGGGTATTCATGAATAAAGTCAGAAAATACTACCGTTTCAGACCGCCCAAGTTGCCAAGCTTCTTGTACTTGTCTATGTTTGTACTGCTTCAGCATACTAACAGTCGCTTGATCTATATCTAAATCCCGATAGCTTGCTTTTGATTTTGGACTATTGGTTTCTTGTTTATAGTTTAAAGTCTTTGTGATATGCACAACTGCATTATCTAAATCTATATCAGACCAAGAAAGAGCTAAAGCTTCATTGATATGATAATCGATTTCTATATACCAAAAATACTTATCGAGTAACTATAAGGTCAGCGCGAATCAAATACTTTCGCTTCATTCTTATGATAAGTTGAATTAATAAAATAATTATGATATTCTTTTTCTATAAGGAAAAAATCAAAATGATTTTAAGATAGTTTATTTAGAAAATTAGTCAAAATTTTTTCTAATTAATTTGGAAATCATTAACAAGGGGGATATTATGGCTGAAAGAATAATACATCAAGCTGATCTTCGAGCTATCGAGAACAACTTGCGCTCTATCCATGAAGGATTACGAACAATTGATGCTAGAGTTGATGTAGCAAACGAAAATCTTCAAATCGTGTACGATGAAATTGGTAGTTTAGCACAAGAATTTCATGAATTTGTGAATATCCAACAAAAAGCTAATAGATTAGGACAAGCTGAAACTCGACTGGTAAAAATACGTCAGGAAATTGAGAAGAAATACGGACATTATGATATTGTTCGTCGTACTACCACAGGGATTTTACAAGCTGATGATTTAGGAATTGTCAAAAAAGAAACAATCAGCACTGCAACAGAAGAACTAATGATATCAACTCCAGGCTACTGGCTTGCTCCATGCTTGGTTGCATTAGCAGCATGGATAAATAATCAACCCGAGTTAGCTGAAAAAGCAGTCAAGGAAGGGATTAAACGAAACGATGAAAAAACCTCCCTTTTCTTTGCCTTAATTTGTAGAAGAGCTAACAGAAAGAACGCATGCCTTAAGTGGACTCAACGTTATCTAGCTAATCAAGATGAAGAAAATCTCGACAGAAATTCTATAATTATCTTAGATGCTTTTGCGAGTGGACTCTTGGGAGCTGATACCGAAGGAGTCATCTCACGTCAAATGAATGAATGGCTCAGTCGACTTGAAGAAAAACCTGGTTTTACTGAACAGCAAACAGAACAATGGTCCGAAGCCATTAACTTAAAAAGAAGAGAACTAGATGAAGATTTATACCCTAACCTAAGAAAATATAGTAATAGTTGGCCTGTTCTAGAGGATATTTTAGAAGGTGCTCATCTCCATGAACAAATATTAAACTATCTAACTGATATTTTTGAGAAAAAAGGGTCTACAGAAAGCGTCAAAGAACAATTAGATGATATTTTAGACACACTTGTGACTGATTTTGATAACGAGGAACTAGCTCTTCGAAAACAAGAAAAATTCGAGCAGTTTGTGGTTGACTTTGGAGGAGATGACAACCGTGCTCATCAAAACATGGATATTGAGGTGACTGCATTTGAAACCCATAAAGACTTCACCCAGTTGCTTACCGATGCAGCAATGAAACCCGAATCTTCTCACTCAAGTATATCAACCCAAAAATTTGCATTGGCTCTTTCTCGTGATTGGGTAACAAACGCTTATAATGACGTTACTGCAAAAAATCGCATGAAGATTCCTTACGAAATTGAAATTAATGTGGATACTTTTAATGATAAATCAACAGATGGCCAAAACGAAAACGAGTTGATTGAAAAATTCAATTCTCAGATTGACTCTGAAAAAGAACAAACTTTGTCAAATTACTTCCCAAGTTTATTTGATAAATTCCTTTTGTATGGTGGGATAGCTATCGGAGTAATCGGTTTAATGATGATTTTTGGGAATATTTTCTTAGGTTTAATAGCTATTATAGCGGGGATTGTTATGGTTCTTAAGCATAAATCTAATATTGAAAACATTGAAACGAATCGCAAGAAAATTGAAGAACAATACGAGAATAAAAGAGTGAATGGTGAACAAATTATAAGAGCTACTCTAGCTGAAATTGTAGACTTTAGAATTGAATTCGCAGAGAGAGATGCTGAAAGCACTAAAGTTCTTGATTTCCTCGAACAAATAAGACCTGAACAATATGTAAACAAGTTGGCATCATCTAATAGAAAGATTAAAATTTGAGGAGGTAATTGACATGGATGAAAAATATAAAGGCGATAGTAAGCTATCATCTAATAACACCACTCCATTTAAGAGCATTAATACTGAAGAAGATATCACTGAAGAACCTATGAGCGTGTTTGCTGAGGGACTCCCTTCATGGGATATTGTGCCCCCACAATTGCTAGTCAGAAGGAAACGGCAAAAATAATGAATAAACCACAAACATATGCAGAATGGGTAAATGTCTTAGCTATTTTTAAAAACAAAGATGATGATGAAACAGTTTTAAAAATGATGAAATCTGGAACTATCGAATGGCAATACGGTGTGGCAGAACGTTTCTCTACAAAGTTAATTGACGCTGTTAATTACCGTATGAATGTAGCTTCAGATAAGTTTCAAAATGATTTACTAAAATCCCAAGGATACGAGGGAGCTATTATTCAAGCAATTCTTTCTTTGAGAAAAGAAATGACGTTCTTAGCTGAAGCAATCAATCTTCCTGTAATTCCGGATAAAGAGCGACAACACTACCTAAATCTCGTTATAGAACAAGCTAATAGTATGCAAAAATCTTTAGAAGAATCCGCAAAACAGGACCGAAGCGGGAAAATGTCAAGTATTATTAGAAATCATAAAATTAATTCTTTTTTAAATAAAGGTGAACAGTAAATGAGCAATATAGTAAAAAGCAAAGAACTTCTTACGAGATATTCACTTGCAAGAATTCCTTTTATTGCTATCAATACCATTGAGCCAAGTAGAACATTAGATATGTTAAAGGAAATATCTGAAGAATTACAACTTCCGTTCAACGTATATACTCTCACCAAAGGTGTGTATGATCTTAGTTCTGGTAAGAATGTTAACGATGATAAATCTATTTATGGTGCAATAGATTACATGACGGACCAAATGCAAAAGAAACAATACCAAACTATTGTACTGACAGAAGTTCCGGATCTTAGTAATGAAAATAGCGATTCTAAACAAGTCTTAGCACTGGTCAATCTAGCCAATGAAAC
Source organism: Streptococcus oralis Uo5 (assembly GCF_000253155.1). NCBI lineage: Bacteria > Bacillati > Bacillota > Bacilli > Lactobacillales > Streptococcaceae > Streptococcus > Streptococcus oralis. The sequence goes on from NC_015291.1 coordinate 91,578, forward strand.
TGGAGGCGTTGTAATAGTTTTTACCAATACCCCTATTTGGAATCAACTTCAACGGCAAGGTATGACAGTAAAAATAGATTTACCTAACGAAGAGGAAATGTACTCAATAATTCAAGAATACATTGACGACTATAGAAACGATATCCAGATTGAATGGGACAACTCCGATATTCGAGAAGCTGCAGCAGCTCTCAATGGGGTAACTAGAATTGAGGCGGAGAACGTTATCGCTGCTTTGATTGCAAATAAGTGCATAAGAAAATCTGATTTAGATGAGATAAGATTTGCAAAAGATCGCCTATTCTCTGATATCTCTGGTCTAGAAAAAATCGTTGTAGATGATTCTGTAAAGGATGTCGGAGGACTTGAAGGATTAAGGAAGTGGCTTAATGAAAAGAAAGAACTACTAACTCCCGAAAAGAAAGATATGTTACGTGAGAAAGGATTGCAACCACCTAGAGGAATACTCCTAGTAGGTGTCCCTGGATGCGGAAAATCTTTATCTGCTAAATCAATTTCCGCTAACTGGAAACTTCCATTATATCGTTTAGATTTTGCAACGGTTCAAGGAAGTTATGTAGGTCAGTCTGAACAGCAACTCAAAGATGCTCTAACTACCGCTGAGAATGTATCCCCATGTATTTTATGGATTGATGAAATAGAAAAAGGACTATCAGGAGCTACTGGAGGCGCTAATGATGGCGGTGTATCTACTCGTATGGTTGGTCAATTCTTATTCTGGATGCAAGAATGCAAAAAACAAGTTTTTGTAGTTGCAACAGCTAATGATGTGTCTATGCTTCCATCAGAACTTCTTCGTCGAGGAAGGTTTGATGAGTTATTCTTTGTTGATTTACCTACTGCAGATGAGCGTAAAGAAATACTTGCTTTGTATTTTAAAAAATACTTAAGTCTAGAATTTGAAGGAGAGTTTGCTGATAATATCATTCAAATAAGTGATGGTTTCACTGGTGCGGACTTAGAATCGACAGTTAGAGATTTAGCTTACCGAGCTATCGCTAATAACAATTTTATTCTCAACGAAGAGAATATCATGAATGCTTTCAATAATGTAGTCCCACTCTCTCAAACTAGCCCAGAAAAAATTGAGGCTATTAGAGATTGGGGGAAAGAAAGAGCTGTTCCTGCATCTGGAAAACCAATCGGTGGAGAGGGACTTGTTCATAAACAAAGTGGACTTAAAACAAGAAAAGTACTTGTTTAATAAGTTCATTATTTGGACACGGTAACTGTAATCTCAGTTTCGTGTCCATTTTTATAATTCCTTAAATGAAGATCTATTCTGAGAGTACCATTAAAAGGAATCTTAAATTGCAAAATATAACTTATAACACGATTAGGAGAAAAATAGATGCCTAGACCAATGTTAAATCCATACCAATCCCAAAAACAAACACAAGCAAGCCATATCATGACTTCTAACTTAAAACAACCACAAATAGATAAATTGAGTTTAGATAGGCTTCTAAGAAAATCACGGTCTAAAGAATATATGGATGCTATTCATCAACTAGATGCAGGAGGACATGTTCATAATAAAAAGGAAGTAAATGAAATTATTAATACAATCAAGTCGGAATTCCCAGATGTGGATATTAATGGAATTCTCCTAGGTTTTGTAGCAAAATGTTATTTAGGAGCACCTTACGAAGCGCACACCCTAGACTTAGTTGGAGAAATCATTGAGCATTATAAACGAGGAGAGATATTACCTGGTGGCCTCGATAAAGCCAAAAGCATTGCTTTACATGGAGGATATGATTTTATCGAAGTTTATACAGACTGTTGTCGAGCAATTAGCTCAAATGGTTCCGTATCAGTTATAAAAGACTAATTATGTATAGAACAGTAACATATGGCATACAGAGAATTTCATAAATAATTGGTAATTAACCTAAAAGGATACTATTAGGTAACAGGAAAAATTCATCTCGATGTTAAAACGACTACTGTATTATCTTTGTAATATAGTAAAATTATCAGGAATCGCTTGGAATAATTAATTTGTTTGTCTCTATGTAATAACAAGAATTAGTGGCATGAAAGTATAGCTATATAGTAGGACACAAAATATCTATTACCAACGCGCTACTTAGCTAGTGGGGGCGACATTCGGCGGTTTCGCCTATTCTCTTTTATAACTAAGAATTTGAGAACCATTTTGTCTCAGATTCTTTTGTTAATGGTAATGGGCAAGCCAGACGGAATACTTTTTCCCAAGCCAGAGAGCAAAGAGGAGATTGATGACGACGATGCCTGAGCCGACTAGTGAAAATAGGAAAAATTCGCTAGTCGAAACCCGCCACAAATGCACGATGTCTGTAATCAAATAAGCACTGATAGGAAAACAAAGGATAGAAGTGATCAGAGCAGGTATATACTTGCGAAGAAGAATTGATTGCCCAATATGGAGCAAGAGATGAAGTGTAAAGGCCACAAATCCTCCTAACCAAACTAATTCGAGCGCTCTAGATTGAGTAAAATACGCTAATAAAGTGATGGATAAGACAAGAATGAACTCCTCAAAAACAGCAAGGGCAAATCCCTCTGTTGTAATTCCTTTGTGAATCTTGAGAATAGCTGGAGCCTTTTGAGCCAGCAAGGTTTCGTTGAGATGAATCCAAGGGACAAGACCGATAATTTCTTCCATATCGTGAAAGATAAAAAGTAGAGGAAACATCCAAAGATAAAATGTCATAAATCTCTCCTGAAAAGCTATAGACTGCTAGCCAATAAAGCAAAAAACGCCCAGTAAGGCGTTTTGAGTTAGGTATACTTACTTAACTTCTGTGAAGAAGATGTTGTTTTAAAGGTATGTAATGATATTTGAAAACCTTGATTTGATAGCCTTTCTACCTAAAATAAAATAAATGGTAAATAGAGAAATATGAATTTATTGAAATTTAATCAGTTAGGAATCAGTTACGATAAATTAATATTCTTTGGAAATCAGAATATAGCACTTATTAGTATTGCTTTATCATAGGTTAGATATTTTCTTAATTAGATAAGTGCGTTGTAGTTTAAATTTATGGAGTACATTAGTTTGTAGAGGTATTGAACAAAATTTCTCGTTATGATAGTTCATCAAAGGTATTATTTTATATCAGATGTACAAAGTGTGTAGAGAAGTTTTCAGATAGGAATTACTTGAAAAGTATGTGTTTTTATGATATATATTATGTAGGAGGAATGTTATGGCGAAATTAACAAATTTTTATTTGAATAAACAGAATGAAATTAATTTACCAAGACTAGCTAAATTTTTTAAAGAAAAAAATATGCTTGAAAGAGAGAACAAGACTTGGGTTATTAATCTAGCGATAAAGGAACTTTTTGAAAGTCTGGAGTCTGAGATTATAGATTTTGAAAATAATAATTAATTGACGCACTGAGCGTCTTTTTTTTTTGTAGCAATACATATATAATCAATGTATCTAATATGTAATGAATATGTAACAAATATGTAATGTTTAAACCCCTTGTATTTTTTTTTGTCCTACATGCTAATTTTTATAGAACTATGATACATGTTAGATACATATAAGAAATATAATTTTAGAATGAGGTTATGAATATGAGTAACAGTCGAGCTTCACCATTGAATTGATTTTGTTTCTAGAAAAAATCAATAATTAGAAAAAATAAGAGGTAAAAAACATGAATAAAGATGTACTAAAGTTTCTGAGAACAGAGACAGCTGAAAGAATTGCTCTCTATATTGATAAGGCTAATAGAGTTGAAGGTGATGTAATTCTACTCGCACCTAGTTCTCAAGATTTGGAAGATATTAAAAATGCTATGTTTTCCAATCCTAATCTCGAGCTAAAAGTTGCGAGACTGGATGTGATGAAGAAAATAGCATATGCTTCTAATCGTACTCATTATAAAGATGGAACGACTATCATGGATGACATCTCATCTGGTAAAATACATCGTCGCCCTAAAAGCTATATCTAATAAGGAAGGTTAATCCCTTTCCTTATTTTTGAAAGGAAAATAATAAAAATGAAAGTTAATGAATACTTCTGGAGAACGAGCTGTCTTATACTGCTAATTGTTATGAGTTTCTTTGCAGGCTTCGGAGCCCGCTTGTCCTTCTCTTCTTACAATCCCTTTTTATCTGCGAAATTCGCTTTAGTAGTAGCTATGACAGTCTTTGTAGTTCAATTGTTAGCCATACTACCAGCCATGGTTAAAAGAGGAAATAAAAATGATAAAGAAATATAGATTTTGCTTTTTTTGTATATTCGTCTTTACTCTTTTATCAGTGTATGCCCCTACAGGATTTGGGTCAGCCCTTAGTGTGCTGTTTTCAATTTTAGCCTTCCTTTTCTTTTTGGCGTTCCTTTTTTATTGGGGAAGAGTTAAATTAATTTCGCTTTCTCTTATTATCAAGGATATCAGAAATAAAATGAGGTAAAATATGTTCCATATAAATCGTAGGGTTTCTCTTTGCGAGTCATATATTTTATCAACAGCCTTAATGAAGACTTGTTATTGGGCTTGTATACTATCTCAAGTTTTTATATTTATTTTATTGGTTTTAATCTTTAATATTTCAGGGATTTTATTACTACTGCTTGTAGGATTAGAAATTGTCATCGCTAATAAACTTATATCAAAGCTGAGTGAAGTATACAATAGAATACAGCCCATCCTTGCTATACGTGAACAATTAATCTTCCTACTTGAATCTAACAACCTGTTTATATCTTCTTCTGAAGGGGCTGTAGTTCGTTCCGTGGTTCTTGACTTTTCTATAGATGAGGAATACATAGTTGTTTATGCTCATGTTATGGGTGATAATTTCTCTAATAAGGTTTCAGAGTTAGATGTATATTTGAGTGCTTGTTTGAATTTAAATTTGGAACAAAAATTAAAGAGTCCTAGTTTTACTAAGTACATATTCAGAAGATATCCTGAGAAAAGGATTTCTTGGGAGGAGACTCTAAAAACAACAAGGATTACAATTTCCGATAGCGTTGGCTTCCAGCTTGGTTCTCCGCCCCACGTCCTTTTGGCAGGCTCGACGAAGTCAGGAAAAACGGTAATGATAGAGAACCTTGTGGCTCAATACTTAACTTTAGGGGCTGAAATAAAATTGCTTGACCCTAAAAATGGCGACTTGAGTTGGCTAGTTGGTAAGAAGCTAGAAGATAGATTAGGCTATAAAGTAGTTTATAATTCTCCCTTTCAAATTTCTGGTGCCCTTCGTGAGGCTGTCTTGGAAATGAATAGACGCTTTCAGATTATGGCAGATAACCCAGATATATATGTTTCTAAAGGGAAGGTTTTGTCTTGGGCTGATGTTAAGGGGAATTACCCTCTTGTAGTAGTACTTGATGAAGGGATTGCCTTTAAAACCGAGGCCGAGACGTTTAAAGAAGGGAAACAAGCCTATCAAGAGGCAATGTCAAATCTTGGGAGTCTCTTGGTAAAATCACGCCAAGCTTCAATAGAGGTGATAATCGGTTTACAGAGGGCCTCAAGTGACTTCATTCCGACATATATGAGACAAAACTTTGGAGTAGCTCTCTTGTTGGGGTCAACTACTGCTGATTCAGATTCTTGTCGCATGATGTTTTCAAGTCAAGAGATTGATTATAAGACTTGTGGTATTGGCGAAGGATATTGCCAAATAGATGGGGTGCTTCCTACGCCTAAGTTTGTAGAGACACCGTTCAAGTCTGACGAACTAGACTTTGAAGCATATTTTGATGAAGCTTGTGATAGGTATATGAGGATGCGAAATGAACGAAATTAGTGTTGTTGTCAAGTTATCGAATGGCAGTTTAATGGGTGCTACTGAATGTGATGAAAATCCTTATAAAGCATTGTTAAAAATTTTACAAGTAGTCCATATGCAAATTGTAGATGAATTAGAATAATGTAAGGTGGTATTTGAAATGCTGTTGAAGCATATTTGCGAGGTATGTGAAAAAAGTGAAATCATTGATTCAGATTTAGCTTTTGATAAAGGATGGGAATATCCTCCGATAATGGGTAGTTTTAGGATTTTATCCCCCAGAACCTGCCCTAATTGTACGATTGAAAACACTTTATGGTGGGCGTTAGCTATAGAGGGTAAGCCTCTTGAAAATTTATCAAAAAGGCAAATAGAGGTATTAACGAGGATAAACAATGAACCTCTGAGTATTTTACCAAATTCAGATGACGGTCTTTCGAGCTAGCAAAATAGGGACGATTGCCCAGGAGGGGCAGAATCGAGCGGAGCGTTCTTCTTTTTTGCTAGGGAGAAAGAGCCAACCGACTGCTTGCAGGAGGTCAGAAAAAACAGCCCCAGTACTAATAGGGGGTGCACACATACATGAAATGTACTCTAAACCCTTGGTACGTAAGGGGTTACGGCTTTCTAGTTGTACCAAGAGGTCGCAAACTCTTGGGAGAGTAAGGATGAGAGGTGTTTTCATGTAGGATACGGAATTAAAGGAGAAAAAATATGGTTTACAATATGACAGATAAAAACATTAAAATTGGATTGCTTGACCTTGAAATGTCACAGTTTGATATTCCTAAGAAAGTAGTGATTTTGTCAGTTAAGGTGAACAACAAATACAAAGAAGTCAACGGTGAAAACGTGAAGACAGATGAAGTAAGTAAAATTACTTCTACTGTGCTTGACGCTGACAAAGTGAAAGTTCTAACTGAAATGGGAATTTCTACTGATGACTTAAAAGCCATTAACCTAGAAATTATCGGAAATCTGGATAAGATTGCAAAACTTGCTCAAAATGATGCTTTGTTGAATGTTTCTGTTGAATTGATTCGGCCTAAGGTTCGACTGGCTTGGAATATGGCTAGAAGTAATTGGGCAGGTGTAAAAATTGTGTGTGAGGATATTAAAGTTCTAGGAGAATAATCCTATGAATACAGTCAGAATAGATTATTTTGCTGTGACTGTTAAGGATGTTCCGCCAGAAAGAGTTCTGACAGACATCCTTCTGATTCCTCTTGAAAACTTTACCTTGAATGATTGGGGCATAAATAAGTATAAGCAACATTATTCTTGTTCAGAAATTAAGGTGTATTTTAATGTTGATAGACTTTCTATGGGTGTATTTATCGAATTAAAAGGGCAAGGTTGTCGTCAATATGAAGAATTTTTAAACAGTAACGAAAATAATTGGATTGCTTTAATAAGTCGTTTATATCATCATAATGCCAACTTTACTAGACTAGATATTGCCCACGACATATTTGACGGTAGCTTAAATGTTCAACGAATATATGACTATTGCAAGAAAGGATTATGTATCTCGAAAGCCAAACACTTTGAATATCATGAGAAATCAGTTCTAGATTCTGGTGAGCGTGTAGGGGAAACAGTTGTAATAGGTTCACGAGGTAATCAGCAGTGGTGCATATATAATAAACGCATGGAGCAACTTGGTAAGCAAGAGCTTGTAGAAGTTCCGTCTTGGATTCGCGCAGAACTTAGATGTTGGCAGGAAAAAGCCAATATTATTGCGGAGCAGTTGTTTCTAAAGCGTCCTTTATCATCTATCTATTTTGAGGCTATCAATGGTCATTATCGCTTTGTTCGTTCAAATGCGACAGATAGCAATCATTGGAGAAGAAAAAAAGTCAAGTGGTGGATAGATTATCTAGGAACTGAAAATCAGACAGTTCTTAGTATTACAAGGGCTAAAACGACACTACGCCAGTCTGAGGCTTGGACAGAGAAACAAGTTGCGAAAACATTAGCAAAAGTCTATATTGCAAAGTATCAGGCCTATGATGTTCAAAAGGCGGAAGATTATATTCAAAGCTTACTCAAAGAGGGACTTTCAAGGCTAACTGATAATGATGAAAAGGATATAGAACAATATATAAGAGAACAGAATAGTTCCCAACTTTGGGGACAAAAAAGACGACTTGAGAATAAGTCGCCTCTAAAAATTAACTAACTAGATTATAGCATAAGAAAGGAAAGTATTCCAATGATAGAGCTTAAGACAAAGTCAGACTATGATTTAACTAAAAATTGGTATCGGAAGAAAGATTTTTTAGACGAACTTTGGAAGGGTATGAAATTACCTACATTGGATCACTATATTCGTCAAATGAGAAATAGTCCATATTCTTTTGGAATTTGTGGAACCCATGGGAATGTCTTTATTCATGCGGAGGTGTTTAAAGATTGGTTTGATTATAAGATTTTCCATGAAAATGAGGCAGTTATAGCTTAGTATAAGGGGGTAAAAATGAAGGTAGGTAAGACTACTCGAGTTCTGACTGTTTATCAATGGAAACCAGACCCTTCTAAAAAAGGAAATGTGCTTGTTAAGTTTGCAATGAGATATACTCATCCTTTGATAACAAAAAGTCGTTATAAGTACCTTACAAGGGGAGAAAATAAAGGGTGGTATACGACTAAGGCAATACCAACAGGAAAGGACAGTAAGGGACATGAGAAGTTACTTATTTCTGATATAAAGAATAGTCAGCTGATTACAAAAGTTTCAAAGATACTAAATGAAATGATTGATGAAACTGTATTAGATTTGACTGGAGAAAAACCAAAGAAATTAGAGCCTAGTAAAACTTTATGCCTCAAAGAGATAGCTAGACCGTATGATGAAAACAACGAATTATACGGTTTAGCTTTTAAGTGGTGGGTCAATCGTGTTAAGCCTGCCAAGAATACTCTAAAGACTAGAGTTAGTGTTTATAACCAGCATATTTCCCCATATTTCAACGAAAATATGAGCCTTAAACAGTTCTGTATGGAACAGGAAAAAATGCAAGATATTATAAATAATGCAAGTGAGGGAACTTCAAAGAACATTCATATCTATCTTAAAATGATATTTGATTGGGCAGTAGAACAAGGAAAATTAACAGCGTCGCAACACCCTATTTTGAATAAGAGGGTTAAGCGTAAGACACTAACAAGTGCAGAGGAGCAGGCGAAACTCAGGGAAGATATAGCTGAAAAATATCTTGAAGTTGAAGAAGCTAATCAAGTATTTAAGATTATTGAAAACTGGACTAAGCGACATAATAATGAACTAGTTGCTGATGTACTCAGAATTATCTACTTGACAGGAATGAGACCGAGTGAAGCATTAGGTTTGAATGAAGATGTTTTAGATTTCAAGAATAAACTCATTAAGATTCATTGGCAGAGGGCAAGCCATAATAAGACTGACAAAGAAATGGCAGAAGAAGGCTTGCGTGATGAGAAGGAACGATATAGAGCAATTCTAAAAACTAAAGAAAGCGTTAGAACTATTCCAATGTCACCAAAAGTAGAACAAATTTTATTGAAATATATTGAAAGAAATAAGTTTCAAGCTAGATTCAATCCGACTTATCATGATATGGGATATATCTTTACTAGAGTATACATAAAGGGGAAGAATCAGCAGGGGAGTCCATTGTATCATACAGAAATTTCAATGTTTTTAAGAGGAGGAACTAGTCAGTCTGCAAAGTATAATAAGAAAAGTGGGAAATCCTATAAGGATATTGACGACCTAGTCGATTTTGGTAGACCTGTTCACATAGTTCCCCATATGTTCCGACATAGTTTTGTTTCAGTCATGGCTGATAAGAATGTAAGCCTAAACGTTATTCGAGAGTTTGTGGGACATTCAGAAGATAGTAGAGAAATAGAAAAAATTTATCTTCATGTCATGCAAAAAGGAAAACATAAGATTGAACAAGCTATGGTAGATTTGGCTGAAATAATTACTTGATTTATCTTCACCAGTTGAGATTCAGTTGTTTTGTTAAAATCAAACGAAAAAAGCCTTTGAAACTTTGATTTCATAGGCCTTTAATTATTATTTTAGTATTCTTACTATGATTATGAATATAGAAATAACAATAATACTAACTAAACTTATCAATAAAATCTCAATGTTATTAGTAAAGATATTTATTACTTGAAGAACAGATACGGAAGCAATAATAAAAAGTATGGCTTCCATAAGTTTAGTATTTCTTAATTCATTAAATTGATATTTTTCCTTAATCAAGTCATATTCCTCTTGCTTTACTTTTTCCACATATTCATCGTGAATGAAATCAGAATGTTCTTTAAGATGATTAAAAAGTTCAAAAATGGCTATAAAATTCAGTCTGTACATAAAAACATATGATTTTTTATAATTGTGAGCCCATTCATTAAACTGAATAAGATGTTTTTCATTTGAAAGGTGGAATTTTTCAAGTCCGTCCATAATAGTTTCTTCAAGGCAAACTAATTGAAAAAAAGGAGTAGCCGAAGCTAAAAAGAAGCTAGCTTGTTGTAGAAAATTGGACTCAAAATTATTAGAATTATTGTTATTCCAGATGACATAATTAGAACCTTTGTTTATGTAGTTAATGTATTCTAAATCAAAATAGTCTGTTCTGTAATATTTTGATTTATTCATAGAGGATAGAGCTTGTGAAGTATATGGAGCGTTAATCATCCAAGTATACAATTTGTCTTTTTTAAAGAATTCTAATTTATTCATATCTTTCATATTAGTAATGAAATGAAGTGTAAAAAAACGTTCGCTTAATTGAATGCCTCCGCTTATTGAAGATAATTCTTTTTTTATATAATTTAAAATATCATCTAACTGTTGAGAAGAGTCCAAAGAGTATGATTTGTTTCGCTTTTTAAAATCAGGAAAGAGTTTGGCTATCATTTTGGTATACGGGTGTTGAAAGTCGACATCATAAAAAGAGTCTCTCAAATCCTCAAATAAATCAATTACTATTGATCCATTTTGATATACGGTAAGTGTGACAAAGTAGAGGTATATTTTGCTCTCTTTACCAAATTCTATAAGAGGAGTGAACACAAATTTAATAAATTGATTACTCTCTGTGCTATATAACCATTTTTGCTTTTCCTTCTCAAGTTTGATAAAGTATAAGTCAAGATAGTCATTGGTCTTTTTATCAATCGCATCTTTCAAATGATGTATTTTAGAGGGGATATTCCAAAATTTATTTTTTTTAGCAATAAGTTGGTTATCTTTAGTACCTATTAAAATCATTATCGTGGCAGGATGATTTTCAAATTTATTGGTAATAATTTGTGTTAACTTTTTATTATCAATTTTATATAGGTCTGTACTTAACATATAAAAAGAAGTTATTTTAAATTCTTTGATTTTTTTAGAGACTTCAGAAATTTTTTCTCCCCAATTAATATTGATAGTCTTCTTCATACTAGGCTCCTTGATGATTTTCAAAATAATTATATCAAAAATATTCCCCTACTTGATATGAACAATCATATTCAGTTAAAATTCAGTTATATTGCTAAAATTAAAAGAAAAAAGCCATTGAAACGTTGATTTCATAGGCTTTTACTGTGTTAAATTACTTAACTTCTGTAAACACAACGTGTTTGCGAAGTTTTGGTGAGTATTTCTTCAATTGAAGACGGTCTGGAGTGTTACGTTTGTTTTTAGAAGTAAGGTACAAGCGTTCACCAGATTCTTTGTGTTCAAGTGTGATATTTACGCGCATGGCATCTCCCTTCTATTATTCAGCTGATGCAGCTTTAGCGATTTTACGTCCTTTGTAGTATCCTTTAAGTGATACGCGGTGAGAACGTGAGTAATCTCCAGTAGTTTCGTCAAAGTTTACAGATGGAGCTGTTACTTTGTAGTGTGTACGACGTTTGTTTTTCTTCGCTTTTGAAGTGCGACGTGCAGGTACTGCCATTTTCTTTTCTCCTTTAGGTATTTAAATTCGATTCAATCTAGTGATTTTCATCAACCATACTAGGATAACACATTTTTTTTGTAAAGTAAAGTTACTTGACAAAAAAAGATGAAAAAATTAGAAGACATTCAATCAAATTAATCGAAATTTTCTGAAAATTCAAGAATTTTCTTCTGTTCATTGCCTTTAAAATGTGCTATAATAGTAAAAACTGAAACGGGAGGGATAAGATGACTGAATTAGATAAACGTCACCGCAGTAGCATTTATGACAGCATGGTTAAATCACCTAACCGTGCTATGCTTCGTGCGACTGGTATGACAGATAAGGACTTTGAAACACCGATTGTGGGAGTGATTTCGACTTGGGCGGAAAATACACCATGTAACATTCACTTGCATGATTTTGGGAAATTGGCTAAAGAAGGTGTCAAATCTGCGGGCGCTTGGCCGGTACAGTTTGGAACCATTACCGTAGCAGACGGGATTGCCATGGGAACACCTGGTATGCGTTTCTCTCTAGCATCTCGTGATATCATTGCGGACTCTATCGAGGCGGCGATGGGTGGTCACAACGTCGATGCCTTCGTCGCCATCGGTGGCTGTGACAAGAACATGCCTGGTTCTATGATTGCTATTGCTAATATGGATATCCCAGCTATTTTCGCCTATGGTGGAACCATTGCACCGGGAAATCTTGATGGCAAAGACATTGACTTGGTTTCTGTGTTTGAAGGTATTGGAAAATGGAACCACGGTGATATGACGGCTGAGGACGTGAAGCGTCTTGAATGTAATGCCTGCCCTGGCCCTGGTGGCTGTGGTGGTATGTATACAGCCAATACCATGGCGACTGCTATCGAAGTTCTCGGTATGAGTTTGCCAGGATCTTCATCTCATCCAGCTGAATCAGCTGACAAGAAAGAAGATATCGAAGCAGCAGGACGAGCTGTTGTTAAGATGCTGGAGCTTGGCCTCAAACCATCAGATATCTTGACTCGTGAAGCTTTTGAAGATGCCATTACAGTAACCATGGCTCTCGGTGGGTCAACCAATGCCACTCTTCACTTGCTTGCCATTGCCCATGCGGCTAATGTTGACTTGTCACTTGAGGACTTCAATACGATCCAAGAACGTGTGCCTCACTTGGCTGACTTGAAACCATCTGGTCAGTATGTCTTCCAAGACCTCTACGAAGTTGGTGGAGTACCTGCGGTTATGAAATATCTCTTGGCAAATGGTTTCCTTCATGGCGACCGCATCACATGTACTGGTAAGACAGTCGCTGAAAACTTGGCTGACTTTGCAGACCTTACACCAGGTCAAAAAGTCATCATGCCACTTGAAAATCCAAAACGTGCAGACGGTCCGCTTATTATCTTGAACGGGAACCTTGCCCCTGATGGCGCGGTTGCTAAAGTATCAGGTGTTAAAGTGCGTCGTCACGTTGGACCGGCTAAGGTCTTTGACTCAGAAGAAGATGCTATTCAGGCTGTCTTGACAGATGAAATCGTTGATGGCGATGTAGTCGTTGTCCGTTTCGTTGGACCTAAGGGTGGGCCTGGTATGCCTGAGATGCTGTCACTTTCATCCATGATCGTTGGTAAAGGTCAAGGAGACAAGGTTGCTCTCTTGACGGATGGCCGTTTCTCAGGTGGTACTTATGGTCTGGTTGTTGGACATATCGCCCCTGAAGCTCAGGATGGTGGACCGATTGCTTACCTTCGTACAGGTGATATCGTTACGGTTGACCAAGATACCAAAGAAATTTCTATGGCCGTATCCGAAGAAGAACTTGAAAAACGCAAGGCAGAAACAACCTTGCCACCACTTTACAGCCGTGGTGTCCTCGGTAAATATGCCCACATCGTATCATCCGCTTCTCGCGGAGCCGTGACAGACTTCTGGAATATGGACAAGTCAGGTAAAAAATAAACTCATACTCTTCGAAAATCAAATTCAAACCACGTCAACGTCGCCTTGCCGTACTCAAGTACAGCCTGCGGCTAGTTTCCTAGTTTGCTCTTTGATTTTCATTGAGTATCAAAAAGCAAGCCATCTTCGGCTTGCTTCTTTTTATCTTCAAAAGTGATTTGCCTCATTAACGAGGTGGTAGTCCAAGGGCAATACGGCCGTAGCGACTGATTCGTGTGATCTTCCAGGCAGGCGACCAGGTAACTTCAACCTTGACATCTTCGATACCCTCGATTTGTTTCAGACCTGCCACAATTTCGATAGGCAAGCTTTCTGCGCAATCGCAGGCAGTATCAGTGAAGGTCATGACGATCTTGCAGAGCCCGGTTTCATCCAGATTGATCTCATAAATCAAGCCCAGATTATACACATCCAATTCCACATCTGTATCAAAAACCTTCTCTAGTTTTTCGATAATTTGGTCTTGCAAGGCCAAAGCGCGGTCATTGATTTTGATATCGTCTCTCATAACAGTCCCTCCACGTGATAAATATCCTCTATTTTCTCATAATTCTGACAATTTGGCAAGTTTTTGATGAATTTTCTGAAAAATATGATAAAATGAAGAAAATACTGAATCAAGGGGAAGCCTATGGAGCAGATTGGAAAAGTCTTTAGAGAATTACGAGAGTCAAGAAATATCTCGCTGAGACAAGCAACTGGGGGACAATTTTCGCCGTCCATGTTGTCCCGATTTGAAACAGGTCAGAGTGAACTTTCGGTGGGAAAGTTTCTGTTTGCCCTAGAAAATATATCTGCGAGTGTAGAGGAAATACTCTTTCTGGCGAGAGGTTTTCAGTATGATACAGATTCTGAGTTGAGAAAAGAAATCACAGATATCTTGGATCCAAAGAACATAGCACCTCTCGAGGACTTGTATCGTAAGGAGTATCAAAAGTATGCCAATTCTCAAAACAAACAGAAATATATTCTAAATGCCATTATGATTAAGTCTTATATGAAGAGCATGGATGAAACGGTAGAGTTAACAGCAGAGGAAGGGAAAGTCCTTCATGATTACCTGTTTTCTACCGAGATTTGGGGAATCTATGAACTCAATTTGTTCTCAGTCAGTTCTCCGTTCTTGTCCGTTTCTCTTTTTACTAGATATGTACGAGAAATGGTCCGCAAATCCGATTTTCTAATGGAAATGTCTAGTAGTCGAAACCTTTTTCATACTATGCTATTGAATGGTTTTTTAGCCAGCATTGAGTGTGAAGAATTTACCAATGCCTCTTATTTTAAACGTGTCATCAAAGAGCATTTCTACAAGGAAAATGAGACCTATTTCCGAATTGTCTATTTGTGGGCTGAAGGTCTTCTTGATAGCAAGCAGGGTAGAGTCAAGGAAGGTCAGAAAAAGATGGAAGATGCTGTCCATATTTTTGAGATGCTTGGTTGTAACAAATCTGCTGAATACTACAGAAATACAACCGATTGTTTAATATCTGCAAACTAAGAAAATAATTTGAAAATTTAAGCGATAGAACTTTTGACTACTCTCAGGTCGTTACAAAAGTTCTATCGTTTCTTTGCTCATTTTGTGTGTTGCATATATTCAAAAGTTTTCCCTTTCAATTTCTAAGTGCTATACTATAGTCATACTTCATATAGGGATTATAACAAGAAGGGAGATTACCTATGAAACTATTGTTTAGAAATCAAGCTTATCGACTCTTGACTTTGTCGCGCTTCTTCAATGCCTTTGGTGCTTCGATTTTTAACCTGGTATTTATCGTTTATGCATCGACCTTGCCACAAGCCTCTTTTGCTGTTGCTATGGCGAATATTGTCATGATTCTTCCGACTCTCTTTACAGTTTTTGTAGGGATTCGGGCAGATTACACAAGGGACAAGGTCAAATGGATGGTCTATAGCGGTTTGTTTCAGGCGGTTTTATTTTTTCTGGCAGCCCTAGTTGTTCAGCAAGCTAGTCTCTTTGCCTTTTCTAGCCTGTGTTTGATCAATGTCATCAGTGATGTGATCAGTGATTTTGCAGGTGGTTTGCGCATGCCTCTTATTAAGGAAAAAGTGGCTGAAAATGATTTGATGGAGGCTTATTCTTTTTCCCAGTTTATCACCTATATTTCAGCTATTGGTGGTCAAGCTTTTGGAGTCTGGCTTTTAGGTCTATCGGTCAACAATTTTTCCCTTGTTGCGGGAATCAATGCCTGCTTTTTCCTAGTATCAGCCTTTATTCTCTTTTTAGGAAAAAGCAAATTGAGTCTGTCAATGTCATCTGCTGATGGTGAAAAACTAAAAAATGAGAAGCTTCCTATCAAAGACCAGTTCCTAACAATTTACCGAAATTTACGCCTCGTTTTTCTTAAAAGTGGACAGAAAAACTTTGGTTTTATGCTCTTTGCTGTCTTGCTTATCAATGCCTTGGGTGGCGCTTTGGGTGGAATTTATAATATCTTCTTTTTGAGCCATTCTCTCTTGAATTTTTCTTACACAGAGACACTATTTATCAATCAAGCCTGTGTTTTGTTAGCAATCATCATCAGTAGCCTTACGGGCAATGATTATTTTGGGAAGCAGTCCTTGCCTAGATTGATGATGTGGGCTACCGTAGGGCTCACTCTAATTGGTCTGGCTAACGTATTCAATCAAGTCGTGCTTGGTTTGCTATTTCTATTTTTAACTCTGTATGTGTCTGGCAAAGTTCAACCAAAGATTAGTGCCATGCTCATGAAAAATCTAGCTCCAGAGGTTCTAGCTCGTACCAGTAATTTTTTAGGTTTATTATTTACCTTATCCATACCTGTGGGAACAGCTTGTTTTTCACTAGTAGCCGTATGGAATATACAGTTGACTTGGATGCTATTTGTTGGTCTTTCCTTCCTGGCTATTCTTTTGACAAGTCTTAATCTCAAAAATGATATCTAAATCCTTATTTTTTCTCACTGTTTTAATCCCTTTATTTATGGTAAAATAAGACTATTAAGTTTAAAGAGGATTCCCTATGAAATTACAAAAACCAAAAGGAACGCAGGATATTTTACCTGCTGAGTCTGCCAAGTGGCAGTACGTTGAGGGCTTTGCCCGTGAGATTTTCAAGCGCTACAACTATGCAGAAGTGCGCACGCCTATTTTTGAGCATTACGAGGTCATCAGTCGCTCTGTCGGAGATACAACGGATATCGTAACCAAGGAAATGTATGACTTCTATGACAAGGGTGACCGTCATATCACCCTCCGTCCAGAAGGAACTGCGCCCGTTGTCCGTTCATATGTGGAAAATAAACTCTTCGCGCCAGAGGTGCAAAAGCCAAGTAAGTTCTACTACATGGGCCCAATGTTTCGTTATGAGCGTCCACAGGCAGGGCGTTTGCGCCAGTTCCATCAAATTGGTGTTGAATGTTTTGGCTCTAGCAATCCAGCTACCGATGTGGAAACCATCGCTATGGCAGCCCATTTCTTGAAAGAAATTGGCATCCAAGGTGTCAAGTTGCACCTCAACACTCTTGGAAATCCTGAGAGTCGTGCAGCCTACCGTCAAGCCTTGATCGACTATTTGACACCGCTCAAGGAGACCTTGTCGAAGGATAGCCAACGTCGTTTGGAGGAAAATCCTCTTCGTGTCTTGGACTCTAAGGAAAAAGAAGACAAGGTGGCAGTGGAGAATGCGCCGTCTATCTTGGACTTCCTTGATGAAGAAAGCCAAGCTCACTTTGATGCTGTGCGTCAGATGTTGGAGAATCTTGGAGTAGACTATATCATCGATACCAATATGGTGCGTGGTCTGGACTACTACAACCACACCATTTTCGAGTTTATCACTGAGATTGAGGGCAATGACTTGACAGTCTGTGCGGGTGGTCGTTACGATGGTTTGGTTGCTTACTTTGGTGGTCCTGAGACTGCTGGATTTGGTTTTGGCCTTGGTGTAGAGCGCCTGCTTCTCATTCTTGAAAAGCAAGGTGTGACTCTCCCTATCGAAAATGCTCTAGATGTCTATATCGCAGTCTTGGGTGATGGAGCAAATGTCAAGGCCTTGGAATTGGTACAAGCCCTTCGTCAGCAAGGTTTCAAAGCAGAGCGTGATTACCTTAACCGGAAGCTCAAAGCTCAGTTCAAGTCAGCCGATGTCTTTGCTGCTAAGACCCTCATCACTCTCGGAGAGAGCGAAGTCGAAAGCGGACAAGTGACAGTTAAGAACAACCAAACTCGAGAAGAAGTTCAAGTGTCACTTGATGCTATCAATCAAAATTTCTCAGAAATCTTTGAAAAATTAGGCTTTTAATAGTATTTAAAACTGGTCAGGACCTTACTTTGCTCCTGACCCTCTTTTTCCTAGGATTAACATTGCTTTTGCTTGCTCAAAAATATCTTTATAAAACCATTACTACCGTTTCTATTTTTGCAAGAGGAATTCACTGATTAACTCTTTTAGTTGCGACTGTATTCCACATTTTTATCAAGATGATGTGAATAACAATGCTAAGTCTTCATTCCAAATAGGAGGTCCATATGAAATTACTTAAAAATCTTGGCTGGTTTCTTCTAGCCATTCTATCCTTTTACTTTGGCTATGGTCTGGTTCAGAGTATGGCTTTATCAGCGCTTGACCTAGGGGCTTCGATCTTTGGAGTCTTGCCACTTTATATCGCCCTGTCAGGGGCCTATGTTTATGGAGTTTACAGATGGTATCAGACAGAAAAGGTTAGCATCCAGACAACAGCTTTTAATCGTTATATTTGGTTGCCAACTCTGGTTTTGCTAGTGGCGATTACAGCCCAGTTCTTTTTGCCAGATGATCCGTCGGTCAATCAACAAATCGTATCACAACTGACAGTTGCTCAGCCTGTCTTTGGTTTCTTTATGGTAGTGGTCTTTGCTCCTCTGACGGAAGAACTCATCTTTAGAGGGATGCTGGCGCGCTATCTCTTTCCTAAGCAGAACAACGGCAAACAGACAGCTCTGTTTCTCCTCGTATCGAGTGTGCTCTTTGCCTTGATTCATTTTCCAGGGACTTTGCAACAGTTTTTAGTTTATGCTAGTCTGGGATTGAGTTTGGGACTGGCTTATGTGAGCCGAAAAGGTCTTCTTTACAGTATTTCTCTCCACGCTTTGAATAATTTAATCGGCTTTTTGATGATACTCATGCTATAATAGAGTCAGGAGGTCACATGAAACGAGTAATTTTATTAGCAGTGATACAGGCGGTCGTTCTCTTCTTTATCATCGGGGCACTTGCCTATGCCTTTAAAGGCGATTTCTTCTACAACTATCTAGCAGTGGTCTTTGCGCCTATTGCAGGTGTCTTGCGTTTTGCTTCGGCTTATGCGACGGAGATTGTTCTACCTAAAAAGGCAGCTGAGATTGCTGAAAAGCGTAAAAAAGGTTAAGAATCATAATCAGAGAATCCGATGACGTTTTCATCGGATTTTTTGTCTGTTCGTTTTGATTTCTAAAGACAATTAAACTTTTCTGCTGATTTTCATGAAGAGCCTGCTCTTTTATGGTAAAATAGTAACAGAATAAAAGAGGAGAGAAAACATGAAACGTAGTATGTATGCTGGTCGTGTTCGTGAGGAACACATCGGACAAGAAATGACCTTGAAAGGATGGGTTGGCCGTCGTCGTGACCTTGGTGGTTTAATATTTATCGACCTTCGTGACCGTGAAGGAATCATGCAGTTGGTTATCAACCCTGAAAAAGTATCTGCAGAGGTTATGGCAACAGCTGAAAGCCTTCGTAGCGAATTTGTTATCGAGGTGACTGGACAAGTCGCTGCGCGTGAGCAAGCCAATGATAAATTGCCAACGGGTGCAGTTGAGTTGAACGTGACAGCTTTGACGGTGCTTAATACAGCCAAAACAACACCTTTTGAGATTAAAGATGGAATTGAGGCCAATGACGATACACGTTTGCGTTACCGTTACCTTGACCTTCGTCGTCCAGAAATGCTAGAAAACCTTAAGCTTCGTGCCAAGGTGACCCACTCTATCCGTAATTACTTGGATGAGTTGGAGTTTATCGATGTGGAGACGCCATTCCTTTCTAAATCAACGCCAGAAGGGGCGCGTGACTATTTGGTACCATCTCGTGTCAATAAAGGGCATTTCTACGCTCTTCCTCAGAGCCCACAAATCACTAAGCAACTCTTGATGAATGCTGGATTTGACCGTTACTACCAAATCGTCAAATGTTTCCGTGATGAAGACTTGCGTGGAGACCGTCAGCCTGAGTTTACCCAGGTCGACTTGGAAACATCCTTCCTTATGGAGCAAGAGATTCAAGATATCACAGAAGGATTGATTGCGCGCGTGATGAAAGAAACAAAAGGCATCGACGTGACGCTTCCATTTCCTCGTATGAAGTACGATGACGCGATGGCTCTTTACGGTTCTGACAAGCCAGATACGCGTTTTGACATGTTGCTTCAGGACCTGACAGAAATTGTCAAGGGTGTTGATTTTAAAGTCTTCTCAGAAGCACCTGCTGTTAAAGCCATTGTAGTTAAAGGAGCTGCGGACAACTACTCACGTAAAGACATCGACAAGATGACTGAAGTAGCCAAACAGTACGGTGCCAAAGGTCTTGCTTGGGTCAAGGTAGTTGATGGAGAATTAAATGGACCGGTTGCCAAGTTCTTAACTGGGATTCAAGCAGACTTGACTGCAGCACTTGCTCTTGAAGACAAGGATTTGGTTCTCTTTGTGGCGGATACGCTTGAAGTGGCAAATGCAACCCTTGGTGCCCTTCGTGGCCGTATTGCCAAAGAGCTTGGTTTGATTGATAACGATAAGTTCAACTTCCTTTGGGTGGTTGATTGGCCAATGTTTGAATGGTCTGAAGAAGAAGACCGCTACATGAGCGCCCACCATCCATTTACCCTTCCTCAAGCAGATACTGCTCATGAGCTTGAAGGTGATTTGGCTAAGGTTCGTGCCATTGCCTACGATATCGTTTTGAACGGCTATGAGCTTGGTGGTGGTAGTCTTCGTATCAACCAAAAAGACCTTCAAGAACGTATGTTCAAAGCACTTGGTTTCTCAGCTGAAGAAGCAAATGACCAGTTTGGTTTCCTTCTTGAAGCCATGGACTATGGTTTTCCGCCACATGGTGGTTTGGCTATCGGTCTTGACCGTTTTGTGATGCTCTTAGCAGGGGAAGAGAATATTCGTGAAGTCATTGCCTTTCCTAAGAACAATAAGGCAACCGACCCAATGACACAAGCTCCATCAACAGTCGCTCTCAAACAACTAGAGGAACTCAGCTTACAAGTAGAAGAAGATGAAACAAGCAAAACGAATTAAGCGGTGGCGCTATTATCTGCGCCGCTTTGCTTATCAGATAAAAATCTTACGAGTTTTACAAAGTATCTCTCGGGAAAAATATGATGAGAAAGTATCGGCTTCTCTGGTTTATGGCTTTTTGTCAGCAGTAGCAGTCAATTTCTTTTTTCAACCAGGGCACGTTTACTCCAGTGGCGCGACAGGTCTGGCACAGATTATCTCTGCCTTGAGTAATCACTGGTTTGGTTTTTATATTCCGATATCGCTAACCTTTTATGCTATCAATTTTCCGTTGATGATTTTGGCTTGGTATCAGATTGGGCATAAGTTTACAATCTTTACCTTCATCACAGTATCCATGAGTTCCCTCTTTATCCAGATTGTACCAGTTGTGACCCTGACAGAGGATCCCATTATCAATGCCCTTTTTGGGGGTGTTGTCATGGGCTTGGGGATTGGTTTTGCGCTCCGTAACAATATTTCTAGTGGAGGTACAGATATCGTCAGTCTGACCATTCGAAAGAAAACGGGTAAGAATGTCGGTAGTATTTCTTTCTTAGTGAATGGGACGATTATGCTGATAGCAGGATTGACCTTTGGTTGGAAATACGCCCTCTACTCCATGATTACCATCTTTGTCTCCAGCCGTGTGACTGATGCGGTCTTTACCAAGCAAAAACGCATGCAGGCCATGATTGTGACCAATAATCCTGACAAGGTAATCGCAAAAATCCATAAAAAATTGCATCGCGGAGCAACCATGATCCACGATGCAGAAGGAACCTATAATCATGAGAGAAAAGCAGTCTTAATTACGGTTATCACACGAGCAGAGTTTAATGATTTTAAACACATCATGAAACAGGTCGATCCGACAGCCTTTGTCTCTGTATCTGAAAATGTCCACATCCTAGGACGATTCGTAGAAACAGACAATTAATAATACTCAAAAGACCAGCCTTGGGGCTGGCCTTTATTTTTCGATAATTTTGTGTCCAATCAACTGGCGGTAACAAATCTGTTTATTGTTTTTAGCATCGTTGATGATCTGGAGAATGGTTTCAAAGGAAACGCGCCCAAGTTCCAGACTATTGATATCGACATAAGCTACGAGGTCAAGTCGAGGATTGACTGAGTCGAAGCTGAGGACAGGAACATCCAGTTTGTGCTTAGCGATATAGTCACAGACTCCTTCGGCTAGGAGACTGTCAGTTGTGATAATAGCGTCAATCTGCGGATCGTGATTGAACAGGAGTTCACTGAACTGATACCCTTTTTCTTCTAGAAATTCGGTCGCAAAGTAGGTTAAGTTGGTATCAATCGGAAGTTGGTGTTGTTTGAGTGCGGACTCATAGCCAGTTAGACGATCTTGCGTTACGAAGAGTCGCTTTGTACCCCCGATAAAGGCAATTCGTTTGCATCCTTTTTTGATGAAATACTCTGTCGCATCAAAGCCCGCTTGTACATTGTCATTATCAACAAGAGGGATAAAGGGTGAAGTGGATTTTCCGAGAATGAGGAAAGGGAATTGCTCATCGGCTACTAGCTTGACCAGAGGATCTTCTTCTTCAGCGTAGAGGAAAATCAAACCGTCAACACGCTTGCCATAAACCATCTGAGAAATCGCATTGAGACGTTCTTTCTCATCTTTCCCCGTTGCAATCTGGATAGCGTAGTGGTTTTCAGACGCGACTTGGGCAATCCCTCGTAGGACAGATGGGAAGAAAGGATTTTGGTAAAAGGCATCCGAGTCATCAGGAAGCACCAGACCGATAACCTGAGTATAGCTACTTACCAAGCTACGAGCATTGAGGTTGGGATGGTAGTTGAGCTCCTTCATCGCCTTGCGAACTCGTTTTTTGGTTTCATCACTAATCGTTGATTTATTTTGAATGACGCGGGTAACAGTTGAAGGTGAGACACCTGCAGCCTTAGCCACATCTTTAATCGTCACGGGCATAAAAATCTCCTATTTATGATAATCTGGATCACGGAAATGTGTCTTGTAAAAAATAGTGACCAGATAAAGAACAAAAAGAATGTTTTGTACAGTGATAAGGGTTGCCATATTTTGGCCAAAAAGTCCCAAAATAAGCGTAATCAGAGTGGGTAATCCTAAACAGTTCAAGATAAAGTGGTAGCACTCTTTAAAAGTCCTAAATGAAAAGAGGCGTGATTTTTTGGTGATATAAAGGAGAAGACTAGCTCCAAGAGAGACAATGAAGAAATTTAATCCAAAGAGGAAGCTAGCACCAAGGACGAGAAAGAGACTGATATAGACCCGATTTTGTTGGTACCAATCTTTAGAAATGGCCTGGGTTAGATCTTCCTTACTCTGGAAACTCTCCGTTTGAATCGCGTGGTAGCGAATGCGAGTCAGTTCCTTACTTTCCTTACTGATGACGAGTTCTTCTGTATCAAAATGAAGTTGCAAGTCCTTTGGCAATTCTTTGTTTTGGCTCGGGCCAATCAAAAGAGAAGGCTGCTGATTCTTCGTACCTGAGTAGTTCAGCTTTCCATCAACGATTTGTGCATTCTCTGACAAGTCCATGATGGCTTCATCTGTCAGTGGAGTGTAGACATTATCGATAAAGGTATCCAGTGGATACGTTTCCTGTGAGCTGTTTTGAATGGCAATCGGAACCATAGACAAACTGATGAGGAAAATGCTCGTAAAGAGAAGCTGAAACCAGTTGAGACCGAAACGTTTTGATAGGGGTTTGCGAAATCCCCAGATACTAGAGAAATACGAGAATGGATATGGAAGCATAGGCATCTTTCTAAAAGGTGTTTTCTATATGAGTATTATTATATAGAGAAATGTGCTTTATTTCAAGTCTAGTAGATAAATTGCTTACTGAAAAGCTGATTTTGCTACTATTTGCGGTCTTGTGTCTAATCTTTCAACTTTAGAAACAAGATCAAAATGAAAAAGGGTGGCGGGGATAAATTATCCCTTGTCGCCACCACTTGTAAGTCCTGAAACAAAGTTCTTTTGTAGGAAGAAGAAGAGAATACAGATTGGAAGGGCGATGAGGATAGCACCTGCTGAGAAGTAGGCAATCTTCAAGTTTTTCACATTGCTGACAAAGGTCTGTAGACCAACGGCAACTGTAAAGTATTCTTTCTCACGAAGCAAGAAACTAGAGAGGATATAGTCTCCGAAAGGTCCCATGAAGGCCCAGAGCGCTTGTACAGCCACCATTGGGCGAACGAGTGGGAGAACAATTTGCCAGAAGCGACGGAAGTGTCCTGCACCATCTAGTTTTGCTGATTCATCAAGAGACATCGGTACTGTGTCGAAGTAGCCTTTCATCAACCAAGCATTCATCGGAATACCTCCACCAACATAAAGGAAGATGAGGAACCAGCTTTGGTTAAGCGCATTCAACATAAGGGCCATAACGAAGAAGGCTGTCAAAGCGGCCATAGTTGGCACCATTTGGATGATCAAGAAGAAGACCAAACTTTGTTTACGAGCCAAGAAGTTGTAACGGCTGTAGGCATAACCAGCAAGTACGATGATACTTGTTTGAACAGCCATGGTAATCAAGGCGATAATCAAAGTGTTGAGGTACCAAGTGCCGTACAAGGTTTCAGTGAAGAGCCCTTGGAAGTTGGCAAAGCTAAAGTCGACGTTAGCATCTAGTTTAAAAGCTACGACGTTACCAGTCTTGAAGGCTGACATAATGGTGATCAAAAGTGGATAAATAATCACGATTGAAAGACCAATCAAGTAGAGGTAAGTGAGGGTTTGAGTCAGTCTACGTTTGAGTTTGATTGAGTTATTCATCTTAGACGTCCTCCATATCAAATGCGTGTAGTTTCTTGAATGCGATCATAGAGATAGAGATGACAATGATAGAGATGATCAAGGTAACAGCTGCCGCCATAGAGTATTGAGGAGATGTACCTGTTGTCAAACGATAAATCCATGAGATCAAGATATCAGTTGAACCGGCTCCACCACCAACGCTACCAGGACCTCCGCCGTTGAAGAGGTACATGATAGAGAAGTTGTTAAAGTTGAAGGTGTATTGGCTAATCAATGTTGGTGCCGCAACAGCCAAAATCATAGGGAAAGTGATGTTGCGGAATTTCTGCCAAGCATTGGCACCATCGATATAAGCCGCTTCGTAGAGGTCGTTAGGAATCGACTGCAAGATACCCAAAGTCAAAACGTAGATGTATGGGAATCCTAGCCAACCTTGCATCATAATCAAGGCAATCTTAGTCCAAGTTGGGTCTGTTTTCCAAGGGATAAGCGCTCCGTCAAGGAAAGGAAGGACCTTAGCCAAGATAGGCAATACTTGAGTGTTGATCGCTCCGACACTATCGTTAAACATGTTTGAGAATGTCAAGATAGTGATGAAGGCTGGAACTGCCCAAGGAAGAAGGAAAATAACACCAAAGATACGTTTTCCTTTGATAAATGGTTGGTTAGCAATGATTGCTGTGAAGATACCAATCACAATCTGCAAAGTAGAAGCAGACAAGGCCCAGATGATGGTCCAAGAAAGAACTGCACCGAAGGCTGAACGGAAGGTACTTAAGCTCCAGATGTTTGTAAAGTTAGTTAAACCAACCCAGTCCAACAATTTGTTTGGTGGCAAGTGTTGGAAGTCATAGTTGGTAAAGGCAATCATCAAGGTTACGATAACTGGGAAGATAATCGCAAATGTCATAGCGACGTAAGATGGGATGATCAAGAGGTAAGGGAAACCATTCTCATAAATACCTTTGATCATATCTTTAAAAGTACGTGGGACAGGAATTCCATTGTTAATACGTTTTGCGATTGTATGTGCATCTTTAATATTTGAGAAATAAAAGAGCACATAAACGACTACAAAGATTAAATGGAAGGCACCACGAATCAGCATAAAGAGGGAATTATCACGACCTGGCTTGTCACCAAGAGTGATCAAATTGTGCAATTCAGGGGCTGCAAGTGCTAGGAAATAAAGAACAAATACGATAGTTACACCAAGGAAGATAAAACCTTTCGCCTTTTGTTTATTGTAAATCTGTCCTAACCCAGGAATCACTGAAAGCAAGGCTGCTTTGCTAGGTTGTTGGTTTTCCATGAATACTCCTTTCATAGGATACGAGATTGAAGTTTGTCTCCAATCGCTAGATAGGCAACTGCAATCATTCGTAAATTTATAAAATCAAAGGGGGATCTGTATTCTCCCCCCTTGTAACGAATTCAATTATTCACCAAATTTTTGTTTGATTGTTTCTTTGATCAATGTTACAGCATCGTTAGCAGCTGTCTTAGCATCTTTTTTACCACTTACAGCGTCAAAGAGCATTGTTTTAGCTGGATCCCAAACTGCTGACATTTGAGAAATGTTTGGCATTGGTTGAGCGTTCTTGAACTGTTTGATAACAGCTGTTGTCAACTCATCGTTTTTACCTTCAGCGTATGAACGAGCTTCAGTGTTAGCTGGGATTTCGTTAGTTGCATCGTAGAATGCTTTTTGTTGTTCAGTTGAAACAAGGAAGTCTACAAATTTTTGTGCAGCTTCAAGGTTCTTAGTGCTTGATGGGATGATCCAAGCTTTACCACCACCGAATGGTGTGTATTCTTTACCATTTGGAAGAGTTGGAATAGTAGCAACACCGTAGTTTACTTTAGCATCTTTGAATGCTTGAGCTTTCCAAGGACCGTCGATGATAGCAGCTGTTTTACCTTCTTGGAATTGAGTTTGGATCAAGTTTGCAGCACCTTCAGTATCTTGCATACCTTTAGGCCATTTTTCATACCAAGATTTAGCGTAGTTGACACCAGTGATAGAACCGTCGTTTGCAAGACCGATGTCTTTAGCGTCTTTACCGTTTTGTCCGAATACGTAACCACCGTTACCAGCAAGAAGTCCGTATGCGTAGTAGAAGTTTGTCCAGTCAGCTAGGAATGCAGTAGTTTTGCCATCTTCACCAGCGAAAGCGTATTTGCTGTCTTTAGCAAGTTCTTCTAATTCAGCAAAAGTTTTTGGAGCTTCTTTAAGCAAGTCTTTGTTGTAGTACATAACAAGTGACTCAATAACGGCAGGAGCACCGTAAACTTTACCGTCAGCAGCTGTTACAAGAGATTTAGTTTTATCATCTGTTTTTGCACCATCGCTCAAAGTAACTTCTGAAAGTTGTCCGTCAGTACCAAGGCTACCTACGCGGTCGTATGGTGCCATCATAACGTCAGCAGCTTGACCTGATTGGTTGTCAAGTGAAAGTTTGTCAAGTCCACCAAGTTGGTCACCTGATTTGATGTTAACTTTTGTACCTGATTCTTTTTCATAAGCTGCAGCAACTTTTTCAGCGTAGGCTTTGTATTGGTCTTCAACGTAGAAAGTGATTTCTTTTGCTTCAGATGAACCAGAATCAGCAGCCTTATCAGCAGTTTTGCTTCCGCAAGCTACCAAAAGTAAGCTAGCAAGAGTAGCAGTTCCAAGCACAGCAGCGCTCTTCATGAATTTAGATGACATAGTGTATTCCTCCTAAAGAATAACAAAAATAATTTAATGAGAAAACGCAAACGTTTTCTTTTACGAACTTAGTATAGCACAAACAGAAAACGGTTGCAAGCGTTTTTAGGAAATTTTAAAAAAATTTTAAGGTTTCAAACATTTGTTAAAGCCCATATATAGGAAAGAACTTAAAATGTTTGTTTTTTTTGAATTGAAAATATATTAGGAAAACGATTGCGTAAATTCGGCTCGGTTTTTCAGAAAATAGAGCAGATATTGGGAATGAATTATCTTAAATCAGAAAATCTTTAAAATTTTTTCGCTTATTTCATAAAATATCAGTGGCAACAAGTTTTGTTTGATTAAAATAATTCAAAAAAATTTTTTAAAAACGCTTGCATTTGTTTTTGAAATGCGTTATACTTAAATTAACGCAAACGTTTGCGCCTTAATTGCGCAACGTTTTATAACAAACACATGAGGTGCTATTATGAAAAAACGTCAAAGTGGTGTGTTGATGCACATCTCTTCTCTGCCAGGAGCATACGGGATTGGATCATTTGGCCAGACTGCCTATGATTTCGTTGATTTCTTGGTTCGTACGAAGCAACGTTACTGGCAAATCCTCCCTCTCGGGACAACAAGCTATGGAGATTCTCCATACCAATCATTCTCGGCCTTTGCTGGAAATACGCATTTTATTGACCTTGATATCTTGGTAGAGCAAGGCTTGCTCGAAACCAGTGATCTTAAAGGTGTTGACTTTGGTAGCGATGCATCTGAAGTTGACTATGCGAAGATTTATTACGCACGTCGTCCACTTTTAGAAAAAGCAGTTAAACGCTTCTTGGAAGTGGGTGATGTCAAAGATTTTGATAAGTTTGCTCAAGATAACCAATCTTGGCTCGAACTCTTCGCAGAGTATATGGCTATCAAAGAGCATTTTGACAATCTTGCTTGGACAGAATGGCCAGACGCAGATGCTCGTGCGCGTAAAGCTTCAGCACTTGAAAGCTACCGTGAGAAATTGGCAGACAAGTTGGTTTACCACCGTGTGACTCAATACTTCTTCTTCCAACAATGGTTGAAATTGAAAGCCTACGCTAACGATAACCATATCGAGATTGTTGGAGATATGCCAATCTATGTTGCGGAAGATTCAAGCGACATGTGGGCAAATCCACATCTCTTCAAGACAGATGCAAATGGTAAAGCAACCTGCATCGCAGGATGCCCACCAGATGAGTTTTCTGCCACTGGTCAGCTTTGGGGGAACCCAATCTATGACTGGGAAGCAATGGACAAAGACGGTTACAAATGGTGGGTTGAACGCTTGCGTGAAAGCTTCAAAATCTACGATATTGTTCGTATCGACCACTTCCGTGGCTTTGAATCTTACTGGGAAATCCCTGCTGGTTCCGATACAGCGGCCCCTGGTAAATGGGTGAAAGGTCCAGGCTACAAACTCTTCGCAGCCGTTAAGGAAGAACTTGGTGAGCTGAATATCATCGCAGAAGACCTTGGCTTCATGACAGATGAGGTTATCGAGTTGCGCGAACGTACTGGCTTCCCAGGGATGAAGATTCTTCAATTTGCCTTCAATCCAGAAGATGAAAGTATCGATAGCCCACACTTGGCACCTGCTAACTCTGTTATGTACACAGGAACACACGATAACAATACGGTTCTTGGTTGGTACCGTAATGAAATCGATGATCCAACTCGTGAGTACATGGCCCGCTACACTAACCGTAAAGAGTATGAAACAGTGCCACACGCAATGCTTCGCACAGTATTTTCATCAGTGAGCTTCATGGCTATTGCCACTATGCAAGATTTGCTAGAACTAGATGAGTCAGCTCGCATGAACTACCCATCTACTCTTGGAGGAAACTGGTCTTGGCGTATGACTGAAGATCAATTGACACCAGCTGTTGAAGAAACTTTGCTTGACTTGACTACAATTTATCGCCGAATCAATGAAAATTTGGTAGAATTAAAGAAATAAGACAATATCAGGAGACACATAAACATGTTACCATTAAACGAATTTGTACAAAAACGTTACAATAAAACTATTGCAGAATGTAGTAACGAAGAGCTTTACCTTGCTCTTCTCAACTACAGCAAGCTTGCTAGCAGCCAAAAACCAGTCAACACTGGTAAGAAAAAAGTTTACTACATCTCAGCTGAGTTCTTGATCGGTAAACTCTTGTCAAACAACTTGATTAACCTTGGTCTTTACGACGATGTGAAAAAAGAACTTGCAGCTGCAGGTAAAGAGTTGATCGAAATCGAAGAAGTAGAATTGGAACCATCACTTGGTAACGGTGGTTTGGGACGTTTGGCAGCCTGCTTTATCGACTCAATCGCTACACTTGGTTTGAATGGTGACGGTGTTGGTTTGAACTACCACTTTGGTCTTTTCCAACAAGTTCTTAAAAACAACCAACAAGAAACGATTCCTAACGCTTGGTTGACAGAGCAAAACTGGTTGGTACGCTCAAGCCGTAGCTACCAAGTGCCATTCGCACACTTCACATTGACATCTACTCTTTACGATATCGATGTACCTGGTTACAAGACAGCTACTAAAAACCGCTTGCGTTTGTTTGACTTGGATTCAGTTGATTCTTCTATCATCGAAGATGGTATCAACTTTGACAAGACAGATATCGCTCGCAACTTGACTCTCTTCCTTTACCCAGACGATAGCGACAAGCAAGGTGAATTGCTCCGTATCTTCCAACAATACTTCATGGTTTCAAACGGTGCACAATTGATCATCGACGAAGCAATCGAAAAAGGAAGCAACTTGCATGACCTTGCGGACTATGCAGTTGTACAAATCAATGATACTCACCCATCAATGGTGATTCCTGAATTGATCCGTCTTTTAACTGCACGTGGTATCGAACTTGATGAAGCAATCTCAATCGTTCGTAGTATGACTGCCTACACTAACCACACAATCCTTGCTGAAGCCCTTGAAAAATGGCCTCTTGAATTCTTGCAAGAAGTGGTTCCTCACTTGGTACCAATCATCGAAGAATTGGATCGTCGTGTGAAGGCAGAATACAAAGACTCAGCTGTTCAAATCATCGATGAGAATGATCGTGTACACATGGCGCACATGGATATTCACTATGGATACAGCGTAAACGGGGTTGCAGCTCTTCACACTGAAATCTTGAAGAACTCAGAGTTGAAAGCTTTCTACGACATCTACCCAGAAAAATTCAACAACAAAACAAACGGTATCACATTCCGTCGTTGGCTTATGCATGCTAACCCAAGCTTGTCTCACTACTTGGATGAGATTCTTGGACATGGTTGGCACCATGAAGCAGATGAGCTTGAAAAACTCTTGTCATACGAAGACAAGGCTGCTGTTAAAGAAAAATTGGAAAGTATCAAGGCTCACAACAAACGTAAATTGGCTCGTCACTTGAAAGAACACCAAGGTGTGGAAATCAATACAAACTCTATCTTTGATATCCAAATCAAACGTCTTCACGAGTACAAACGCCAACAAATGAACGCTTTGTATGTGATCCACAAATACCTTGACATCAAGGCTGGTAACATCCCTGCTCGTCCAATCACAGTCTTCTTTGGTGGTAAAGCAGCTCCTGCCTACACAATCGCTCAAGACATCATTCACTTGATCCTTTGCTTGTCAGAAGTGATTGCTAACGACCCAGCTGTAGCTCCACACTTGCAAGTCGTAATGGTTGAAAACTACAACGTTACTGCAGCAAGCTTCTTGATCCCAGCATGTGACATCTCAGAACAAATCTCACTTGCTTCTAAAGAAGCTTCAGGTACTGGTAACATGAAATTCATGTTGAATGGAGCTTTGACTCTTGGTACTATGGACGGAGCTAACGTGGAAATCGCTGAATTGGTTGGTGACGAAAACATCTACATCTTCGGTGAAGATTCAGAAACTGTTATCGACCTTTACGCAAAAGCAGCTTATAAATCAAGCGAATTCTATGCTCGTGAAGCTATCAAACCATTGGTTGACTTCATCGTTAGTGATGCTGTTCTTGCAGTAGGTAAGAAAGAACGCTTGGAACGTCTTTACAACGAATTGATCAACAAAGACTGGTTCATGACTCTCCTTGACTTGGAAGACTACATCAAAGTCAAAGAGCAAATGCTTGCTGACTACGAAGACCGTGACGCATGGTTGGATAAAGTCATCGTTAACATTGCCAAAGCAGGATTCTTCTCATCTGACCGTACAATCGCTCAGTACAACGAAGATATCTGGCACTTGAACTAAGATTAAACAAAAACGCAGCTTTAATAGATGCGTTTTTTCATATTTAAACTAATTTACAGTGCTTTCCCAACCAAAATCTCTGCTTCGATGGTAATCTCAGTCAACTGACTCCAGTCAATATTGGTATGATCAACGTGAAAGAGTAAGGGTGTCATGGCAAGCAGGGCTTGGCGTTGCTCTGCTGTGATATGCTTTGTTAGGGAAGCTATTTGGCTAGATTGGATGCTGAAGTGTTCCTGGAAATGTTCTTTGATATCTTGATTAGAATAGTCCTTCTTTGTCAGCTGGTCCTGCACCATTTGACGGATTTCTTTGAGGTGATTTTCAGTTGGGATGACCTTGATTAAAATACCGTCTTTGGATAAAACGCGGCGAAATTCACCATAGTTGGCAGGGGAAAAGATATCAAGCAGGATATCCATGCTAGCGTCTTTTATAGGAAGGCGAGCTAGGTCACCGACAAACCAGTTGACCGCCCAGTTGGGTTCGCTCTTGGCAGCGATTTGAACGGAATCTTTTGAAATATCAAAGGCATAGAAGGTCTTGTCAGGATGACTTTCTTGGAGTTTACGAGAGTAGAAGCCTTCGCCACAACCGATATCCAAGATAGTTTTGGCAGTTTCTAGTCTTGCAAGCAGGTCTGAGATGGTTTCTAAGATAGTCTGATAAAAGCCAGCTTCTAGGATTTCTTGGCGGTTTTGAAAGTTTTCCTTGTCGTAGTTGGCAGATTGCTTGATTTGAGGAGCCAGATTGACATAGCCGAATTTTGCCAAGTCAAAAGAATGGCGATTGCTACACTTGAGACTGGTTTCTACCAAGGCCAGATTTTCTTGGCAGATAGGGCAGGCAAAGGAGCTAGCAGTAGCAAAGCGTTGGAGTTTTGGTTTGAGGTTTGTATTCATAGTTTTAGTCTAGCAAAAAAAGGACTGGATGGCAAATGCCTCCAGTCTGCTTTTTTAGTATGTAAGAACAAAGTATTTCTTCTTTCCGCGGCGGATAACAGTGAGTTCATTTTCTAACTTATCTGCGTCACTCAAGACATAGTCAAGGTCTTGGATACGGTCGCCGTTGACGTAGATGGCTCCATTTTGGACATCTTCACGGGCTTGGCGTTTGGAATTCACCACACCAGATGACACGAGGAGTTCCACGATATTGTGATTTTCATCTGCTTGTACTTGGTAGTTTGGCACGCCACGGAGTCCTTGTTTGAGTTCTTTAACAGAAAGGTTTTTGATGTTTCCGGCAAAGAGTTGCTCTGTGATGTTAAGGGCTTCCTTGTAGGCTTCTTCGCCGTGAACAAGTGTTACGACTTCACGAGCCAAGACTTTCTGAGCCAAGCGTTCGTGTGGAGCCGCTTCAAATTGTTTACGGATGTCTTCAATCTCATCAAGTGACAAGAAGGTAAAGATCTTCAAGAAGCGAACAGCGTCTGCATCCATGACGTTCATCCAGAATTGGTACATTTCGTATGGGGAAGTCTTTTCAGGATTGAGCCAGACTGCGTTTCCTTCTGATTTACCAAATTTCTTACCAGTTGCGTCTGTGATGAGTGGCACAGTGATAACGTGACCAGTCTTGTCAGCCTTACGACGAAGCAATTCGGTACCAGCTGTCATATTTCCCCACTGGTCAGAACCACCGATTTGTAGCGTTACGTTGTGCTCTTGGTTAAGGACGTAGAAGTCATACCCTTGCATGATTTGGTAGGCAAACTCAGTATAAGAAATCCCTGTTTCGATCCGTTTTTTCACAGATTCCTTGCTCATCATGTAGTTGACAGTGAAGTATTTTCCGATATCACGGAGGAAATCAATGAAGCTGATGCTGCCAAACCAGTCGTAGTTGTTGACCATGACAGCTTTATTTTCACCATTTTCAAAGTCAAGAAAACGAGACAGTTGTCCTTGGATAGACTTGACCCAGCCCTCTACTGTGTCTTTTGTTTGGAGACTACGCTCAGCATCTTTGAAGGACGGATCTCCGATGAGACCTGTAGCACCGCCAACGAGCGCATAAGGTTTGTGACCTGCTAGTTGCAAACGACGACTGGTCAAGATTGCGACAAGGTGGCCTAGGTGAAGGCTGTCAGCAGTTGGATCGTAGCCAGTATAATAAGAAACTTGACCTTCTTCTAGGGCTTTACGCAAAGCTTCTTCATCAGTCGTTTGAAAAATCAAACCACGCTCTTTTAGCTCATCAAAAATGTGCATGTGTCTTTTCTCCTTTATAAAATATTGTTTCTACCTATTGTATCACAAACTTGATTAATAGCCTAGTGGAATAGGGAAGAAAGTGGCTATTTTATTGAAAGTTTCCCTTTTATGGTATAATAGAGAAAGCGAGGACATTCATGAAAGAAAGAATTAATGAATTAAAAACAAAAATGCTGCATTTTTTCCAGCAGCTAATGCAACGAATTGCAAAATGGAAGAAAAGACTAGCAGAAAAACTAGCTAATAAGAAAACCAGTAAAAAGGGGACCTCTTCTGACAAAGTTAGAAAGGCTGGGTCTATTTTTGCTAAGGTTTTGAGTGGGTTTAAAATAGTCTTTAATACTCTCTTTATCTTAGGTTTTATCGGTGGACTGTTTGGCGCTGGTGTAGCTATGGGTTATGGAGTCGCTCTATTTGACAAGGCCCAGGTACCTCAAGCAGAAGAGTTGGTCAAGCAAGTGAAGGATATTGCCTCTATCTCAGAAATCACTTATTCTGACGGCAGTACCATTGCCTCGATCGAGGGTGATTTGTTGCGCACTTCAGTCGCTTCAGATGCTATCTCAGATAACCTTAAGAAAGCCATTGTTGCGACAGAGGACGAGCATTTCAATGAGCACAAGGGAGTTGTGCCTAAGGCCGTTATTCGTGCGACTTTGGGAACCTTTGTCGGTCTAGGCTCGTCTAGTGGTGGTTCGACCTTGACCCAGCAAGTCATCAAGCAACAAGTAGTGGGGGATGCTCCAACTCTAGCTCGTAAGGCTAAAGAGATTATTGATGCTCTTGCTTTAGAGCGGGCCATGGGTAAGGATGAGATTTTGACAACCTACCTTAACATAGCTCCTTTTGGTCGCAATCATAAAGGCCAAAATATTGCAGGTGCCCAGCAGGCTGCAGAAGGAATCTTTGGGGTCAATGCTTCGGATTTAACGGTCCCTCAAGCAGCCTTTATCGCAGGATTGCCACAGAGTCCAATCAGTTATTCTCCTTATGAATCTGATGGTAGTATGAAGAGTGATGAGGATATGGCTCTGGGAATCAAGCGTGCCAAGGATGTCCTCTACAACATGTACCGGACAGGGGCTCTAAGTCAGGAAGACTACGATAAGTACAAAGATTATGACTTTAAGAAAGACTTCCTACCATCAGGTAGTGTTAGTGGTACTTCACGTGACTATCTCTACTATGCAACCTTGGCAGAAGCTACGGACCGCATGTACGACTACCTCGTCCAACGAGATAATGTTTCTGCGCAAGAATTAAAGAATGAGTCCATTCAGAAATCCTATCGCGATTTAGCCACTAAGGAAATTGAAAATGGTGGATATAAGATTACGACAACTATCAATAAAAATGTTCATGCTGCGATGCAAAATGCGGTTGCGACCTACGGCTATCTGCTAGATGATTCGACAGGCCAGCCTGAGGTGGGGAATGTCCTCATGGACAACCAAACGGGAGCTATCCTTGGATTTGTTGGTGGCCGTAATTATCAAGAAAATCAGAACAATCACGCTATCGATACCAAGCGTTCTCCAGCTTCAACCACAAAACCGATATTGGCCTATGGTATTGCTATTGACCAAGGTTTGATGGGAAGTGCAAGTATCTTGTCAAACTATCCTACCAACTTCTCAAATGGGAATCCCATCATGTATGTCAATAGTCCTGGTACGGGAATGATGACATTGGGAGAAGCCCTTAACTACTCATGGAATATCCCGGCCTACTGGACGTATCGTACGCTTCGAGAGAAGGGTGTTGATGTCAAAGGCTATATGGAAAAAATGGGTTACGAAATCCCAGAATATGGGATTGAAAGTTTACCGATGGGTGGGGGGATTGACGTTACAGTTGCCCAGCATACCAACGGGTATCAGACTCTAGCCAACAATGGAGTTTACCATAAGAAACATATGATCGCGAAGATCGAGTCAACGGATGGCCGACTGGTATACGAGCACAAGGATGAGCCTGTCCAGGTTTATTCAAAAGCGACAGCAACCATCATGCAAAGTCTCCTTCGAGATGTTATCTCATCTCGGATTACTTCAAGTTTCCAGACGGACTTGACTACTATCAATCCATCCCTAGCTCGTGCTGACTGGATCGGAAAAACTGGTACAACCAATGAAGATGAAAATATGTGGCTCATGCTTTCTACACCACGCTTGACTTTGGGTGGCTGGTTAGGTCACGACGACAACCGACCACTAGCCAAAGGAGCAGGCCACTACCGTAATGCCAACTATATGGCCCACTTGGTCAATGCTATTCAACAAGCTGAACCTGGAATATGGGGGAATGAGCGCTTTAATCTGGATCCAAGTGTGACCAAGTCACAAGTTCTCCGATCTACAGGGCAAAAACCAGGCAAGGTTTCCATCAATGGGAAAGAAATAGAAGTTTCTGGATCAACAGTAACGAGCTACTGGGCGACTAAAGAAGGTGCCCCAGTGACCACCTATCGCTTTGCTATTGGAGGAAGCGATGCAGATTATCTGAACGCATGGAAGAATATTCTAGGAAGCATTCCAGCAGTGACTCCTCCAAGCTCAAGTTCAAGCAGTAGCTCTGGAAGTTCAAGTTCGAGTGGAAATACTCAAAGTGGTTCTACAGGACGTTCACGTCTATTTAATCGCTAAGAAAGAGTAGTAGCAAGGTTAGTAATTTCTCCTTGTTGCTACTTTTTTCTTTGTTGGTTTCGTGTTACAATAATAATATGAATCATTATCAGAAAAAGATTGTTAAGGGAACAGTATACTCGCTACTCTCAGGCCTAATCTGGGGGATTTGTGGGATTTTAGGAGAGTATTTTTTCACTCATTATCCAGTGTCTTCTGGCTGGATTACTTCTATGCGTTTACTAGTGGCGGGGAGTTTGGTTTTAGGTCTATCTGCCTTTCAGTTGCGTAGCCGCTTGTTGGACATCTGGCGTGATAAAAAAAATTACCTACCTTTTTTAGCCTATGCTATTCTAGGTATTTTTTCTGTGCAGTTTTTCTTCTATCTCTGCGTTGAGTATTCCAATGCGACGACGGCGACCATTTTGCAATTTATCAGCCCGGTTTTTATCCTGTTTTACAATCGAATCATTTACCAGAAGAAGGCTTCAATTACAGCTGTTTTCTATGTTTTGATTGCCATGCTAGGTGTTTTTTTGATGGCTACAAAAGGGGATTTGTCCCAGTTGTCCATGACACCTTTGGCTCTAGTGACAGGTTTGCTTAGTGCAGTAGGGGTTATGTTTAATGTTATCCTACCCCAGCGTTTTGCACGGCGCTACGGATTTGTTCCGACTGTTGGTTGGGGGATGATTCTGGCAGGTCTCTTTAGTAATTTCCTTTACCCTATTTATCAGATAAGTTTTCAAGTGGATTTGGTAAGTGTGATGATTTGTCTGACGATTGCCGTGTTTGGTACTGCTTTTGCCTTCTTCCTATCTATGAAGGCCGTGTCCCTCGTTTCCCCGCTGGTTGTATCGGTGGTGAGTGCTAGCGAACCGCTCTCTTCAGCTTTATTAAGTGTTCTTTTTCTGGGATTGGTAATGGATGGTTTTTTGGCCTTGGCTATGGTGTTGATTATCGTTCCGATGATTTTCTTATCTGTAGAAGAAGCAAAACAAGCCCAGTAAAGATGATTATTTGATAGTTGAGGCTTCAAATTTGAAGCCTTTTTTGGTAGAATAGGTATCATTATAACGAACCAGGAGGCACCTATGACTGCTACAAAAATGAACGCTCAAGAAATTATCCAATTTATCGCCAATGCTGAAAAGAAAACCAGTGTCAAAGTAACCTTTGAGGGAGAACTTGCAACTGCTGTACCTAGCTCTGTTGTCAAACTAGGAAATGTTCTATTTGGAGACTGGAAGGATGTTGCTCCGCTTCTTGAAGGTTTGGTAGAAAATCAAGACTATGTTGTTGAGCAAGATGCTCGTAATTCTGCAGTTCCTTTGCTAGACAAACGTGCTATTAACGCTCGTATCGAGCCCGGTGCGATTATCCGTGACCAGGTGGAAATTGGTGACAATGCTGTTATCATGATGGGAGCTGTTATCAATATCGGTGCTGAAATCGGTGCTGGAACCATGATTGACATGGGTGCCATCCTTGGAGGTCGTGCTATCGTTGGGAAAAACAGTCACGTTGGTGCAGGTGCAGTTTTGGCGGGTGTGATTGAGCCAGCTAGCGCTGAACCAGTCCGTGTCGGAGACAATGTTCTTATCGGTGCCAATGCAGTGGTTATCGAAGGAGTTCAAATCGGCAGTGGTTCAGTTGTTGCAGCAGGAGCTATCGTTACCCAAGATGTTCCAGAAAATGTGGTAGTAGCAGGTGTTCCGGCTCGTATCATCAAAGAAATTGATGCCCAAACCCAACAAAAAACAGCGCTAGAGGATGCGCTTCGTACCTTGTAATTGTAAAAGTAAAAAAGAGGCGGAACCCTTTTTCCAGCCTCTTTCTTCTATCAAAAGGAGGATCTATAGATGTTAGATTTGATTCAGACTAGACGAGATTTACACCAGATTCCAGAGATTGGCTTGGAGGAATTCAAGACTCAGGCTTATTTGCTGGATGTGATTGAAAAATTGACTACGGGCAAGGATTTTGTTCAAATTCGTACTTGGCGGACAGGTATTCTGGTTTATTTGCAGGGAAGTCAGCCGGAACGCACCATTGGTTGGCGAACAGACATTGATGGCCTGCCTATCGTCGAACAAACAGGTCTATCTTTTGCCTCTCAGCACCAAGGTCGCATGCATGCTTGTGGCCATGATTTTCATATGACCATTGCCTTAGGATGCCTCGAACGCGCCCTTGAGGAGCAACCCAAGAATAATTTGCTCTTCCTATTTCAGCCTGCTGAAGAAAATGAAGCCGGTGGGATGCTTATGTATGAGGATGGTGCTTTTGGAAATTG
The DNA here is from genome assembly GCF_000253155.1 of Streptococcus oralis Uo5. Lineage (NCBI taxonomy): Bacteria > Bacillati > Bacillota > Bacilli > Lactobacillales > Streptococcaceae > Streptococcus > Streptococcus oralis. Next base: position 130,408 of record NC_015291.1, read on the forward strand.
GTTGCCAGACCAATTTTATGGTCTCCATGTTCGTCCGGATCTGAAGGTTGGACAGATTGCGACCAATACACACACTCTCTTTGCAGGGACCTGTGAGGTGAAGATTCGTTTCAAAGGAAAAGGAGGGCATGCAGCTTTTCCGCATGAAGCCAATGACGCCTTGGTGGCTGCTAGTTACTTTGTAACCCAAGTACAGTCAGTTGTCAGCCGCAATGTCAACCCAATCGAGGGAGCGGTGGTGACCTTTGGCCTTTTCCAAGCTGGAACAACCAACAATGTCATTACAGACACAGCATTTTTACACGGAACCATTCGCGCTTTGACTCAAGACATGAGCCTCTTGGTGCAAAAAAGAGTCAAGACTGTCGCAGAAGGGGTTGCAGTAGCCTTTGATATGGAAGTCGAAGTAGAACTCAAGCAAGGAGGCTACCTACCTGTTGAGAACAATCCAGCCTTGGCGCGTGAACTGATGGACTTTTTTGAAGAGAAAGACGGAATCGAGTTGATTGATATCGAGCCTGCTATGACTGGTGAGGACTTTGGTTATCTCCTTTCGAAGGTAGATGGCGTTATGTTCTGGCTAGGTATCGATAGTCCCTACGCCCTTCATCACCCTCAGATGAGTCCTGAGGAAGAAGCCATAGCCATTGGGGTAGATGTAGTCTCTAGTTTCTTAAAAAAGAAGGCAGCAGAGTAGAGGAATTGTCTATGAAAGCAGAACTACGCAAGAAAATTTTGCAAGAAATGAAGACTCTATCTCAGGAGCAAAAACAGGCTATGGATCGAGTTTTAACTGAACGATTTTTAAAGCATCCCTTTTACCAAGAAGCTAAGGTCATCGCAACCTATCTCTCCTTCCCTCATGAATTTCAAACGCAGGAACTGATTGAGCAGGCGCTGAAGGACGGCAAGAAGGTTTTGATACCCAAAACCTATCCCAAGGGGCGCATGGAGTTTGTGGTCTATAATCCGCAGCAGTTGGCAAAAACTTCCTTTGGTTTACTGGAACCGCAAGGAGACTTGGAAGTGGTGGAACCGTCTCAGATTGATTTAATTCATGTTCCGGGTTTGGCTTTTACAACAGAGGGCTATCGGATCGGATATGGTGGAGGATATTATGACCGCTATCTGGAACATTTTGCTGGGCATACCATGAGTACAATCTATCCTTGTCAAGTTCAGGAGTTTAACTTTGAAAACCATGATATACCCGTCCAGGAGGTGCTAATCTATGAAGGAAATCTTTGATAAACGTTATCCTGTGACTAGCTTCTTCCTCCTAGTAACAGCATTGGTATTTCTCTTGATGTTGGTTTTTACAGGTTTAAATTTTGAACGAGCAGATACCTTGCTTCAGTTTGGAGCCATGTATGGACCGATCATTCGCCTGTTCCCTGAGCAGATTTGGCGCCTTTTTTCGGCTATATTTGTGCATATTGGATGGGAGCATTTCATTGTCAATATGATTTCGCTCTACTTTCTTGGACGACAGGTTGAGGAGATTTTCGGCTCCAAGCAGTTCTTCCTTCTCTATCTCTTATCAGGAATGATGGGGAATCTCTTTGTGTTTGCATTTACACCGAAAGTTGTCGCAGCTGGAGCATCCACTTCTCTCTACGGGTTATTTGCTGCGATTATCGTCCTGCGTTACGCAACTCGCAACCCCTATATTCAGCAGTTGGGGCAATCCTATCTGACACTTTTCGTGATAAATATCATTGGAAGTGTTCTGATTCCAGGAATCAGCCTAGCAGGCCATATCGGAGGTGCAGTAGGCGGTGCCTTTCTAGCAGTCATCTTTCCAGTCAAATGGGAGAGAAGGATGTACAGTACCAGCCAGCGAATCGGAGCAACTGTACTTTTTATCGCACTAGCCATTTTCCTTTGCTATAAGGGAATGACCTATGTGTAGGGGGGAATAGCTAAAAAGCTACTCAAAGAATGAGTAGCTTTTTTTGGAATTATTCGAAACAACATAGCTCTATAACTAGGAAATATTGATACTATCAACTCCGCACATCCTACATAGACAGTTTACCTAATGTTTTTTAATATTCTTCAAAACTATATCTTATACAAATTATTTAATCTTTCTAACTCTAATACATTCATACATACTTCTACTCCAGTAACTACCCCCTTGCTATGAATAAATCCACAAGAAAACACAATCCTCTCCTTACTCAAAATATTTGACAATATTACTAATGCTTCTAAAACATAATCCTCTATGGCAATAAAACTATTGTTTTCATCTTTGAAAAACTTTATAAATCCAATATCCTTACACCTATCACCAAAATAAAACCTAAGTGATTTTAAATAATAATCAAAAAACACATCAATCTCCATAGAACCCCCCTTCATTTTTAAAATATTCTGTTATATCATACAAAAAAGTTTTGGAACCATTCGAAACAACACAGCAAGTTAAAATAAGGCTTTGTCCGTGCACAACTTGAAAAAGCGAGCACCGACTCGGTTGCTAATAAGTCATCTGCAAAGATGGCTTTTTTTATTGCAAACTTCAACACAAAAACAAAGCCCTTCTTTAAGAGCCTTGTTTTTCTTCTATTCCCCCTCAGCTAACTCTTTCCCGAGTTGGATGAGGTAGTCTTTCAAGTCATCTTTGACTTGTGGGTGTTTGAGAGCGTAGTCGATGGATGTTTTCATAAAGCCAAACTTGTCTCCGACATCGTAACGAGCCCCTTTGAACTCACGAGCAAATACACGTTGTGTTTTATTGAGGGTATCGATTGCATCTGTCAGCTGAATTTCATTTCCTGCACCTGGAGTCTGGTTCTCAAGGATTTGGAAAATTTCAGGAGTGAGGAGGTAGCGTCCGATAATAGCAAGGTCGCTAGGAGCATCCTCTGGCGCTGGTTTTTCAACGAAGGTTTCAACGCTGTAAAGACCGTCTTTTCCTTCGCCTTGCGGAGCAATAACCCCGTAAGCAGAGACTTCGTCGTGAGGGACTGGCATGACAGCGATAGTAGACGCGTGGGTACGCTCGTAGTCATCCATGAGTTGTTTGGTAAGTGGAACAGCCTTTTCGTCTGTGATATCCATCAAGTCATCACCAAGCATAACGACAAAAGGTTCATTTCCAACGAAAGCCTTGGCTTGCAAAACAGCATCTCCGAGACCACGTGGATGTGTTTGACGGATAAAATGCAGGCGCATGCCAGTTGTCTCATCAACCAGCTTCAAAAGATCTGTTTTCCCTTTTTCTTTGAGGTTATATTCCAATTCGAAGTTTGAGTCGAAGTGGTCCTCAATAGAACGTTTTGACTTACCCGTAACAACCAAAATGTCTTCGATTCCAGACTTGAGGGCTTCTTCAACGATAAACTGGATAGTGGGCTTGTCTACGATTGGCAACATTTCCTTGGCCAAGGCCTTAGTTGCTGGGAGGAAGCGTGTTCCCAATCCAGCGGCTGGGATGACTGCTTTTCTGACTTTTTGTTTCATGATGTTCCTTTCTATAAAGGTCTACGACCATTCGTTTTCTGCTTTAAATTCATTGTTCATGATGTCAGTGATTGCTTCTTTGATATTGACACCTTCGTAGATAACTCGGTAAATAGCCTGTGTGATTGGCATGTAGACACCCAATTCCTGAGCCAGTTCGTAAGCTGCTCGAGTTGTTGAAATTCCTTCAATGACCATGCCCATGTTGGCTTCGATGTCTGCCAAGGATTCTCCACGACCAAGAGCGTCACCAGCTCTCCAGTTACGAGAGTGGATTGATGTACCAGTTACGATCAAATCACCGACTCCAGAAAGACCGCTGTAAGTCAGAGGATTTGCTCCAAGAGCGACCCCTAGTCGGGTGATTTCTGCTAATCCTCGAGCGATGATGGCTGCCTTGGCATTGTCGCCAAATCCTAGACCATGCAATGCTCCTGCACCAACTGCAATGATGTTTTTAAGAGCACCAGCGGTTTCAACACCTATAACATCCGTATTGGTATAGAGGCGGAAGTAGTGATTGCTAAAGAGATTTTGGACATACTGGGCAGTTTCAAGATCTTTGGAGGCTGCGGTAATCAAGGTAATATCGCGTACAATCGTTTCCTCAGCGTGGCTAGGTCCTGAAACAACGACGACTTCACTACGGAGATCGACTGGAATTTCCTCTTCAAGAATGGTTGATAGACGTTTGTGGCTATCTGGTTCCAATCCTTTGGAGGCATGCATGATGACAACCTTGTGATCGAGCACCTTTGCTATTTGTTGGGCAACCAGTCTCGTTACTTTTGTTGGGACTACAAATAAAACAGCATCCACATCCTTTAGTGTTTCTTCTAAGTCATGATAGGCTTTGATTTTTTCGTCGAGTAGGATATCTTTGAAATAGCGTTTGTTTGTATGTTGGTTATTGATTTCATCAATTTGGTCAGAAATATTTCCCCAAATTCGAACTTCGTGTCCATTGTCGTTTAGGACCTGCGAAAGGGCAGTTCCCCAAGAACCAGGACCCAAGACAGCGATGGTTTGTTTCTTCATCTTTTCCTCCTTGTAAGAGTTCTTCCTTTCATTTTACCATAAAAAGCCTTTTCATGCATCACCTGTAGATGAAAGCGTACTAATTTATAACAAGGAGACTTCTTTGACAAGATGCCTCTTTTTTGCTAGAATAGCATCAATATGAACGAATGAGAAGGAGCTGACGCAGGATGTCGCTCCCTTTATCTATTTTATTAGGAGGAAATATGCTCATTAAAAAAATAAAAACCTATAAATGGCAGGCCTTGGCATCCCTAATGATGACAGGCTTGATGGTTGCGAGCTCACTCTTGCAACCGCGCTATCTGCAAGAGGTGTTAGAGGCTTTGTTGGCTGGTCAAAATGAGGCTATTTATAGTATTGGCGCTTGGCTGATAGGAGTAGCCCTAGTCGGTCTGGTGGCAGGTGGGGTCAATGTGACACTTGCAGCCTATATTGCCCAAGGAGTGTCTTCGGACCTTCGTGAAGACGCTTTTCGCAAGATCCAGACCTTTTCTTATGCCAATATCGAGCAGTTTAATGCCGGCAACCTTGTCGTCCGAATGACCAATGATATCAACCAAATTCAGAATGTGGTGATGATGGCTTTTCAAATTCTCTTCCGTCTCCCTCTTCTCTTTATCGGTTCCTTTATCTTGGCGGTTCACACTCTTCCGTCACTTTGGTGGGTGATTGTCCTCATGGTGCTCCTAATCTTTGCACTAACAGCCATCATGATGGGGATGATGGGGCCACGATTTGCTAAGTTTCAAACCCTTCTTGAACGGATCAATGCTATCGCCAAAGAAAATCTACGTGGAGTGCGCGTGGTCAAATCCTTTGTACAAGAAAAAGCACAATTTGACAAATTTACCGAGGTTTCTGATGAACTTCTCGGACAAAATCTTTATATCGGTTATGCCTTTTCAGTTATAGAACCTGTTATGATGCTAGTCGGCTATGGAGCGGTCTTCCTCTCTATCTGGTTGGTGGCTGGAATGGCTCAGTCAGATCCGTCTGTAGTGGGCTCGATTGCTTCCTTTATCAACTATCTCAGCCAGATTATCTTTACTATTATCATGGTTGGGTTTTTAGGAAATTCTGTCAGCCGTGCCATGATTTCCTTGCGTCGTATCCGCGAGATTCTAGATACCGAGCCAGCGATGACCTTTAAAGATCTCCCAGATGAAGAGTTAGAAGGAAGTCTCTCTTTTGAAAATGTGACCTTCACCTATCCCAATGACGATGAGCCTATGCTGAAGAATGTAACCTTTGAAATTGCGCCTGGTCAGATGGTCGGTGTGGTTGGGGCGACTGGAGCAGGGAAGTCCACCCTAGCTCAGTTAATTCCACGACTTTTTGATCCACAGGAGGGATCTATCAAGATTGGTGGCAAGGATATTCGAGACGTCAGCGAGGGAACCTTGCGTAAAACAGTTTCCATCGTCTTGCAACGTGCTATTCTCTTTAGCGGGACCATTGCAGATAATCTTCGTCAAGGAAAAGGCAATGCCAGCGTGTCAGAAATGGAACGTGCAGCACGAATTGCTCAAGCCAGTGAATTTATCGGACGTATGGAAAACAAATTTGAGAGTCAGGTCGAAGAACGAGGCACCAATTTTTCTGGTGGACAAAAACAACGGATGTCCATTGCCCGTGGGATTGTCAGCAATCCCCGTATCCTGATTTTTGACGATTCGACTTCGGCCCTAGATGCCAAGTCAGAAAGACTCGTACAGGAGGCTTTGAACAAAGATCTGAAAGGGACGACAACCATTATCATCGCTCAAAAGATTAGCTCAGTCGTCCATGCAGACAAGATTTTGGTCTTGGATCAAGGGCGATTGATTGGAGAAGGAAGGCATGCGGACTTGGTAGCTAGCAATGCCGTCTACCGTGAAATCTACGAAACACAAAAGGGAAAGGAGGAATAAAATGAAAACAGTTCGATTTTTCTGGAATTATTTTAAAGTCTACAAGCTCTCCTTTGTCATTGTGATTCTGATGGTTGCGATTGCGACAATTGCCCAAGCCCTCTTTCCAGTTTTTTCAGGTCAAGCAGTCACAGAGCTAGCTAACCTAGTTCTAGCTTATCAAAATGGGACTTCCGAACTAGCCTGGCAGAGTTTGTCAGCTCTGATGCTGAATCTAGCTCTGGTTGTCCTCGCCTTAGTGGTATCTAGTTTGATTTACATGACCTTGATGACCCGTGTGATTGCTGAGTCAACAAATGAGATGCGTAAGGGCCTCTTTGGCAAACTTTCTCGTTTAACGGTTTCTTTCTTTGACCGCCATCAGGATGGCGATATCCTCTCTCGCTTTACGAGTGACTTGGACAACATCCTTCAAGCCTTCAATGAAAGCCTAGTTCAGGTCATGAGCAATATTGCTCTTTACATCGGTTTGATCTTTGTCATGTTTTCAAGAAATGTGACACTAGCCCTGATAACAGTAGCTAGCACCCCAGTAGCCTTTCTCATGTTGGTCTTCATCGTGAAAATGGCCCGCAAGTACACCAATCTCCAGCAAAAAGAGGTAGGGAAACTCAACGCCTACATGGATGAGAGTATTTCTGGACAGAAAGCTGTTATTGTACAAGGAATTCAAGATGACATCGTAGCAGGCTTTGTGGAGCAAAATGAGCGTGTGCGCAAGGCAACCTTTAAAGGGAGAATGTTCTCAGGTATCCTCTTTCCAGTTATGAATGGGATGAGCTTGGTCAATACGGCCATCGTTATTTTTGCAGGTTCTGCGGTCTTGCTGAAGGATCCAAGTATCGAAACAACGACAGCCCTAGGCTTGATTGTCATGTTTACCCAATTTTCTCAGCAGTACTACCAGCCGATTATCCAGGTGGCTGCGAGTTGGGGGAGCCTCCAATTGGCCTTTACTGGAGCGGATCGTATCCAAGAAATGTTTGATGCAGAAGAAGAGATTCGTCCGCAAAATGCACCTGCCTTTACGGAATTGCGAGAAGGTGTTGAAATCAGTCACATTGATTTCTCTTATGTGCCAGACAAGCCGATTTTAAAAGATGTCAGCATTTCAGCTCCTAAGGGGCAGATGATAGCGGTTGTCGGTCCGACTGGTTCGGGGAAAACAACCATCATGAACCTCATCAATCGTTTCTACGATGTAGATGCAGGTAGCATTTCCTTTGATGGAAAAGACATCCGTGACTATGACTTGGATAGCCTGCGGAGCAAGGTCGGGATTGTCCTGCAGGATTCGGTCTTGTTTAGTGGAACAATCCGAGACAATATCCGCTTTGGTGTGCCAGATGCCAGTCAGGAAATGGTCGAAGCAGCTGCCAAGGCAACTCATATTCATGACTACATCGAAAGCTTGCCTGATAAGTATGATACCCTTATTGATGATGAGCAAAATATCTTCTCGACTGGGCAGAAACAATTGATTTCCATTGCTCGAACCTTGATGACAGATCCTCAAGTCCTAATCTTAGATGAAGCGACTTCCAATGTCGATACCGTAACAGAAAGCAGGATTCAACATGCCATGGAGGCAGTAGTAGCAGGTCGAACCAGTTTTGTCATTGCCCATCGTCTCAAGACCATCCTCAATGCCGATCAGATTATTGTCCTCAAAGATGGAGAGGTCATTGAACGTGGAAATCATCACGAGTTGCTCAAACTCGGCGGTTTCTACTCAGAACTCTATCACAATCAATTTGTCTTTGAATAAAAAAGAAGTTGTCCCCATTGGGCAGCTTTTTTTGCCCATAAAAAATACTTATCACGGTCTTTTAAAAAACATATTAGACAGCAGAGAGCTTGAATGATATGATAGGACTATCGTTAGAAAATCGAAAGGAGACACATCATGGCTAGAACGGTTGTAGGAGTTGCTGCAAACCTATGTCCTGTAGATGCAGAAGGGAAAAACATCCACTCATCTGTATCCTGTAAATTTGCAGAGAGCATTCGTCAAGTCGGTGGTCTTCCTTTAGTGATTCCTGTAGGGGATGAGTCCATTGTTCGCGATTATGTGGAAATGATCGACAAACTCATCTTGACAGGTGGGCAAAATGTCCATCCTCAGTTTTATGGGGAGAAAAAAACCATCGAGAGCGATGATTACAACCTAGTGCGTGATGAGTTTGAGCTGGCACTCTTGAAAGAAGCTCTTCGCCAGGATAAGCCCATTTTAGCAATCTGCCGTGGTGTTCAGCTTGTCAATGTTGCTTTTGGTGGCACTCTCCACCAAGAAATTGAAGGTCACTGGCAAGGCTTGCCTTTTGGAACCTCTCATTCTATTGAGACAGTAGAAGGAAGCGTGGTGGCTAAGTTATTTGGCAAAGAAAGTCAGGTCAATTCAGTCCATCGTCAAAGCATCAAAGACCTGGCGCCTAATTTCCGTGTGACAGCGGTGGATCCTCGAGACCAGACTATCGAAGCGATTGAGTCTATCGACGAGCACCGTATCATCGGTTTGCAGTGGCATCCAGAGTTTCTGGTCAATGAAGAAGACGGCAATTTAGAACTATTTGAGTATTTATTAAATGAATTGTAACGGTTAGAGTCTCTAGCCGTTTTTATTCGTCCTTTCAGATTTTTTATATTTTAGCATTTTTACGCAAACGTTTGAATTATGATAAAAATTGGGCAAATTCAATAAAAAAGCTTGAAAAAATCTAAGGTAAGCGTTATGATAGAAAAGAAGAAATTTTGGAGGATTATCATGTCACATATTAAATTTGATTATTCAAAAGTTTTAGACAAATTTGTTGCCCCACATGAAGTGGAATACATGCAAGCGCAAGTAACAGCTGCAGACGAATTGATTCGCAAAGGAACTGGTGCTGGTAGTGACTTTTTGGGTTGGTTGGACCTTCCTGAAAACTACGACCGCGAAGAATTCGACCGCATCTTGAAAGCTGCTGAGCAAATCAAATCAGACAGCGATGTCTTGGTTGTAATTGGTATCGGTGGATCTTACCTTGGTGCCAAAGCAGCTATCGACTTCTTGAACCACCACTTTGCGAATTTGCAAACAAAAGAAGAACGCAAAGCTCCACAAATCCTTTACGCAGGAAACTCAATCTCATCTACTTACCTTGCTGACTTGGTAGAGTACGTAGCTGACAAAGACTTCTCAGTAAACGTGATTTCTAAATCAGGTACAACAACAGAACCAGCTATCGCTTTCCGTGTCTTCAAAGAACTTTTGGTTAAGAAATACGGACAAGAAGAAGCTAACAAACGTATCTATGCAACAACTGACCGCCAAAAAGGTGCTGTTAAGGTTGAAGCAGATGCCAACGGTTGGGAAACATTCGTGGTTCCAGATGACATCGGTGGACGCTTCTCAGTATTGACAGCAGTTGGTTTGCTTCCAATCGCAGCATCAGGTGCAGACATCAAAGCCCTTATGGAAGGTGCGAACGCAGCTCGTAAAGACTACACTTCAGACAAGATTGCTGAAAATGAAGCTTACCAATACGCAGCAGTTCGTAACATCCTTTACCGTAAAGGCTACGCTACTGAAATCTTGGTAAACTACGAACCATCACTTCAATACTTCTCAGAATGGTGGAAACAATTGGCTGGTGAGTCAGAAGGGAAAGACCAAAAAGGAATTTACCCAACTTCAGCAAACTTCTCAACTGACTTGCACTCATTGGGTCAATTTATCCAAGAAGGAACTCGTATCATGTTTGAAACAGTTGTTCGTGTTGACAAACCGCGTAAGAACGTGATCATTCCTACTTTGGAAGAAGACCTTGACGGACTTGGTTACCTTCAAGGAAAAGACGTTGACTTTGTAAACAAAAAAGCAACTGACGGTGTTCTTCTTGCCCACACAGACGGTGATGTGCCAAACATGTACGTAACTCTTCCAGAGCAAGACGCTTTCACTCTTGGTTACACTATCTACTTCTTCGAATTGGCAATTGCCCTTTCAGGTTACTTGAATGCCATCAACCCATTTGACCAACCAGGTGTCGAAGCCTACAAACGCAACATGTTTGCCCTTCTTGGAAAACCAGGGTTTGAAGAATTGAGCAAAGAGCTTAACGCACGTCTATAATAGAAGAAAAGAGTGGCTTGCCCACTCTTTTTACTCTCTTTATTCGTAGACATTGGACTCAGGCGAGACTTGTGATATAATATAGAAAGCAAAAAGGCAGACGCCTAGAGACTTTATAGGAGAAACTATGTCAAAAGATATCCGCGTACGCTACGCACCAAGTCCAACAGGACTACTACACATCGGAAATGCCCGTACAGCATTGTTTAACTACCTTTACGCACGCCATCATGGTGGAACTTTTATCATTCGTATCGAAGATACTGACCGTAAACGCCATGTTGAGGATGGAGAACGTTCACAGCTTGAAAATCTTCGCTGGTTGGGGATTGACTGGGATGAGAGTCCAGAAACTCATTCAAACTATCGCCAGTCTGAGCGTTTGGACTTGTATCAAAAATACATCGACCAATTGCTAGCTGAAGGAAAAGCCTACAAATCTTACGTCACAGAAGAAGAGTTGGCAGCTGAGCGCGAACGCCAAGAAGCAGCTGGCGAAACACCACGTTACATCAATGAATATCTTGGCATGAGCGAAGAAGAAAAAGTAGCTTACATCGCAGAACGTGAAGCAGCTGGTATCATCCCAACTGTTCGTTTGGCTGTCAATGAGTCTGGTATCTACCAATGGCATGATATGGTCAAAGGTGATATCGAGTTTGAAGGTGGCAACATCGGTGGCGACTGGGTTATCCAAAAGAAAGATGGTTACCCAACTTACAACTTTGCTGTTGTTATTGATGACCACGATATGCAAATTTCCCATGTTATCCGCGGTGATGACCATATTGCCAACACCCCAAAACAGCTTATGGTTTATGAGGCTCTTGGTTGGGAAGCGCCAGAGTTCGGTCACATGACTTTGATCATCAACTCTGAAACGGGTAAAAAATTGTCTAAACGGGACACTAACACCCTTCAGTTTATCGAAGACTATCGTAAGAAAGGGTATTTGCCAGAAGCTGTCTTTAACTTTATTGCCCTTCTTGGTTGGAACCCAGGTGGCGAAGACGAAATCTTCTCTCGTGAGGAATTGATTAAACTCTTTGATGAAAATCGTCTCAGCAAGTCACCAGCTGCCTTTGATCAGAAGAAACTAGACTGGATGAGCAACGACTACATCAAGAGAGCAGATCTAGCTACTATCTTTGAGATGGCTAAACCTTACTTAGAAGAAGCAGGGCGTTTGACTGACAAGTCTGAAAAAATGGTAGAACTATACAAACCACAAATGAAATCAGTAGACGAGATTGTTCCACTGACAGACCTTTTCTTCTCAGATTTCCCAGAGTTGACAGACGCTGAGCGCGAGGTCATGGCAGGAGAAACCGTTCCGGTTGTTCTGGAAGCCTTCAAAGCAAAACTAGAAGCAATGACAGATGAAGAATTTGTGACAGAAAACATCTTCCCACAAATCAAAGCAGTTCAAAAAGAAACAGGTATTAAAGGGAAAAACCTCTTCATGCCGATTCGTATTGCTGTATCAGGTGAAATGCATGGACCAGAATTACCAGACACCATTTTCTTACTCGGACGTGAAAAGTCAATCCAGCATATTGAAAACATGCTCAAAGAGATTTCTAAATAAAAAGGACTTCCGATGGATACATGGGAAAAAATGTATGAAGAAGCACGAACCTTATACAATCCTCATGAAGTTTCTGACTTTGTTTATGCTAACCATGTTGTTGCTGCAGTAGAAGCAGAAGATGGTCAGATTTTTACAGGATTTTGTATGGAGGGTACTTGTGGCGTTTTTCATCTCTGTGCAGAACGAGCAGCTCTCTTCAATATGTATCAATTTTCAGGACAGACCAAAGTTAAGAAAATCCTCGCCTTTCGAGATAAACCTCCCTACGGTGAAGGATCAGGTATGCCCTGTGGCGCTTGTAGAGAATTTCTCTTAGAATTGAATGCCGAAAACAAAGAAGCAGAGTTCATGATGAACTACGAAACAAGAAAAACAATCAAAGTTGCCGAGTTGATTCCTTACTGGTGGGGAGAGGAACGTGCGACTAATTGGCAAGATAAATAGAGGGAGTCAGTTTAACTGGCTCTTTTCCCTTATCTTTTCAGAATTTCGATAAAGAGAAAAAAAGTCCTTGACAAAGGTAAAAAAGTAGGTATAATAGAAAGAGTTGAAAAACTCAAGGTCCGTTGGTCAAGGGGTTAAGACACCGCCTTTTCACGGCGGTAACACGGGTTCGAATCCCGTACGGACTATGGTGTATTGTGGTAAAAAAACTTGAAAAAAGTTTAAAAAATCTGTTGACAGAGGCAGGTAGCTGTGATATACTAATATAGTTGTCGCTCACGAGAGAAGTGAGAGGCAAAGACCTTTGAAAACTGAACAAGACGAACCAATGTGCAGGGCACTATAACTGAGGTTATAGTACTGAACAATGAAAAAAACAATAAATCTGTCAGTGACAGAAATGAGTGAGAACTCAAACTTTTAATGAGAGTTTGATCCTGGCTCAGGACGAACGCTGGCGGCGTGCCTAATACATGCAAGTAGAACGCTGAAGGAGGAGCTTGCTTCTCTGGATGAGTTGCGAACGGGTGAGTAACGCGTAGGTAACCTGCCTGGTAGCGGGGGATAACTATTGGAAACGATAGCTAATACCGCATAAGAGTAGATGTTGCATGACATTTGCTTAAAAGGTGCAATTGCATCACTACCAGATGGACCTGCGTTGTATTAGCTAGTTGGTGAGGTAACGGCTCACCAAGGCAACGATACATAGCCGACCTGAGAGGGTGATCGGCCACACTGGGACTGAGACACGGCCCAGACTCCTACGGGAGGCAGCAGTAGGGAATCTTCGGCAATGGACGGAAGTCTGACCGAGCAACGCCGCGTGAGTGAAGAAGGTTTTCGGATCGTAAAGCTCTGTTGTAAGAGAAGAACGAGTGTGAGAGTGGAAAGTTCACACTGTGACGGTATCTTACCAGAAAGGGACGGCTAACTACGTGCCAGCAGCCGCGGTAATACGTAGGTCCCGAGCGTTGTCCGGATTTATTGGGCGTAAAGCGAGCGCAGGCGGTTAGATAAGTCTGAAGTTAAAGGCTGTGGCTTAACCATAGTACGCTTTGGAAACTGTTTAACTTGAGTGCAAGAGGGGAGAGTGGAATTCCATGTGTAGCGGTGAAATGCGTAGATATATGGAGGAACACCGGTGGCGAAAGCGGCTCTCTGGCTTGTAACTGACGCTGAGGCTCGAAAGCGTGGGGAGCAAACAGGATTAGATACCCTGGTAGTCCACGCCGTAAACGATGAGTGCTAGGTGTTAGACCCTTTCCGGGGTTTAGTGCCGCAGCTAACGCATTAAGCACTCCGCCTGGGGAGTACGACCGCAAGGTTGAAACTCAAAGGAATTGACGGGGGCCCGCACAAGCGGTGGAGCATGTGGTTTAATTCGAAGCAACGCGAAGAACCTTACCAGGTCTTGACATCCCTCTGACCGCTCTAGAGATAGAGTTTTCCTTCGGGACAGAGGTGACAGGTGGTGCATGGTTGTCGTCAGCTCGTGTCGTGAGATGTTGGGTTAAGTCCCGCAACGAGCGCAACCCCTATTGTTAGTTGCCATCATTTAGTTGGGCACTCTAGCGAGACTGCCGGTAATAAACCGGAGGAAGGTGGGGATGACGTCAAATCATCATGCCCCTTATGACCTGGGCTACACACGTGCTACAATGGCTGGTACAACGAGTCGCAAGCCGGTGACGGCAAGCTAATCTCTTAAAGCCAGTCTCAGTTCGGATTGTAGGCTGCAACTCGCCTACATGAAGTCGGAATCGCTAGTAATCGCGGATCAGCACGCCGCGGTGAATACGTTCCCGGGCCTTGTACACACCGCCCGTCACACCACGAGAGTTTGTAACACCCGAAGTCGGTGAGGTAACCATTTGGAGCCAGCCGCCTAAGGTGGGATAGATGATTGGGGTGAAGTCGTAACAAGGTAGCCGTATCGGAAGGTGCGGCTGGATCACCTCCTTTCTAAGGATAAGGAACTGCACATTGGTCTTGTTTAGTCTTGAGAGGTCTTGTGGGGCC
>NC_015291.1:150000-402500 GCF_000253155.1 Streptococcus oralis Uo5
AATCAGATTTACATCATTTTCCTGAGTATGGTGCCTTTATCTGTGGAAGTCAGGTTCAACTAGACGTCTCAAAGTCTAACTTTCTGCGTGTTATCAACACTTTTACTCAAATTGAAGCTGCAAAAGCTTATTTGTTTGCAAACTCTGAGTTTTCAGGGGCAGATTGGGATACCAAGATTTCCAGGGATATTTTTTGGGAAGAATCCATGCATGGTATCTATCCAGAGAATGTAGGTGTCAATGCTAGACTCTTTAAAGACGAGGATGATTTTTTTGGCTATCTAAATCATTCTGCGATTTTTACTGCGGAGCGTGATGGGCAGACCTATTATTTTTATCCGATTCAGGCTAGAGATTATTTGACTACACCTGAAATCCAGGCATTTACCCTTAATGGGGATGAGGGTCTGATTTACCCTCAGGAGAAGGATTTTGAAACCCATCGTAGTTACCAGTACCAAGACTTAACGACTCGAGGAACAGTTGAGTTTCGTAGTGTTTGTACGCAACCTCTAGATAGAACTTTTACTTCTGCTGCCTTTCACTTGGGATTGTTGGTTAATATAGACAAGCTTGAAGCTTACTTGCGAACTGCTCCATTTTTTACCATAGCTGGTCGTGATTATAAGTTTTTAAGACGACATTTTTCTAAAAAACAACTCACAGGTGAGGAAGAAGCTGCGATTCGAGAATTTTCTAAAGACTTACTCATCCTAGCTGAGGAAGGACTGGAGAAAAGGGATAAGCAAGAAATGATTTATTTAGAGCCTTTGAAGAAAGAATTGGGACTATAATTTCTCTTATAAAGGGAGAATTTTCTGAAAAATCATGATATAATGGAAGAGACTATAGATAAAGGATAGAGATTCATGACATTAGTTTATCAATCAACGCGCGATGCGAACAATACAGTAACGGCCAGCCAAGCTATTTTGCAAGGTTTGGCGACGGATGGTGGTCTGTTTACACCTCTTACTTATCCAAAGGTGGATTTGGACTTTGACACATTAAAAGATGCTTCTTACCAAGAAGTGGCTAAATTAGTTTTGTCAGCATTTTTAGATGACTTTACAGCTGAGGAGTTGGATTACTGTATCAACAATGCCTACGATAGCAAGTTTGATACTCCAGCGATTGCGCCATTGGTGAAACTGGATGGGCAATATAATTTGGAATTGTTCCATGGTTCAACGATTGCCTTTAAAGATATGGCCTTGTCTATCTTGCCTTACCTTATGACGACTGCTGCTAAAAAGCATGGTTTGGAGAACAAAATCGTCATTTTGACAGCGACATCTGGTGATACTGGGAAAGCGGCTATGGCAGGGTTTGCGAATGTGCCTGGGACTGAGATCATCGTCTTTTATCCAAAAGACGGTGTCAGCAAGGTACAAGAGTTGCAAATGACTACTCAGACTGGCGACAATACTCATGTTATCGCTATTGATGGAAACTTTGATGATGCGCAAACCAACGTCAAACATATGTTTAACGATGTAGCTCTTCGTGAAAAGTTGGCTGCCAATAAACTTCAATTTTCATCAGCTAACTCTATGAATATTGGTCGTTTGGTACCACAGATTGTTTATTATGTCTATGCCTACGCTCAGTTGATTAAGACTGGTGAGATTGTGGCTGGTGAAAAGGTCAATTTTACAGTACCAACAGGAAACTTTGGAAATATCTTGGCTGCCTTTTATGCTAAACAAATCGGTCTGCCAGTTGGCAAATTAATCTGTGCTTCAAATGACAATAATGTTTTAACTGACTTCTTTAAAACACGTGTTTACGACAAGAAACGTGAGTTCAAGGTAACGACTAGTCCATCTATGGATATCTTGGTATCTTCAAACTTGGAGCGTTTGATTTTCCATCTTTTGGGGAATGATGCGGTTAAGACAGCTGAACTCATGAATGCCTTGAGTACACAAGGACAATATGAATTGACAGACTTTGATACAGCGATTCTGGAACTCTTTGCAGCTGAATATGCGACTGAGGAAGAAACTGCGGCAGAAATTAAACGTGTTTATGATACAGATGCCTATATCGAGGATCCACATACGGCGGTTGCCTCAGCTGTTTATAGAAAATACCAAGTGGCTACTGGCGATGCGACTAAGACAGTGATTGCTTCAACAGCTAGTCCTTACAAGTTCCCAGTGGTTGCCGTAGAAGCGGTAACAGGAAAAGCAGGCTTGACTGACTTTGAAGCCTTGGCTCAATTACATGACATTTCAGGAGTGGCAGTGCCACCAGCGGTTGATGGCCTTGAAACAGCTCCAGTTCGTCATAAAACAACAGTGGCAGCTGCTGACATGCAAGCAGCGGTTGAGGCTTATCTAGGACTTTAAGACAGAGGGAGTAAACTCGGTTGGGAAACCAACTGAGTTTCTTTTCATCAGGAGGAGAGATTGTTTAAGAAAAATAAAGACATTCTTAATATTGCATTGCCAGC
The DNA here is from genome assembly GCF_000253155.1 of Streptococcus oralis Uo5. Lineage (NCBI taxonomy): Bacteria > Bacillati > Bacillota > Bacilli > Lactobacillales > Streptococcaceae > Streptococcus > Streptococcus oralis. The sequence goes on from NC_015291.1 coordinate 152,459, forward strand.
TATGGGTGAAAACTTTTTGCAGATGCTCATGGGAATGGTGGACAGTTACTTGGTCGCTCACTTGGGCTTAATCGCCATTTCAGGTGTTTCAGTGGCTGGCAATATTATCACGATTTACCAGGCGATTTTTATCGCTCTGGGAGCTGCTATTTCCAGCGTTATTTCAAAAAGTTTGGGGCAGAAAGATCAGTCCAAGTTGGCTTATCACGTGACAGAGGCTCTCAAGATAACCCTATTGCTGAGTGCACTTTTAGGCGCTTTATCCATCTTTGCTGGGCAAGAGATGATAGGACTTTTGGGAACTGAGCAGGAGGTGGCTGAGAGTGGTGGACTTTACCTATCTTTGGTGGGTGGATCGATTGTTCTCTTGGGCTTGATGACGAGTCTAGGTGCCTTAATTCGTGCAACGCATAATCCACGTCTGCCTCTCTATGTTAGTCTTTTATCCAATGCCTTGAATATTCTTTTTTCAAGTCTAGCTATTTTTGTCCTTGATATGGGCATAGCGGGTGTTGCTTGGGGGACTATCTTGTCTCGCTTAGTTGGTCTTGTGATTTTGTGGTCGCAATTAAAGCTGCCTTTTGAGAAACCGACTTTTGGACTCGATAAAGACTTACTGACCTTGGCATTGCCAGCAGCAGGAGAACGTCTCATGATGCGGGCTGGAGATGTAGTGATTATTGCCTTGGTTGTTTCTTTTGGGACGGAGGCAGTAGCGGGGAATGCTGTCGGAGAAGTCTTGACCCAGTTTAACTATATGCCTGCCTTTGGCGTCGCTACGGCGACGGTCATGCAGGTGGCTCGAGCAGTTGGAGAGAATAATTGGGAAAGAGTCGCTAGGTTGAGCAAACAAACCTTTTGGCTTTCTCTGATTCTCATGTTGCCCTTAACTTTCAGTATCTATGCCTTAGGGACACCACTGACTCATCTCTATACGACGGACCCTATAGCAGTCGAGGCGAGTGTTTTGGTGGCACTGTTCTCTCTACTAGGTACTCCTATGACGATAGGAACAGTCATCTATACTGCAGTTTGGCAGGGTTTGGGGAATGCTCGCCTTCCCTTTTATGCAACAAGCATAGGAATGTGGTGTATCCGCATTGGAACAGGATATCTGATGGGGATTGTTCTTGGTTGGGGCTTGCCTGGTATTTGGGCTGGAACCCTTTTGGATAATGGTTTTCGCTGGTTATTTCTACGTTACCGTTACCAACGTTATATGATGTTGAAAGGATAGGAGATGCAAAAAATAGCCTTTATTTGGGATCTAGACGGGACTTTATTGGACTCTTACGAAGCGATTTTATCAGGGATTGAGGAAACATTTGCTCAGTTTTCTGTTCCTTATGATAAGGAGAAAGTGAGAGAGTTTATCCTCAGGTACTCTGTACAGGATTTGCTGGAGCAGGTGGCAGAAGAGAGAAACCTGGATGCGAAAGTGCTCAATCAGGTACGTGCCCAGAGCTTGTCTGAGAAAAATGCCCAGGTAGTTTTGATGCCAGGTGCACGTGAAGTGCTAGCTTGGGCAGACCAAGCAGGGATTCAGCAGTTTGTCTATACTCATAAGGGGGACAATGCTCTTACCATTTTAAGAGACTTGGGGTTGGAATGCTATTTCACAGAAATTTTAACCAGTCAGAGTGGCTTTGCGCGCAAGCCTAATCCAGAAGCGGCTAACTATCTGCTAGACAAGTATCAGTTGGATCCTGATAACACCTACTATATAGGGGACCGGACTTTGGATGCGGAATTTGCCCAGAATAGCGGTATTCAAAGCATCAACTTTTTAGAATCTTCTTTTGAAGGCAATCACATGATTCAAGAGTTAGCAGATATTCCTCATATTTTTGAGAGTAAGTAACGAGAAGATTGTGTCAATTTTGTGACAGAAACCTAACAAACTATTTCAAGTAATCGAGTTTGTTACAAGGAATAGACAGTTCTGTTAAATAGGCCCGAGAGGGCTTTTTTTCTGCTTTTTTTGTGTTATGATAGACAGGTACTCATTTGAAAGGAATATGAACGAATGAAGAAAAGAATTATTTTAGCCTCAACAGTAGCCTTGTCTTTTGCGCCAGCATTGGCAACTCAAGCGGAAGAAATCTCTTGGACAGCACGTACTGTTGAGCAAATCCAAAATGACGTGACGAAAAACGAGAACAAAAACAGCTATACAGTTCAGTATGGTGATACCCTGAGCACGATTGCAGAAGCTTTGGGAGTAGATGTGACGGTTCTTGCCAATTTGAACAAAATCACTAATATGGACTTGATTTTCCCAGATACTGTCCTCACTACAACTGTCAATGAGGAAGAAGAAGTAACGGAAGTTGAAATCCAAACTCCTCAAACAGATGCTAGTGAAGAAGTGACGACTGCGACCGCTGATTTGACGACCAACCAAGTGACAGTTGATGAACAAACAGTTCAAGTAGAAGACCTTTCTCAACCAATTGAGGATACTCCAACTGCAACAGAGACGGAAAAACCAGCAGAAGTAGCGCCAAGTTCAGAAGTTTCTGATACAGCGACAGTTGCTGAAGAGATACCATCTACAGAAACACCTGTAGTAGAAGAAACAGCTGATACGACTCCAACGGAAGCACCAGTAGCAGAAACAACTCGCCCAGTTGAAGAAGAAGCTCCTCAAGCAGCGACTCCAGCTACCGAAGAAACGGCAGCAACAACTCCAGCAGAAGCCCCAGTAGCAGCTGCTCCAGCAACTGAAACGCCTGCTGATACAAGAGGAACAAGTGCAACAGAAGAAACAGCAACATCAACAGCAACTTCTGACACTGCAACTTCGACTTATCAAGCAGAGCAAAGCCAAACTCCTTCAAGAACTTATTCGGCTCCAGCAGCTCCTGATTATGCAGGACTTGCTGTAGCTAAGTCTGAGAATGCTGGTCTTCAACCGCAAACGGCAGCCTTTAAAGAAGAAGTAGCCAACTTGTTTGGCATCACATCCTTTAGTGGCTACCGTCCTGGTGACAGTGGGGACCATGGTAAAGGTTTGGCCATCGACTTCATGGTTCCAGTGAGTTCAGCACTCGGGGATCAAGTTGCAGAATATGCAGTCAAAAATATGGCTAGTCGTGGTATCAACTATATCATTTGGAAACAACGTTTCTACGCTCCATACGATAGCAAATATGGACCAGCCTATACGTGGAATCCAATGCCGGATCGTGGTAGTGTGACCGAAAACCACTATGACCACGTTCACGTATCAATGAACTAATCATTAAAATGGAAGTTGGGAACTGATTGAGTTCCCGCTTCTTTTTTTGTGTCATTCCTTCAGGATAAAAGGGATAAATATGAGGAAGTGAGTAATGTTTCAAGAGAATGTAAACAGATTACTTGATTTATCTTTTGCCTTATACTATATTTGATAAGTCAATCATTGACAAATCAATTTTAAAGGAGAAAGATTTATGGTAGCAATACAAGATTTACTGTATCAACTACGGTTGGCAGATCAGTCTATGACACAATTATTCGAACGCCAATTAGGAATTAGTCTCACTCGTTATCAAATCTTATATTTCTTAATCGATCAGTCTCCGTGTAATCAAATAGCGGTTCAGGAGCGTCTGAAGATTGATCAGGCTGCCTTGACACGGCACTTTAAGATTCTGGAAAAGAAAGGTTTGGTTAAGCGACGTCGGAATCCTCAAAACCAGAGGGAAGTTTTGGTGGAAGTCACAGACTTTGCGAGAGAACAACTAATAACCGACTCTCCCCAACGCCATATAAAGGTAAAGAGTCAGATGGAGAGTGTACTTACAAAAGGAGAGCGAGAAGAGTTCAGTCGCTTGTTAGAAAAGTTGATATCTGGCTTAGAAGAGATAGAAATTTAAGGAGAAGAATATGTCTATTTTTACAATTATTTTAGCAACTATCGTTGCTTTGGAGCATTTTTACATTTTTTATCTGGAAAGTGTGGCTACGCAATCAGATACTACTAGTCGCGTGTTTAATGTAGATCAGGAAGAACTGGCTCGTTCTTCAGTGAGTTCATTATTTAAAAATCAAGGAATTTATAATGCTTTGATAGGGGCCTTTCTTTTGTACGGAATTTATTTTTCGCAAAGCTTGGAAATTGTGACCATCTTTGTTTTATTTGTGCTTGGTGTAGCGACCTACGGTTCTCTGACAGTAGACAAGAAGATTATTCTGAAGCAAGGTGGGCCTGCTATTTTGACTCTGCTGAGTATGTTACTTTTGAAATAAGAAAACCAGCGTCTTTCAGGACGCTGGTTTTTGTATGCTCTTATCCATTTCGACGTTTACGAGCTAGTAGGGCTCTGTAAAAGAAGATGTAATTGTTCTGGATATAGGGAAGGATTGAAAAACTAGCAATTCCAAAGGTGATCCAGTTGAGGAAGTACCAAGGGAGTAGTTGTAGGTCGAGGACAAAGCGTTGAAATTTGTAACCTTTCATCAAAAAGCGACTGGTTTTCAGAATTTGACTGGGTTTAGCCTGCCCTAAATCCAGAGTGTCGCAGAGGAGGAATTCTACCTGCGAGTAGGCATAATGTTGCGGAACATAGAGGATGTTCCCTACAATCATCAAGATGAGACTCGCGAAAAAGTAGAGGCCAAAGGTCATAAGGAACTGCTCCGTTTCAAGGGATGAGAGGTCTAATTTTGGAAATTCAGGATGTAGGGCGACAAATCTCCGAGCCAAGAGATTGCTATAAAAGAGAAAATAAACGCCTACTAAGTTTGGAATGCTCCATAAAAAGAGGTAGAAACGTTTGAGCAGCAGAGTTAGGAAGGTTTGCGAGAAGCGCTCTTCAGCAAAGAGGGCTAGACTTGATTTTACTGAGAGGTCCGTATCAGGATCCTTGAGGAGTCGGAGTGTCGCAAAGGCAGCACCTGCTAGGAAAATCGTGCTCACAAAAGAAACTACTAACGGGAAGAGATAGGCTTGGAGTACTTGTGCCAACATGCTGAAAAAGGATTGCTCTAAAACACTTTCTTGGAGACGAGCCAAGGGGTTGAGAAAACCTGATAAGATGACCAGCATGCTAGGTAAGAGATAGACGAGAAAGAGGCGGGGATTTTCAGCCTGAAATTGCCTCGTCTGCAGACGAATGGTTTTTAAATCAATTTTTGGGTATTTCATTCTCTCATTATACCATAGTTCGTGACAGTTCCTAGTTTTTTTGATAAAATCATACAGTATGCCTTTGGGCACAAAGTATGAACTGGGACTGTTTTTCCCAGCTTCGGAGGTAAAAAATGTCAGATTCACCAATCAAATACCGTTTGATTAAGAAAGAAAAACACACGGGAGCTCGTCTGGGAGAAATTATCACCCCGCACGGTACCTTTCCAACGCCTATGTTTATGCCAGTTGGGACCCAAGCTACTGTCAAGACCCAGTCACCAGAGGAGTTGAAGGAGATGGGATCAGGGATTATCCTCTCTAATACCTATCATCTGTGGCTTCGTCCTGGAGATGAACTCATCGCACGCGCAGGTGGTCTCCACAAATTTATGAACTGGGACCAACCAATCTTGACGGATAGTGGTGGTTTCCAGGTTTATTCCCTAGCAGATAGCCGTAATATCACCGAAGAAGGAGTAACCTTTAAAAACCATCTCAATGGCTCCAAGATGTTCCTATCACCAGAGAAAGCCATCTCTATTCAGAACAATCTAGGCTCAGACATCATGATGTCCTTTGACGAATGTCCTCAGTTTTACCAACCTTACGACTACGTTAAGAAATCCATCGAGCGTACTAGCCGTTGGGCTGAGCGTGGTTTGAAGGCTCATCGTCGTCCGCATGACCAAGGTTTGTTTGGAATTGTACAGGGAGCAGGCTTTGAAGATCTTCGCCGTCAGTCAGCTCATGACCTTGTCAGCATGGACTTCCCTGGCTACTCTATCGGTGGTTTGGCAGTGGGAGAAACGCACGAAGAAATGAATGCCGTCTTGGACTTTACAACCCAACTTCTTCCTGAAAACAAACCTCGCTATTTGATGGGTGTCGGAGCGCCAGACAGCTTGATTGATGGGGTTATTCGTGGTGTGGATATGTTTGACTGTGTCTTGCCGACTCGTATCGCTCGTAACGGAACTTGTATGACCAGCCAAGGTCGTTTGGTTGTCAAGAATGCCCAATTCGCTGAAGACTTTACGCCACTGGATCCTGAGTGTGATTGCTACACATGTAAGAACTATACACGCGCTTATCTTCGCCACCTGCTCAAGGCTGACGAAACCTTTGGTATCCGCTTGACTAGCTACCACAATCTCTACTTCTTACTCAATCTGATGAAGCAAGTGCGTCAAGCCATCATGGATGATAATCTCTTGGAATTTCGTGAGTATTTTGTAGAAAAATATGGCTACAACAAGTCAGGACGCAATTTTTAAAGTGTAAAAATAGAATGCCAAAATCCTAAGTTTTCTCTTAGGATTTTTCCTATTTTTTTGATAGAATAGGGAGTATAATGGAATGGAAATTAGGTGGTGTTTTGCTTCCTAATTTAATGGAGAATAGACTCGTATGCGTATTAAATGGTTTTCCTTAATTAGGATTACAGGTTTACTTTTGGTGCTTTTGTACCACTTCTTTCAAACGATCTTTCCTGGAGGATTCTTTGGGGTAGATGTCTTTTTCACTTTTTCAGGATTTTTGATCACCTCCCTCCTTTTAGAGGAATTTTGGAAGGCACGCCAGATTGATTTACTTGGATTTTTTAAGAGACGGTTTTATCGTATCGTACCACCTGTGGTGCTGATGGTTTTGGTGACCATGCCTTTTACTTTCTTGGTTCGTCAAGACTATGTTGCTGGAATTGGTGGCCAGATTGCTGGAGTTCTCGGTTTTATGACCAACTTCTACGAAATGTTAACAGGGGGAAGTTATGAATCCCAGTTCATTCCGCATCTCTTTGTTCACAACTGGAGTCTAGCTGTTGAGGTTCACTACTATATCCTTTGGGGCTTAGCGGTTTGGTTCTTATCGAAACGTTCAAAATCTAGTAGTCAATTGAGAGGGATAGTCTTTCTCCTTTCTGCGGGAGCTTTTATCATTAGCTTTTTCTCCATGTTTATTGGTAGTCTAATGGCGAGTTCCTATTCATCTGTCTACTTTTCAAGTTTAACCCATGTCTATCCCTTCTTTTTAGGAAGCATTTTGGCGACAGTTGTGGGGGTTCGTCAGACGAGCGATTTAGTCAAGCAGTTTGACCGGATGTGGGATCTTCGTCAGAATCTACTGGTATTTGCTGCTGGGCTTTTGGTGTTAGTGCTCTTGACTTTCTTTGTCAAGTTCACCTACCTGTTTGCGTACTTATTTGGCTTCTTGCTAGCAAGTTTAGCGGCAGTGACTATGATTTTTGCTGCGCGTGTCTTGCATGAGAAAACGCCTGAGATACAAGAACCTCGGATCATTACATTTTTAGCGGATACCAGTTATGCGGTTTATCTCTTCCACTGGCCTTTTTATATTATCTTTTCTCAGTTGATGAGTAATCTGCCTGCTGTTATTCTGACAATCATCTTTTCTTATTTCTTTGCTATCCTATCCTTCTATATTATTGAGCCGTTGATTGCTGGTAAATCCAATCCTTTAATACGGAAGATTAGTCGATTGCCTCATATTAAACCAATTAGTGCTGGTGCTGCTGGCATTCTTACCTTGCTTACCTTGATTATCATAGCTGTGGCTCCTCAAGTTGGAGCTTTTGAGACAGACTTGATGGTCAATGGTTTCAAACAAGCCCAGACCAATATAGGACAAACAAAGACTCTTGCTGAACAAGCTGAACTGAGTCGCCTAGGAATTTCTGAGGGAACAAGCCTAATAGGAGATTCGGTAGCCTTGCGTGCCAATACGGCCTTACAAGAGGCACTTCCTGAAGCAAATATCAATGCCCAGGTTAGTCGAACGACCAAGCAAGCCAATGACATTATGCTCAATAACAGTCAGAACAAGGCGCTGCTAAAAACAGTCGTCATTGCAACAGGGGTCAACAATCCTGAAGGCTACAAGAATGATTTGGACAGCATCGTGAACAATCTACCGAAAGGACACCATCTGATACTGGTGACACCTTATGAGGGAGATAAGAGCAAGGACACTTACACATCAGTGGAGCAGTATGCGGCTTATGCACGGGAATTGGCTGAAAAGAATCCTTACGTGAGCATCGCTGACTGGAATAAGGTTGCTAAGGAACACCCTGAAATTTGGGCTGGAACCGACCAAGTCCACTTTGGAAATGATAGCAACATGATTGAAGAAGGTGCTAAACTTTACGCAGAAACGATTGCAGCTGCTGTCAAGGCTGCTCAAGAGCTACCTGTGAAATCAAAATAAGATCAAAGAGTTGGAGATATCCAGCTCTTTTAAAATATCTCTAGAAAATAGGTCTATACCATTTACAAATGAAAAAGAAAGGTTTATAATGTAATTGACATAATAAATTCTAGAATCAATCTATCAAGGAGGTTATCATTATGCCTAATTATATTAAAGCGGATCAGTTTTTCTACCCACACGGAGTTCGTCGTGGCGGTTACTTGGAACTTGTGGATGGCAAGTTTGGTAAGCATGTAGAACAGATTCCTGAAGGAGCTGAGGTGATTGACTATACAGGTTATAGCATTGCCCCAGGACTTGTGGATACCCACATTCATGGATTTGGTGGTGTCGATGTCATGGATAATAACATTGAAGGAACCCTTCATACCATGAGTGAAGGACTACTTAGCACAGGTGTTACCAGCTTCTTGCCAACGACGTTGACTTCCTCTTACGAGCAGTTGCTTGCGGTAACTGAAAATATCGGTGCTCGTTACCAGGAAGCAAGTGGAGCCAAGATTCGTGGAATCTATTTTGAAGGCCCATATTTCACAGAGAAATACAAGGGGGCTCAAAACCCTGCCTATATGAAAGACCCTCGTATGGATGAGTTTCGTGCTTGGCAAAAAGCAGCCAATGGCTTGCTCAATAAAATTGCCCTTGCGCCAGAACGTGAAGGTGTAGAAGACTTTGTTCGTACAGTTACGGGCGAAGGCGTAACGGTTGCTCTTGGACATTCAAATGCGACTTTTGATGAAGCTAAAAAAGCAGTCGATGCTGGAGCGAGTGTTTGGGTACATGCCTACAATGGGATGCGTGGGTTGACTCACCGTGAGCTCGGTATGGTGGGAGCCATGTATGAATTGCCACATACTTACGCAGAATTGATTTGTGATGGTCACCACGTAGATCCAAAGGCCTGTGACATTTTGCTTAAGCAAAAAGGAACTGAAAATATCGCCCTTATCACAGACTGTATGACAGCTGGTGGCTTGGAAGAAGGTGACTACATGTTGGGAGAATTCCCAGTAGTTGTTGCCAATGGAACTGCACGCCTCAAATCTACAGGCAATTTGGCAGGTTCTATCCTCAAACTCAAGGACGGTTTGAAGAATGTGGTCGAATGGGGCATTGCGAATCCACATGAAGCAGTCATGATGGCCAGTCTCAACCCAGCAAAATCTGTTCACATCGATGATGTCTGTGGCCAAATCCGTGAAGGCTACGACGCTGACTTTATCGTACTAGATAAAGATTTGGAATTGGTAGCAACCTACCTAGATGGTGTGAAACGTTATCAAGCCTAAGAAGATAAAAATAGGGGTCAATAAAGGACTCCTATTTTTATGATAGGCTGAAAAGGTATTTAAAGAAGTCTTCCTAAAGGGAAAGGCAAGCAAAATCCTTTTCTTGTAATAAAAAATTAGATATAATATACGATACAAAGGAAGTAGTAAGAATGTATCGTGTTATAGAAATGTATGGGGATTTTGAACCGTGGTGGTTCATAGAAGGTTGGGAAGAAGATGTCATCATGAGTCAATCTTTTGACAAGTATTATGATGCTCTAAAATATTATAAATCATGCTGGTTTGAGCTGGAAAAGAAGAATCCTCTTTATAAGAGTCGGAGTGATTTGATGACTATCTTTTGGGATCCTGCTGATAAACGCTGGTGTGATGAGTGTGATGAGTATTTGCAGCAGTACCATTCTTTGGCACTTTTACAGGATGAGCAAGTCATCCCCGATGAAAAGCTACGTCCAGGCTATGAAAAACAAACAGGTCAAGAAAAACACCGTTCTTGCCGTATGAAATGGAGATAAAAAAAGTAACTTTTTAAGTTGCTTTTTTTATTTTTTTGCGAATAGTTAGATAAGGAGGGTGGTATGGTACAAGAAATTGCACAGAAAATTATTGCTACTGCGAAAGAAAAGAAGGCCCAGGATATCTATTTTATCCCCAAGGAAAAGTCCTACGAGCTTCACATGCGGGTTGGAGACGAGCGGTGTCTCGTTGACTCCTATGAGTTTGATGTTTTAGCTGCTGTGATTAGTCATTTTAAGTTTGTGGCGGGTATGAACGTAGGAGAGAAGAGACGTAGTCAGCTGGGCTCTTGCGACTATCAGCATGGGGAGAAGGTGTCTTCTCTGCGTTTGTCTACCGTGGGAGATTATCGGGGGCATGAGAGTTTGGTCATTCGTTTGTTGCACGATGAGGAGCAGGACCTGCATTTCTGGTTTCAGGATATGAACGAACTGGGTGAGCAGTACAGGCAACGGGGACTCTATCTCTTTGCAGGTCCAGTCGGAAGTGGCAAGACGACTCTGATGCACGAATTAGCCAAGTCTCTGTTTATGGGGCAACAGGTCATGTCCATTGAAGATCCTGTCGAGATCAAGCAGGAAGACATGCTCCAGTTGCAGTTGAATGAAGCGATTGGTTTGACCTATGAAAATCTCATCAAACTGTCTCTCCGGCATCGTCCTGACCTCTTGATTATCGGTGAAATTCGGGATAGCGAGACGGCGCGTGCGGTGGTCAGAGCCAGTTTGACAGGGGCGACAGTCTTTTCAACCATTCATGCCAAGAGTATCCGAGGTGTTTATGAACGCCTTCTGGAGTTAGGTGTGACGGAGGAAGAATTAGCAGTTGTTCTGCAAGGAGTCTGCTACCAGAGATTAATCGGGGGAGGAGGAATCGTTGACTTTGCAAACAAAGACTTTCAAGAACACCAGCCAACTAGCTGGAATGCGCAGATTGACCAGCTTCTTAAAGATGGACATATCACAAGTCTTCAGGCTGAAACGGAAAAAATTAGCTACAGCTAAGCAGAAGAAAATCATCACCCTGTTTAACAACCTCTTTTCCAGTGGCTTTCATTTGGTGGAAATTATTTCTTTTTTGGGCAGAAGTGCCCTGCTGGAAAAGGACTATGTGGCCCGGATGCACCAAGGCTTGTCTCAGGGGAAATCCTTTTCAGAGATGATGGACAGCTTGGGGTTTTCAAGTGCTATTGTGACCCAATTATCTCTAGCTGAAGTACATGGAAATCTTCACCTGAGTTTGGGAAAGATAGAAGAATATCTGGACAATCTGGCCAAGGTCAAGAAAAAATTAATCGAAGTGGCGACCTATCCCCTGATTTTGCTGGGATTTCTCCTGCTAATCATGCTGGGGTTGAGGAATTATTTGCTGCCTCAACTGGACAGTAGCAATATCGCCACTCAAATCATCGGCAATCTGCCACAAATTTTTTTGGGACTAGTGTTGGTTTGCTCTCTATCTTTACTTTTAGCTCTCACTTTCTACAAAAGAAGTTCCAAGATGCGGGTCTTCTCGATGTTAGCACGGATTCCCTTTCTAGGAATCTTTGTCCAGACTTATCTGACGGCTTATTACGCGCGTGAATGGGGCAATATGATTTCACAGGGGATGGAGCTGACGCAGATTTTTCAAATCATGCAGGAACAAGGCTCCCAGCTCTTTAAAGAAATCGGTCAAGATTTGGCTCAAGCCCTGCAAAATGGCTGCGAATTTTCTCAAACTATAGGAACCTATCCTTTCTTTAAAAAGGAGTTGAGTCTCATCATCGAGTATGGGGAAGTCAAGTCCAAGCTGGGGAGTGAGTTGGAAATCTACGCGGAAAAGACTTGGGAAGCCTTTTTTACCCGAGTCAACCGCACCATGAACTTAGTACAGCCACTGGTTTTTATCTTTGTGGCTCTGATTATCGTTTTACTTTATGCGGCAATGCTTATGCCCATGTATCAAAATATGGAGGTAAATTTTTAAAATGAAAAAACTCATGATAAAACTAAAAAAAGCCCAGCTTAAAGCTTTCACTCTGGTAGAAATGTTAGTCGTCTTGCTCATCATCAGTGTTCTTCTCTTGCTCTTTGTGCCCAATTTGACCAAGCAAAAGGATGCCGTAGATGATAAAGGAAAAGCTGCTGTTGTCAAGGTCGTGGAAAGCCAGGCAGAACTCTATCGTTTAGATAAAAATGATGACGCCAGCCTCAGCAAATTACAAGCGGACGGTCGTATCACAGCTGAGCAAGCCAAAGCTTATAAAGACTACCATGCAAAACAAAAAACAAGTCAAACTGTTGCAGATTAAGGCCTTTACTATGCTGGAAAGTCTCCTTGTTTTGGGACTTGTGAGTATCCTTGCCTTGGGCTTGTCCGGTTCTGTTCAGTCCAGTTTTGCAGCGGTGGAGGAGCAGATTTTCTTTATGGAGTTTGAAGAACTCTATCGGGAAACGCAAAAACGCAGTCTAGCCAGTCAGCAAAAAACCAGCTTGAATTTAGATGGACAGACGATTAGCAATGGCAGTCAAAAGTTGACAGTTCCTAAAGGAATTCAGGCACCATCAGGACAAAGCATTATATTTGACCGAGCTGGGGGCAATTCGTCCCTGGCTAAGGTTGAATTTCAGACCAGCAAAGGAGCGATTCGCTATCAATTATATCTAGGAAATGGAAAAATTAAACGCACTAAGGAAACAAAAAATTAAGGCAGTAATCTTACTAGAAGCAGTAGTAGCTTTGGCTGTGTTTGCCAGCATTGCGACCCTCCTTTTGGGGCAAATTCAGAAAAATAGACAAGAAGAGGCAGAAATCTTGCAAAAGGAAGAAGTCTTGCGTGTGGCGAAGATGGCTCTGCAAACAGGGCAAAATCAGGTAAACATAAATGGAGTTGAGATTCAGGTATTTGCAAGTGAAAAAGGATTGGAGGTCTACCATGGTTCAGAGAAATTGCTCGATCTTAAAGAGCAGTAAGGTAAGAGCTTTTACTCTTTTAGAATCTCTGCTTGCCCTTATCGTCATTAGCGGAGGTTTGCTCCTTTTTCAAGCTATGAGTCAGCTCCTCATTTCAGAAGTTCGTTACCAGCAGCAAAGCGAGCAAAAGGAGTGGCTCTTGTTTGTGGATCAACTGGAGGCAGAGTTAGAACGTTCGCAGTTTGAAAAGGTGGAAGGCAATCGCCTCTACATGAAACAGGATGGTAAGGATATCTCTATAGGGAAGTCTAAATCGGATGATTTTCGAAAAACGGATACCAGCGGACGAGGCTATCAGCCGATGGTTTATGGACTCAAATCAGCTCAAATTACAGAGGAAAATCAATTGGTTCGCTTTCGTTTCCAATTTCAAAAGGGCTTAGAAAGGGAGTTCATCTATCGTGTGGAAAAAACAAAAAGTTAAGGCAGGCGTTCTTTTATATGCAGTCACCATGGCAGCCATTTTTAGCCTTTTGTTGCAGTTTTATCTGAACCGGCAAGTTGCCCATTATCAAGACTACGCCTTGAACAAAGAAAAGTTGGCAGCTTTTGCCATGGCCAAGCGAAGTAAAGATAAGGTTGAACAAGAAAGTGGGGAACGAGTCTTCAACTTAGGAAAAGTCAGGTATCAAAATACGAAAACAGGTTTTGCAACAAGTGTTCGTATGAATAAGGGCAACTATGAATTTCTCTTTCCTCCGATGAAAATCCAAGAAAAGAAAATAGCTAAAAAGGAAGAGGTAGCGACTGATTCAAGCAATCAAGCAGGGAAGAAAAAATCAGAAGAAAAGCCTGAAAAGAAAGCCAATTCCTAGGCAATTCAACTTCTTTGTGTTACACTAAAAGCATGAAACACGATTTTAATCACAAAGCAGAAACCTTTGATTCGCCCAAAAATATCTTTCTTGCAAACTTGGTTTGTCAGGCAGTTGAAGCACAGATTGATCTTCTATCAGACAAGAAAATACTGGACTTTGGTGGTGGGACGGGTCTGTTAGCCTTGCCCCTGGCTCAGCAGGCCAAGTCTGTTACCCTTGTGGACATCTCGGAGAAAATGCTGGAGCAAGCCCGTTTGAAAGCAGAGCAACAAGACATCAAGAATATCCAGTTTTTGGAACAGGATTTACTGGTGAATCCTTTGGAGCAACAATTTGACCTGATTGTTGTTAGTCGGGTTCTTCATCATATGCCTAATCTAGATGCGACTCTTGCCATGTTTCACTATCATCTTAGGGAGAATGGACAGGTCCTCATTGCCGATTTTGTCAAGACAGATACCAACCATCATGGCTTTGAATTGCCTGAACTGGAAACCAAACTCGACCAGTTTGGTTTTTCGAGCATTGACAGTCAGATTCTCTATAGTGCTGAAGGTCTTTTCCTAGGAAATTACGCAGAGCTCTTTTTAACTGTAGCCCAAAAATCACTCGCTCACTAAAGCAGTGATTTTTTCTCTTCAGATGGAAAAAATAGGGGAATTTTGATAAGATAGGAATATGGATTTTGAAAAAATAGAACAAGCTTATACGTATTTACTAGAGAATGTCCAAGTCATCCAAAGTGATTTAGCGACCAACTTTTATGATGCCTTGGTAGAGCAAAATAGTATCTACCTAGATGGCGAGACCGAGTTGGAGCAGGTCAAGGAGAACAATCAAGCCCTTAAGCGCTTAGCCCTTCGCAAGGAAGAGTGGCTCAAAACCTACCAGTTTCTCTTGATGAAGGCAGGGCAAACGGAGCCTTTACAGGCTAATCACCAGTTTACGCCGGATGCCATTGCCCTCCTCTTGGTACTTATTGTGGAAGAGTTGCTGAATCAAGAGGAAATTAGCATCCTCGAAATGGGTTCTGGCATGGGGATTCTGGGCGCTACTTTCTTGACTTCTCTTGCTAAAAAAGTAGATTACTTGGGAATCGAAGTGGATGACTTGCTGATTGATTTGGCAGCCAGTATGTCAGATGTGATTGGTTTACAAGCTGGTTTTGTTCAAGGAGACGCCGTTCGTCCGCAAATGCTTAAAGAAAGCGACGTGGTCATCAGCGACTTGCCTGTTGGCTATTACCCAGACGATGCCATCGCTTCGCGCTATCAAGTGTCTTCTAGTCAAGAGCATACCTATGCCCATCATTTGCTGATGGAACAAGGCCTCAAGTACCTTAAGTCAGATGGCTATGCTATTTTTCTAGCTCCGAGTGATTTATTGACCAGTCCTCAGAGTGACTTATTAAAAGGGTGGCTCAAAGACGAAGTGAGTCTGGCTGCTATCATCGCTCTGCCAGAGGATATTTTCTCAACTGCAAGCCAAGCTAAAAGTATTTTTGTCTTACAGAAGAAAAGAGACAAGGAAATGGAACCCTTTGTTTACCCTCTTACTAGCTTGCAAGATCCGTCAGTTTTGTTGACCTTTAAAGAAAATTTTCAAAATTGGAGCAAAGGTACTGAAATATAAAAGAGATTTTGTTATAATAGATGAAAACGCTTAAAAAGAGGTATCATCTTATGACAAAAACAATTGCAATCAATGCAGGAAGCTCAAGCTTGAAATGGCAACTTTATCAAATGCCTGAGGAAAAAGTTTTGGCTAAAGGCTTGATTGAACGTATTGGATTGAAAGATTCCATTTCAACAGTAAAATTTGACGGTCGTTCGGAGCAACAAATTCTTGATATTGAAGACCATACACAAGCCGTTAAAATTTTATTGGATGACTTGATTCGTTTTGACATCATCAAAGGGTACGATGAGATTACAGGTGTCGGACACCGCGTCGTTGCAGGTGGTGAATATTTCAAGGAATCAACAGTTGTTGAGGGAGATGTGTTAGAAAAAGTTGAGGAATTGGGACTCTTGGCTCCTCTTCACAATCCAGCTAACGCAGCTGGAATCCGCGCATTTAAGGAATTGCTTCCAGATATTACCAGTGTTGTCGTATTTGATACCTCATTCCACACAACCATGCCAGAAAAGGCTTATCGCTACCCTCTACCAACTAAATACTATACAGAAAACAAGGTTCGTAAATACGGTGCCCACGGGACAAGTCACCAGTTTGTCGCAGGAGAAGCAGCGAAACTTTTGGGTCGTCCTCTAGAAGACTTGAAATTGATTACCTGCCATATTGGTAACGGGGCTTCTATCACAGCTGTTAAGGGTGGGAAGTCTGTAGATACTTCTATGGGATTCACACCACTTGGCGGTGTGATGATGGGAACTCGTACAGGAGATATTGACCCTGCTATCATCCCTTATCTCATGCAATATACAGAGGACTTTAACACCCCTGAAGATATTAGTCGCGTTCTCAATCGTGAATCAGGGCTCATGGGAGTTTCTGGTCAGTCAAGCGATATGCGTGATGTGATTGCTGCTATGGAAGCAGGAGACCATGATGCGACTTTGGCTTATGAAATGTATGTTGATCGTATCCAAAAACATATCGGCCAGTACCTTGCAGTCCTAAATGGAGCAGATGCGATTATCTTCACAGCAGGGATTGGTGAAAATGCAGCTTTGGTTCGTGAGGATGTCATTTCAGGTATCTCTTGGTTTGGTTGTGATGTGGATCCAGAAAAGAACGTCTTTGGCGTAACGGGAGACATCTCAACTGACGCAGCGAAAATCCGTGTCTTGGTTATTCCAACAGATGAAGAATTGGTGATTGCACGCGATGTTGAGCGCTTGAAAAAATAAGTAAATACACGTAAAATTTGATTGTGAAAAGAAGTTGGGAAAGAGATTTTCCAGCTTTTTTTATGTAGACAATGTCTAAAACCTTGCTGTTATTGGCTTTTTCAAAAAATATGGTATAATAGTAGTAATTTAATAGATGGAGTTGAGTTTTGAAGAAAAGCTTTCGTGTAAAAAGAGAGAAAGATTTTAAGGCGATTTTCAAGGACGGAACAAGTTTTGCCAATCGAAAATTTGTTGTCTACCAATTGGAAAACCAGCAAAACCATTTTCGAGTAGGACTGTCCGTCAGCAAAAAGCTGGGGAATGCAGTTACCAGAAATCAGATCAAGAGACGAATCCGGCACATTCTACAAAGTGTAAAAGGGAGTTTAGTAGAGCATGTTGATTTTGTTGTGATTGCCCGAAAAGGGGTGGAAACCTTGGAATATGCAGAGATGGAGAAAAACCTACTCCACGTATTAAAGTTATCAAAGATTTACCAGGAAGGAAATGGGAGTGAAAAAGAAACTACAGTTGACTAGTTTTCTGGGTTTGTCCTTAGTTATCATGACAGCCTGTGCAACAAATGGTGCAGCTAGCGATATAACAGCAGACTCGACAGACTTTTGGAGCAAATTCGTCTATTTTTTTGCTGAAATTATCCGCTTTTTGTCCTTTGACATTAGTATCGGAGTGGGGATTATCCTCTTCACAATCTTGATCCGGACGATTTTATTGCCGGTCTTTCAGACACAGATGGTTGCCTCTAGAAAAATGCAAGAGGCTCAACCACGCATCAAGGCTTTGCGAGAGCAATATCCGGGTCGTGATATGGAAAGTAGAACCAAGCTAGACCAGGAGATGCGCAAGGTTTATAAAGAGTTGGGGATTAAGCATTCATCCTCTCTCTGGCCAATTTTAATACAAATGCCTGTCCTCTTGGCGCTCTTTCAAGCCTTGAGTCGAGTAGACTTTTTGAAAACAGGTCACTTTTTATGGATTAATTTGGGAGGAGTAGATACAAGTTTTGTCCTTCCGATTTTGGCGGCAGTCTTTACCTTCTTGAGTAGCTGGTTATCGAATAAAGCTTTGTCTGAAAAAAGTGGAGCTACGACAGGGATGATGTATGGTATGCCTGTATTGATCTTTGTTTTTGCTATCTCCGCCCCAAGTGGTGTAGCCTTGTACTGGGCTGTATCCAATGCTTACCAAGTTCTGCAAACCTATTTCTTGAACAATCCTTTCAAGATTATTGCTGAAAGAGAAGCAGTGGCGCAAGCAGAAAAAGATTTAGAAGGCAAGAAGAGAAGAGCCTTGAAAAAAGCACAGAAAAAGAAAAAATAAGGAGGAATCTGGTAATGGTATTATTTACAGGTTCAACGGTTGAAGAAGCAATCCAAAAAGGGTTGAAAGAATTAGACATTCCAAGAATGAAGGCCCACATCAAGGTCGTTTCGAAAGAGAAAAAAGGATTCTTAGGCTTGTTTGGTAAGAAGCCGGCTCAAGTTGATATCGAAGCGATTAGTGAAACGACAGTGATCAAAGCCAATCAGCAGGCCATTAAAGGGGTTCCAAAAGAAGTTAATGAAAAAAATGAACCCGTGAAAACAGTAAGTGAAGCAACTGTTGATTTGGGGCATGTAGTTGAAGCAATTAAGAAAATTGAAGAAGAAGGTCAAGGTGTCTCTGAAGAGGTCAAGGCTGAAATCTTGAAAAATGAAAAGCACGCCAGCACGATTTTGGAAGAAACAGGTCATATTTCAATTTTAAATGATTTGGAACCAGAGGATACTGCCGAGGAAGTGGACTCTGCTCCAGAAAAAGAAACTGAAACGCAGGAAGCAACAAGCCAATCTTTGGAAGATTTAGGCTTGAAAGTAGAACCAAGTTATGACATCGAACAAGTGGCAACTGAAGTAGCTAACTACGTTCAAACCATTGTAGATGATATGGATGTTGAAGGGACGATTTCAAGTGACTACAATCGCCGCACCATCAATCTTCAAATTGACACTAACGAACCAGGCCGTATTATCGGTTATCATGGTAAAGTTTTGAAAGCCTTGCAACTATTGGCTCAAAATTATCTTTATAACCGCTATTCAAGAACCTTCTACATCACAATCAATGTCAATGATTACGTTGAGCACCGTGCAGAAGTCTTGCAAACCTACGCTCAAAAATTGGCGACTCGCGTTTTAGAAGAAGGACGTAGCCAACAAACGGATCCAATGTCAAATAGCGAACGCAAGATTATCCATCGCATTATTTCACGCATGGATGGCGTGACGAGTTACTCTGAAGGTGACGAGCCAAATCGCTATGTTGTCGTAGATGCAGAATAAGCAAAGTAAAATCAGGTTCATCCTGATTTTTTGCTAGGAAAGGAAAGATTCAGATATGCTGAAAGCAGTTAGAGAATACCTATCATTTGCAGGAGTCCAGTACCGTAATCCTGATAAAGCTGGCGATGAAAGAGAAAAGATGTTGGCCTTGCGGCAAAAAGGTCAAGAAGCTCGGAAGTCTTTTACAGAACTGACCAAAACCTTTCAAGCAAGTCATCCAGAATGGCAACTCCAACAGACTAGTCAGTGGATGAACCAAGCGCAGCGTTTGCGACCGCATTTCTGGGTCTATCTACAGAGAGACGGACAAGTGACAGAACCTATGATGGCTCTTCGTTTGTATGGAACACCTGCTGACTTTGGGATTTCTTTGGAAGTCAGTTTCATCGAGCGCAAGAAAGACGAACAGACCTTAGACAAGCAAGCCAAGGTTTTAGAGCTTCCAGCGGTAGAAGGAATTTATTATCTAGTCTACTCAAATGGGGAAAGTCATAAGATGGAGGCTAATGAAGAAAATCGTCGTACTTTACGAGAGAAGCTGAGAAATCAGGAAGTTCGTAAAGTATTAGTCAAGTCAGATATTTCCTTCATTGCAAATCAGTCAGTAGAAGCGATATTGGAGAAGCTAGAAGACGCTTATACTCGCTTGCTCCCGTACTATGAAGTGACGAGGGAATAGAAAATCAAATGTGTTAGATGAACGCAAATTGTTTTATTGCTATTCTATGCATTTTTTCATATAATAGTAAAATAGGATGTGTGGTTCATTAATCACCTCAAAGAGAAAGGAAATTCTATGTCAAATCTATCTGTTAATGCAATTCGTTTTCTAGGTATTGACGCCATCAACAAAGCAAACTCAGGTCACCCAGGGGTGGTTATGGGGGCTGCTCCAATGGCCTATAGCCTCTTTACAAAACAACTTCGTATCAATCCAGCCCAACCAAACTGGATCAACCGCGACCGCTTTATTCTTTCAGCAGGACACGGATCTATGCTTCTCTATGCCCTTCTTCACCTTTCTGGTTTTGAAGATGTCAGCATGGATGAAATCAAGAGCTTCCGCCAATGGGGTTCCAAAACACCTGGTCACCCAGAATTTGGCCACACTGCAGGGGTTGACGCTACAACCGGTCCTCTAGGACAAGGGATTTCTACTGCCACTGGTTTTGCCCAAGCAGAACGTTTCCTTGCGGCGAAGTATAACCGTGAAGGCTTCAATATCTTTGACCACTATACTTATGTGATCTGTGGAGACGGAGACTTGATGGAAGGTGTCTCAAGTGAGGCGGCTTCATACGCAGGCTTGCAAAAACTTGACAAGTTGGTGGTTCTTTATGATTCAAATGACATCAACTTGGATGGTGAGACAAAGGATTCCTTTACAGAAAGTGTTCGTGACCGTTACAATGCCTACGGTTGGTATACAGCCTTGGTTGAAGATGGAACAGACTTGGAAGCTATCCATGCTGCTATCGAAGCTGCTAAAGCTTCAGGCAAACCATCTTTGATTGAAGTGAAGACTGTTATTGGATACGGCTCTCCAAACAAACAAGGAACTAATGCCGTACACGGTGCTCCTCTTGGAGCAGATGAAACTGCAGCGACTCGCCAAGCTCTCGGTTGGGACTATGAACCATTTGAAATTCCAGAGCAAGTTTATGCTGATTTCAAAGAAAATGTTGCAGACCGTGGCGCATCAGCTTATCAAGCTTGGACTAAATTAGTTGCTGACTATAAAGAGGCTCATCCAGAACTGGCTGCAGAAGTAGAAGCTATTATCGACGGACGTGATCCAGTTAAAGTTACTCCAGCAGACTTCCCAGCCTTAGAAAATGGATTTTCTCAAGCAACTCGTAATTCAAGCCAGGATGCTTTGAACGTTGTAGCTGCTAAATTGCCAACTTTCTTAGGTGGATCAGCTGACCTTGCTCACTCAAACATGACTTATATCAAAACGGACGGACTTCAAGACGATGCTAATCGCTTGAATCGCAATATTCAGTTTGGTGTTCGTGAATTTGCAATGGGAACGATCTTGAATGGGATGGCCCTTCACGGTGGACTTCGTGTATACGGAGGTACTTTCTTCGTCTTCTCTGACTATGTGAAAGCAGCTGTCCGTTTGTCAGCCTTACAAGGACTTCCTGTGACTTATGTCTTCACCCATGACTCTATTGCGGTTGGTGAAGATGGTCCAACTCACGAACCAGTTGAACACCTAGCAGGTCTTCGTGCTATGCCAAATCTCAATGTTTTCCGCCCAGCAGATGCGCGTGAAACTCAAGCAGCTTGGTACCTTGCCGTGACAAGCGAAAAAACACCAACTGCCCTTGTCTTGACACGTCAAAACTTGACTGTCGAAGAAGGAACAGACTTTGACAAAGTTGCGAAAGGTGCCTATGTTGTCTATGAAAATGCAGCAGACTTTGATACAATTTTGATTGCAACAGGTTCAGAGGTGAATTTGGTGGTCGCAGCTGCCAAAGAATTGGCTAGCCAAGGCGCAAAAGTCCGCGTAGTCAGCATGCCATCTACAGATGTCTTCGACGCACAAGATGCAGCTTACAAGGAAGAAATTCTTCCAAATGCAGTCCGCCGTCGTGTTGCAGTCGAAATGGGTGCAACTCAAAACTGGTACAAATATGTTGGTCTTGATGGTGCAGTTCTCGGTATTGATACCTTCGGAGCATCTGCCCCAGCACCAAAAGTATTGGCAGAGTATGGATTTACGGTAGAAAATCTAGTCAAAGTCGTTCAAAACTTGAAATAATCACAAAAATCAGAGTGAAAACTCTGATTTTTTTATCATCATAAAAACAAGGCACAACCTTGTAAAAGTAGCTGAAATTTGATATAGTAGTCCTATGTAAAATACAAAGGAGAAAATACTATGGAAAATATTAGTCCAAATTTAACATTTTTGATCATGCTTGTAGGTATGTTTGCCTTGATGTTCTTTATGCAACGTTCTCAAAAGAAACAAGCACAAAAGCGTATGGAAAGCTTGAACAAACTTCAAAAAGGATATGAAGTCATTACAATTGGTGGACTTTACGGAACAGTGGATGAAGTAGATACTGAGAAAGGTACAATCGTACTGGATGTAGATGGCGTTTATTTGACTTTTGAATTGGCTGCAATTAAGACCGTTTTGCCACTCAAAGAAGCTGTGACACCAGAAGGAACAGTTGTTGACGAAGGCGGAGCAATCGAAGAATAAAACGGGACCTGTCACTCCCGTTTTTCTATGAGACAAGAGGAAAAGGGATGAAAAAAATAGTATTTGTTTGCTTAGGAAATATTTGCCGAAGTCCCATGGCAGAGTTTGTGATGAAGTCCATGACGAGCGATTACCACATCGAGAGTCGTGCAACGTCATCATGGGAACATGGCAATCCGATTCATAAGGGAACGCAAGGAATTTTCCAGCAATATCAGATCCCGTATGACAAAGATAAAACATCGCTTCAGATTGGCAGAGAAGACTTTGAATCGTTTGATTACATTATCGGTATGGATGCTTCAAACGTTTCAGATCTGCGTCACATGTGTCCTCAGGAACTACAGTACAAAATCTACTCTTTTGCATCTGAAAGTGTCCCAGATCCTTGGTATACAGGAGATTTTGAGGAAACCTATTCTCGTATCACAAGTGGATGTCAAAGCTGGCTGGATCGATTAGAAAAAGAGAGTGACAATGGAAAAGCTTAAACAATTTTATGAGAAGTGTAGAGTTTACCTAACTCGTTCTAGGTTAGAGCTCATTGCAGTAGTTGTAATGGTACTCTGTGCTCTTTCGGTATTTCTGCTAAATACGCCTAAAAAAGGTGTCTTGACACTTGATGGTGGAGCTCTTGTTTATGATGGCACCTTGGTACGTGGGAAAATGAATGGTCAAGGAACCCTGACCTTTGAAAATGGAGACCAATATACAGGTGATTTCAATAATGGAGCCTTTAATGGGAAAGGGACTTTTCAATCAAAAGATGGCTGGAAATACGAAGGTGATTTTGTAAATGGTCAGGCTGAAGGTCAAGGGAAGTTGACGACAGAGCAAGAAGTCGTTTATGAAGGAACCTTTAAACAAGGCGTTTTCCAGCAAAAACAGTAGTCTCCAAGTTAGGAGACTATTTTCAAAGTCTGAAAAGAAAACGCTTTCTTCGCTTAAATTCGAGAACTAACTATCAACTAGAAAAAACTTTGTGAAATAAAAAAATTTTTTCCATAATTTCACAATCGTCCAGACAAAACTCTATTGCGTAGCTATATTGAGAAAAAAATCACAATCTCAGAAAAATTCTTTGTGAAATACTTATGAAACTGTTTACAAAGCATAAAAAAAGAGTTATAATAAACTTGTGAAAAAATTAACAAAGGATAACATCCTTAAAGGCTATGGAGGATAATATGGCTGATAAAAAAACAGTAACACCAGAGGAAAAACAACTTGCTGCTGAAAAGCATGTCGATGGTCTCGTGAAAAAAGCCTTGGTTGCGCTTGATGAAATGCGCAAGCTGAACCAAGAGCAAGTTGACTACATCGTGGCAAAAGCTTCGGTTGCAGCACTTGACGCGCACGGTATCCTTGCGCAACATGCAGTTGAAGAAACTGGTCGTGGGGTATTTGAAGACAAGGCGACAAAAAACCTATTTGCCTGCGAACACGTAGTGAACAATATGCGTGGAGTTAAAACAGTTGGAGTTATTGAAGATGATCCAATTACAGGTTTGACAAAGATTGCGGAACCTGTAGGGGTAATCTGTGGTGTCACTCCGACAACAAACCCAACTTCAACAGCGATTTTCAAATCACTCATTGCTTTGAAAACACGTAACCCAATCGTTTTTGCCTTCCACCCATCTGCTCAAGAATCATCAGCTCACGCAGCACAAATCGTTCGCGATGCAGCGATTGCAGCTGGCGCACCTGAGAACTGTGTGCAATGGATTACAAAGCCATCTATGGAAGCAACTGGAGCGCTAATGAACCACGAAGGTGTTGCAACTATTCTTGCAACTGGTGGGAATGCCATGGTTAAAGCTGCATACTCATGTGGAAAACCAGCTCTTGGGGTAGGTGCCGGAAACGTTCCTGCCTATGTAGAAAAATCTGCTGACCTTCGTCAAGCTGCTCATGACATCGTTATGTCTAAATCATTTGATAATGGGATGGTCTGTGCATCAGAACAAGCCGTTATCATTGATAAAGAAGTGTATGACGAATTTGTAGAAGAATTCAAATCATATCACACTTACTTTGTAAACAAAAAAGAAAAAGCCCTTCTTGAAGAATTCTGTTTCGGTGTGAAAGCTAACAGCAAAAATTGTGCAGGTGCTAAACTAAATGCAAACATCGTTGGTAAACCAGCAGCATGGATTGCTGAACAAGCAGGATTCAGCGTTCCAGAAGGAACAAATATCTTGGCTGCAGAATGTGCAGAAGTAGGACCAAAAGAACCATTGACTCGTGAGAAATTGTCACCAGTTATTGCTGTCCTAAAAGCTGAAGACACAGAAGATGGTCTTACAAAAGCTCGTCAAATGGTTGAGTTTAACGGACTTGGTCACTCAGCAGCTATCCATACAAAAGACGAAGAGCTTGCTAAACGCTTTGGTACAGAAATCAAAGCTATGCGTATTATCTGGAACTCTCCATCTACTTTCGGTGGTATTGGTGACGTTTACAATGCCTTCATCCCATCATTAACACTTGGATGTGGTTCATACGGACGCAACTCAGTTGGTGATAACGTGAGCGCTATTAACCTTCTAAACATCAAGAAAGTAGGGAAACGTAGAAATAATATGCAATGGTTTAAAGTTCCTTCAAAAATTTACTTCGAACGCAACTCTATCCAATACCTTCAAACATGTGAAGATATTGAGCGCGTTCTGATTGTTACAGACAAATCTATCGAAAAACTTGGCTTTGTTCAACGTGTTATTGATCAATTGAACGCACGTAGCAACCGTGTAACTATTCAAGTCTTCTCAGATGTTGAACCAGATCCAGACATCACAACTGTAGAACGTGGTGCTGAAGTGATGAAAGCATTTGAACCAGATACAATTATCGCTCTTGGTGGTGGTTCTCCAATGGACGCTGCGAAAGTGATGTGGCTCTTCTACGAACAACCAGAAATCGACTTCCGTGACTTGGTTCAAAAATTCATGGATATCCGTAAACGTGCCTTCCGCTTCCCATCACTTGGTAAGAAAGCGAAGTACATCGGTATCCCAACAACTTCAGGTACAGGTTCAGAAGTAACACCATTTGCCGTTATCTCTGACAAGAAAAACAACCGCAAATATCCATTGGCTGACTACTCATTGACACCAACTATTGCCATTGTTGACCCTGCTTTGGTTGAATCAGTTCCAGACTTCATCGCTGCTGATACAGGTATGGACGTCTTGACTCACGCGACTGAAGCCTACACTTCAAACTTCGCGAACGACTACACAGACGGTATTGCGCTTCAAACAATCAAACTTGTCTTTGAATGGTTGGAAAAATCAGTTAAGACAGCTGACCCAGAAGCTCGTGAGAAAATGCACAATGCGTCTACAATGGCTGGTATGGCCTTCGCCAATGCCTTCCTTGGTATGAGCCACTCAATGGCCCACAAGATCGGTGGTGTTCACCACACTGTTCACGGACGTACAAACGCAATCTTGCTTCCATACGTTATCCGTTACAACGGAACTCGTCCATCTAAGACGACTACATGGCCTAAATACAACTACTGGAAAGCTGATGAGAAATTCCAAGACATCGCGAAAATGCTTGGCTTGCCTCACTCAACTCCAGAAGAAGCAGTTGAAGCATACGCTAAAGCTGTTTACGAACTTGGTGTTGCAGTAGGTATCAAGATGAACTTCAAGGATCAAGGAATTGATGAAAAAGCTTGGAAAGACAGCTTGCATGAAATTGCCTTGCTTGCTTATGAAGATCAATGTTCACCTGCTAACCCACGCTTGCCAATGGTAGCTGACATGGAAGAAATCATGGCAGATGCTTACTATGGTTATGCAGAACGACCAGGACGTCGTAAATAATCGTTTATCAGCCTAGAGACAGGAGTTATCCTGTCTCTTTTTTTGTAAACTCTTAAAGAGTTGAAATTGGGGTTTCACCTTGATAATGAAGAGAATATGCAGATATTATAAAAGATTCTAGAGATATGCTTTGGAAATAAAAGAATGGATGAATAAAAAGGGGGAAGAAAAAGTAGAAAAGCAGGAGAGAAAATCAACGCCCGTACTTGCAATTAAACTCAAATAGTTATATAATAGGTTTGTTGAAAGGTGATTTGTAGTGATTCAAGTTACTCTTTTCACAATAAAATTTTCATGATTTTCATAAGGAGGAAATCACTAATGGTAGTTAAAGTTGGTATTAACGGTTTCGGACGTATCGGTCGTCTTGCTTTCCGCCGTATCCAAAACGTAGAAGGTGTTGAAGTTACTCGCATCAACGACCTTACAGATCCAGTTATGCTTGCACACTTGTTGAAATACGACACAACTCAAGGTCGTTTCGACGGTACTGTAGAAGTTAAAGAAGGTGGATTCGAAGTTAACGGTAAATTCGTTAAAGTTTCTGCTGAACGTGATCCAGAACAAATCGACTGGGCTACTGACGGTGTAGAAATCGTTCTTGAAGCAACTGGTTTCTTTGCTAAGAAAGATGCAGCTGAAAAACACCTTAAAGGTGGAGCTAAGAAAGTTGTTATCACTGCTCCTGGTGGAAACGATGTTAAAACAATCGTATTCAACACTAACCACGACGTTCTTGACGGTACTGAAACAGTTATCTCAGGTGCTTCATGTACTACAAACTGCTTGGCTCCAATGGCTAAAGCTCTTCAAGACAACTTCGGTGTTGTAGAAGGATTGATGACTACTATCCACGCTTACACTGGTGACCAAATGATCCTTGACGGACCACACCGTGGTGGTGACCTTCGCCGTGCTCGCGCTGGTGCTGCAAACATCGTTCCTAACTCAACTGGTGCTGCTAAAGCTATCGGTCTTGTAATCCCAGAATTGAACGGTAAACTTGACGGATCTGCACAACGTGTTCCAACTCCAACTGGATCAGTTACTGAATTGGTAGCAGTTCTTGAAAAGAACGTTACTGTTGATGAAGTAAACGCAGCTATGAAAGCAGCTTCAAACGAATCATACGGTTACACAGAAGATCCAATCGTATCTTCAGATATCGTAGGTATGTCTTACGGTTCATTGTTTGACGCAACTCAAACTAAAGTTCTTGACGTTGACGGTAAACAATTGGTTAAAGTTGTATCATGGTACGACAACGAAATGTCATACACTGCACAACTTGTACGTACTCTTGAATACTTTGCAAAAATCGCTAAATAATTCTTGAGTTGATAAAAGCAAGGCCTTCTGGTCTTGCTTTTTTGTATAGAAAAATGGATGATAGTGTCATCCATTTTGTTTTAATTTTGTTTCGAAAGTATCCGAGAGGGCAGTGAAACTCAATTGTTCTAAGGTGAGTGGATGAGTAAAGGAAAGTCGAAAGGCATGAAGCATGAGCCTGCTTACTTTTGAACTAGAGTTATAGAGAGGATCGCCCAGAATAGGGTGGTTATGATGAGAGAGGTGAATACGGATTTGATGTGTTCGACCGGTCTTTAGTTTACAACGGACAAGGGTAGTCTGATTTGGGAATTGCTTTAATCTGCTTACATGTGTTTCAGCATATTGTCCATGTTTTGCATCAACTATTCTTTTTCTACGATCGTGTCGATCACGACCAATTTTATCTCGAAAGACAAGTTCTTTACTCTCTACTCGCCCTTCTATAAGTGCCCAGTACTCACGAGCGATTTCCTTTTTTTCCAACAAACGATTGAGGATGGGTAAGATAAAAGGATTTTTAGCAAAAAGCACTAAACCGCTTGTTTCCATATCCAGGCGATGAACGACATAGCAGGTTTGACCAACGTAGGCAGAGACATGGTTGAGAAGGGCAATTTCACCAGGTTGATTTCCGTGAGTTTTCATGCCTTCGGGCTTGTTGACGATAATGAGATGTTGGTCTTGGTAAATCTCTTGAACGAGGTCTGGATTGCCCCAAAGGATTTCTTTTTTGGGATAATCTTCCTCGTCAAAAGTCAACTGACAAATATCCCCTGGCTTGACCATCTCGTTCCAGTGAACTTGTTTGTGGTTCATTAAGATGTTCTTCTTTATTCTCAAAAAATGGCGGATTTTTCTAGGGATGAGGAGTTGTTCCTCTAGAAATTGTTTGACCGTCATTTGAGGCAAGGATTCGGGTAATGTAAATGTGAATTGCATACAGATATTGTAACAAAAAAAGCCCTATTTGGATAGGGAGTAGCTAAATTCTTGAGTTCCTATGGTGAAGATGATAAAATAAACGCATGAAATTAGATAAATTATTTGAGAAGTTTCTTTCTCTCTTTAAAAAAGAAACGAATGAATCAGCAGAGTCTGATTCGACTAGCATGCGTCGTTCACGGAGCGATAGAAAAAAATTAGGCCATGTAGGTCCGATTCGGAAATTCTGGCGTCGTTATCATCTGACAAAAATCGTCATCATTTTAGGGTTAAGTGCAGGTTTGATAGTAGGAACCTACCTATTTGCGATAGCCAAGTCTACCAATGTCAATGATTTGCAAAATGCCTTGAAAACGCGAACTCTGATTTTTGATCGCGAAGAAAAAGAGGCAGGAGCCCTGTCGGGTCAAAAGGGAACCTATGTTGAACTGACAGATATCAGTAAAGACTTGCAAAATGCTGTCGTCGCGACAGAGGACCGTTCCTTCTATAAAAATGATGGAATTAACTACGGTCGTTTCTTTCTAGCTATCCTTACAGCAGGTCGTTCTGGAGGGGGATCCACCATCACTCAACAGTTGGCAAAAAATGCTTATCTTTCTCAGGATCAGACCGTTGAACGGAAGGCCAAGGAGTTTTTCCTTGCCTTAGAGTTGACCAAGAAATACAGCAAGGAGCAAATCCTTACTATGTACCTCAATAACGCCTACTTTGGAAATGGGGTATGGGGTGTTGAAGATGCAAGTAAGAAATATTTCGGTGTATCGGCTTCACAACTAACGCTTGATCAGGCGGCCACTCTAGCAGGGATGCTCAAGGGACCAGAATTGTATAATCCATTAAATTCTGTTGAAACTTCGACCAACCGTAGGGATACTGTTTTGCAAAATATGGTTGCAGCGGGCTATATTGATAAAAAGCAAGAGACCGAAGCGGCTGGAGTAGATATGGCTTCTCAACTGCAAGATAAGTATGAAGGCAAAGTTTCGGATTATCGTTACCCGTCCTATTTTGATGCAGTTGTCAACGAAGCGGTTTCCAAGTACAATATCACAGAAGAAGAGATTGTTAACAACGGCTATCGAATCTACACAGAGCTTGACCAAAACTACCAAGCAAACATGCAGGTTATTTATGAAAACACTGCGCTATTTCCAATAGCAGAAGACGGAACGCATGCCGAATCAGGTAGTGTTGCTCTAGAACCCAAGACTGGTGGAGTGCGTGGAGTTGTTGGTCGTGTAGCTGGTGATGACAAACCAGGCTTTCGCAATTTCAACTATGCCACTCAGTCTAAGCGTAGCCCAGGCTCAACCATTAAACCTTTAGTCGTTTATACACCCGCAGTAGAAGCAGGGTGGGCCTTGAACAAGCAACTGGATAATCATACGATGCAGTACAACAGTTATCAAGTAGATAACTATGCAGGTATTAAGACATCTCCAGAAGTACCTATGTATCAGGCTTTGGCGGAATCACTCAACCTACCAGCTGTTGCGACAGTAAATGAATTAGGTATTGACAAAGCTTTTGACGCTGGGGAGAGATTTGGCCTAAATATGGAAAAAGTTGACCGAGTTCTTGGAGTTGCTCTTGGTGGAGGTGTGGAGACGAATCCTCTCCAGATGGCGCAAGCCTATGCAGCCTTTGCCAATGGAGGTCTAATGCCTGAAGCACATTTCATCACTCGTATTGAAAATGCCAGCGGTCAGGTCATCAAGAGTCATAAAAATTCTCAAAAACGAGTGATTGATAAGTCTGTAGCTGATAAAATGACCAGCATGATGCTAGGAACATTTACCAATGGTACAGGAATTAGTTCGTCACCAGCAGATTATGTTATGGCTGGTAAAACAGGTACGACTGAAGCTGTTTTCAACCCAGAATATACCAGTGACCAGTGGGTGATCGGCTATACTCCAGATGTGGTCATCAGCCACTGGCTCGGCTTCCCAACAACAGATGAGAACCATTATCTAGCAGGTTCGACCTCAAATGGAGCAGCCCATGTCTTTAGAAGTATGGCTAATACCATTTTGCCTTACACTCCAGGTAGCACTTTTACAGTTGAGAATGCTTATAAACAAAATGGGATTGAACCAGAAAATACGAAAAAGCAGGTTGTTGAAAATGAGACAAACCAGTCTGAGGACCCGATAGGAGATATTCGTAGTCGTGCACAAAATCTTGTAGATGAAGCAGGCCGTGCGATTTCAGAAGCTAAGATAAAAGAAAAAGCCCAGACAATATGGGACTCAATCCTTAATCTATTTCGTTAAGAGGCTTGTCAAAGCCTAGGTTTCTTGTTATAATAGATAAGATGGAGGCGTTATGGCACTAAAAAAAGCAAGCCTAGCTTGTGCAGTTTGTGGTTCAAGGAATTACTCAATCAAAATTAGTGGGAACCCCAAGCCAACACGACTAGAAGTAAATAAATTTTGTAAACATTGTGGAAAATATACGACACATAGAGAAACGAGATAGGAGAGAACGATGGGTTTTATTAAGGATATTTTTAAACTTCTTAAAGAAACAACTTGGCCAACTCGCAAAGAAAGCTGGAGAGATTTTCGCTCTATTATGGAATACACAGCCTTCTTTGTGGTCATCATTTACATTTTTGACCAGTTGATTGTATCAGGTTTGATTCGATTTATTAACATTTTTTAGAAGAAAAGTGGAGAACTTCTGCTAGCTTTCTTCTATATATGTATGAAAGGAAATATCATGGATAGTTTTGACAAGGGATGGTTTGTTCTACAAACTTATTCTGGCTATGAAAATAAGGTAAAAGAAAATCTATTGCAACGTGCGCAAACGTATAACATGTTGGATAATATTCTACGCGTTGAGATTCCAACACAAACCGTGCAAGTTGAGAAAAATGGAAAGAAAAAGGAAGTTGAAGAGAATCGCTTTCCAGGTTATGTCCTTGTAGAAATGGTCATGACT
This sequence comes from Streptococcus oralis Uo5, assembly GCF_000253155.1. Lineage (NCBI taxonomy): Bacteria > Bacillati > Bacillota > Bacilli > Lactobacillales > Streptococcaceae > Streptococcus > Streptococcus oralis. The sequence continues at coordinate 183,872 of NC_015291.1, forward strand.
GATGAAGCATGGTTCGTCGTTCGAAACACACCTAACGTAACAGGATTCGTCGGCTCACACGGTAACAGATCAAAACCAACTCCACTTTTGGAACAAGAAATCCGTGATATTCTGGTTTCAATGGGACAAACTGTTCAAGAGTTTGATATTGATGTTGAAGTTGGCCAGACAGTCCGCATCATTGATGGCGCTTTTGCAGACTACACAGGTAAAATTACTGAAATTGATAACAACAAAGTGAAGATGATTATCTCTATGTTTGGTAATGATACGATTGCAGAAGTGAATCTCAACCAAATTGCAGAATTATAACCCCAGAGAGGCTTTGCCTCTCTTTTTATGTGCCGTTGAGGGAGGAAGAAGTATAGAATAGAGGAAGTAGACCCAGTGGCTCGCACATTTTGCTAAACTAAATGCAGAAAGGAGAGGTCTATGAATCTAAAAGATTTATATGAAGAAAGTAAGGGAATCGTCCATAAGTGTCGCAAAGATTATCATTTGCATCTGTGGGAGAAAGAGGACTGGAATCAGGAAGGCATGTTATGTCTGTATGAGCTGGTGAGTTGCAACCCAGAGTTACTAGAGGGGGAGCGCCATCGACTTTATGTCTGCTTTAAAACAAAGTTTAGAAATCGTATCCTAGATTACATCCGTAAACAGGAAAGCCACAAGCGCCGTTTTGACAAAGAACCCTATGAAGAGGTGAGTGAGATTAGCCATCGTCTAGGAGAGAAAGGACTCAGGCTGGACGATTATTATCTCTTTCACGAACTTCTAAAGAATTACAAATCAAAGCAGAGTATGGAAAAACAAGAATTAATAGACCGTCTAATGGGAGGAGAAGTCTTTAGAGGACGTAAAGCTCTCCTGAGAGAACTTTCCCTTATCTTTTCAGAATTTCGATAAAGAGAAAAAAAGTCCTTGACAAAGGCGGAAAAGTAGGTATAATAGAAAGAGTTGAAAAGCTCAAGGTCCGTTGGTCAAGGGGTTAAGACACCGCCTTTTCACGGCGGTAACACGGGTTCGAATCCCGTACGGACTATGGGTGTATTGTGGTTAAAAAAACTTGAAAAAAGTTTAAAAAATCTGTTGACAGAGACAGATGGCTGTGATATACTAATATAGTTGTCGCTCGAGAGAGAATGAGAGGCAAAGACCTTTGAAAACTGAACAAGACGAACCAATGTGCAGGGCACTATAACTGAGGTTATAGTACTGAACAATGAAAAAAACAATAAATCTGTCAGTGACAGAAATGAGTGAGAACTCAAACTTTTAATGAGAGTTTGATCCTGGCTCAGGACGAACGCTGGCGGCGTGCCTAATACATGCAAGTAGAACGCTGAAGGAGGAGCTTGCTTCTCTGGATGAGTTGCGAACGGGTGAGTAACGCGTAGGTAACCTGCCTGGTAGCGGGGGATAACTATTGGAAACGATAGCTAATACCGCATAAGAGTAGATGTTGCATGACATTTGCTTAAAAGGTGCAATTGCATCACTACCAGATGGACCTGCGTTGTATTAGCTAGTTGGTGAGGTAACGGCTCACCAAGGCAACGATACATAGCCGACCTGAGAGGGTGATCGGCCACACTGGGACTGAGACACGGCCCAGACTCCTACGGGAGGCAGCAGTAGGGAATCTTCGGCAATGGACGGAAGTCTGACCGAGCAACGCCGCGTGAGTGAAGAAGGTTTTCGGATCGTAAAGCTCTGTTGTAAGAGAAGAACGAGTGTGAGAGTGGAAAGTTCACACTGTGACGGTATCTTACCAGAAAGGGACGGCTAACTACGTGCCAGCAGCCGCGGTAATACGTAGGTCCCGAGCGTTGTCCGGATTTATTGGGCGTAAAGCGAGCGCAGGCGGTTAGATAAGTCTGAAGTTAAAGGCTGTGGCTTAACCATAGTACGCTTTGGAAACTGTTTAACTTGAGTGCAAGAGGGGAGAGTGGAATTCCATGTGTAGCGGTGAAATGCGTAGATATATGGAGGAACACCGGTGGCGAAAGCGGCTCTCTGGCTTGTAACTGACGCTGAGGCTCGAAAGCGTGGGGAGCAAACAGGATTAGATACCCTGGTAGTCCACGCCGTAAACGATGAGTGCTAGGTGTTAGACCCTTTCCGGGGTTTAGTGCCGCAGCTAACGCATTAAGCACTCCGCCTGGGGAGTACGACCGCAAGGTTGAAACTCAAAGGAATTGACGGGGGCCCGCACAAGCGGTGGAGCATGTGGTTTAATTCGAAGCAACGCGAAGAACCTTACCAGGTCTTGACATCCCTCTGACCGCTCTAGAGATAGAGTTTTCCTTCGGGACAGAGGTGACAGGTGGTGCATGGTTGTCGTCAGCTCGTGTCGTGAGATGTTGGGTTAAGTCCCGCAACGAGCGCAACCCCTATTGTTAGTTGCCATCATTTAGTTGGGCACTCTAGCGAGACTGCCGGTAATAAACCGGAGGAAGGTGGGGATGACGTCAAATCATCATGCCCCTTATGACCTGGGCTACACACGTGCTACAATGGCTGGTACAACGAGTCGCAAGCCGGTGACGGCAAGCTAATCTCTTAAAGCCAGTCTCAGTTCGGATTGTAGGCTGCAACTCGCCTACATGAAGTCGGAATCGCTAGTAATCGCGGATCAGCACGCCGCGGTGAATACGTTCCCGGGCCTTGTACACACCGCCCGTCACACCACGAGAGTTTGTAACACCCGAAGTCGGTGAGGTAACCATTTGGAGCCAGCCGCCTAAGGTGGGATAGATGATTGGGGTGAAGTCGTAACAAGGTAGCCGTATCGGAAGGTGCGGCTGGATCACCTCCTTTCTAAGGATAAGGAACTGCACATTGGTCTTGTTTAGTCTTGAGAGGTCTTGTGGGGCCTTAGCTCAGCTGGGAGAGCGCCTGCTTTGCACGCAGGAGGTCAGCGGTTCGATCCCGCTAGGCTCCATTGGTGAGAGATCACCAAGTAATGCACATTGAAAATTGAATATCTATATCAAATAGTAACAAGAAAATAAACCGAAAACGCTGTAGTATTAATAAGAGTTTATGACTGAAAGGTCAAAAAATAAGGTTAAGTTAATAAGGGCGCACGGTGGATGCCTTGGCACTAGGAGCCGAAGAAGGACGTGACAAACGACGATATGCCTTGGGTAGCTGTAAGTAAGCGATGATCCAGGGATTTCCGAATGGGGGAACCCAACAGGTACTACCTGTTACCCACATCTGTTAAGGATGTGAGGAGGAAGACGCAGTGAACTGAAACATCTAAGTAGCTGCAGGAAGAGAAAGCAAAAGCGATTGCCTTAGTAGCGGCGAGCGAAACGGCAGGAGGGCAAACCGAAGAGTTTACTCTTCGGGGTTGTAGGACTGCAATGTGGACTCAAAGATTATAGAAGAATGATTTGGGAAGATCAGCCAAAGAGAGTAACAGCCTCGTATTTAAAATAGTCTTTGTACCTAGCAGTATCCTGAGTACGGCGGGACACGTGAAATCCCGTCGGAATCTGGGAGGACCATCTCCCAACCCTAAATACTCCCTAGTGACCGATAGTGAACCAGTACCGTGAGGGAAAGGTGAAAAGCACCCCGGGAGGGGAGTGAAATAGAACCTGAAACCGTGTGCCTACAACAAGTTCGAGCCCGTTAATGGGTGAGAGCGTGCCTTTTGTAGAATGAACCGGCGAGTTACGATATGATGCGAGGTTAAGTTGAAGAGACGGAGCCGCAGGGAAACCGAGTCTGAATAGGGCGCCTTAGTATCATGTCGTAGACCCGAAACCATGTGACCTACCCATGAGCAGGTTGAAGGTGCGGTAAGACGCACTGGAGGACCGAACCAGGGCACGTTGAAAAGTGCTTGGATGACTTGTGGGTAGCGGAGAAATTCCAAACGAACTTGGAGATAGCTGGTTCTCTCCGAAATAGCTTTAGGGCTAGCGTCGACATCAAGATTCTTGGAGGTAGAGCACTGTTTGGGTGAGGGGTCCATCCCGGATTACCAATCTCAGATAAACTCCGAATGCCAATGAATTATGGTCGGCAGTCAGACTGCGAGTGCTAAGATCCGTAGTCGAAAGGGAAACAGCCCAGACCACCAGCTAAGGTCCCAAAATAATTGTTAAGTGGAAAAGGATGTGGGGTTGCACAGACAACTAGGATGTTAGCTTAGAAGCAGCTATTCATTCAAAGAGTGCGTAATAGCTCACTAGTCGAGTGACCCTGCGCCGAAAATGTACCGGGGCTAAAACAATTTACCGAAGCTGTGGATACCTTTATAGGTATGGTAGGAGAGCGTTCTATGTGTGAAGAAGGTATACCGTGAGGAGTGCTGGAACGCATAGAAGTGAGAATGCCGGTATGAGTAGCGAAAGACAGGTGAGAATCCTGTCCACCGTAAGACTAAGGTTTCCAGGGGAAGGCTCGTCCGCCCTGGGTTAGTCGGGACCTAAGGAGAGACCGAAAGGTGTATCCGATGGACAACAGGTTGATATTCCTGTACTAGAGTATGTAGTGATGGAGGGACGCAGTAGGCTAACTAAAGCAGACGAATGGAAGAGTCTGTCTAAGCAGTGAGGTGTGATATGAGTCAAATGCTTATATCTATAACATTGAGCTGTGATGGGGAGCGAAGTTTAGTAGCGAAGTTAGTGACGTCACACTGCCAAGAAAAGCTTCTAGCGTTTAAACATACTCTACCCGTACCGCAAACCGACACAGGTAGTCGAGGCGAGTAGCCTCAGGTGAGCGAGAGAACTCTCGTTAAGGAACTCGGCAAAATGACCCCGTAACTTCGGGAGAAGGGGTGCTGACTTTACGTCAGCCGCAGTGAATAGGCCCAAGCAACTGTTTATCAAAAACACAGCTCTCTGCTAAATCGTAAGATGATGTATAGGGGGTGACGCCTGCCCGGTGCTGGAAGGTTAAGAGGAGTGCTTAGCGTAAGCGAAGGTATGAATTGAAGCCCCAGTAAACGGCGGCCGTAACTATAACGGTCCTAAGGTAGCGAAATTCCTTGTCGGGTAAGTTCCGACCCGCACGAAAGGCGTAATGATTTGGGCACTGTCTCAACGAGAGACTCGGTGAAATTTTAGTACCTGTGAAGATGCAGGTTACCCGCGACAGGACGGAAAGACCCCATGGAGCTTTACTGCAGTTTGATATTGAGTGTCTGTACCACATGTACAGGATAGGTAGGAGTCTAAGAGATCGGGACGCCAGTTTCGAAGGAGACGTTGTTGGGATACTACCCTTGTGTTATGGCCACTCTAACCCGGATAGGTTATCCCTATCGGAGACAGTGTCTGACGGGCAGTTTGACTGGGGCGGTCGCCTCCTAAAAGGTAACGGAGGCGCCCAAAGGTTCCCTCAGAATGGTTGGAAATCATTCGCAGAGTGTAAAGGTATAAGGGAGCTTGACTGCGAGAGCTACAACTCGAGCAGGGACGAAAGTCGGGCTTAGTGATCCGGTGGTTCCGTATGGAAGGGCCATCGCTCAACGGATAAAAGCTACCCTGGGGATAACAGGCTTATCTCCCCCAAGAGTTCACATCGACGGGGAGGTTTGGCACCTCGATGTCGGCTCGTCGCATCCTGGGGCTGTAGTCGGTCCCAAGGGTTGGGCTGTTCGCCCATTAAAGCGGCACGCGAGCTGGGTTCAGAACGTCGTGAGACAGTTCGGTCCCTATCCGTCGCGGGCGTAGGAAATTTGAGAGGATCTGCTCCTAGTACGAGAGGACCAGAGTGGACTTACCGCTGGTGTACCAGTTGTCTTGCCAAAGGCATCGCTGGGTAGCTATGTAGGGAAGGGATAAACGCTGAAAGCATCTAAGTGTGAAACCCACCTCAAGATGAGATTTCCCATGATTTTATATCAGTAAGAGCCCTGAGAGATGATCAGGTAGATAGGTTAGAAGTGGAAGTGTGGCGACACATGTAGCGGACTAATACTAATAGCTCGAGGACTTATCCAAAGTAACTGAGAATACGAAAGCGAAGGTTTTCTTGGTATTTGATAGATATTCAATTTTGAGTAGGTATTACTCAGAGTTAAGTGACGATAGCCTAGGAGATACACCTGTACCCATGCCGAACACAGCAGTTAAGCCCTAGAACGCCGGAAGTAGTTGGGGGTTGCCCCCTGTGAGATATGGAAGTCGCTTAGCTCGAGGGAGTTTAGCTCAGCTGGGAGAGCATCTGCCTTACAAGCAGAGGGTCAGCGGTTCGATCCCGTTAACTCCCATAGGTCCCGTAGTGTAGCGGTTATCACGTCGCCCTGTCACGGCGAAGATCGCGGGTTCGATTCCCGTCGGGACCGTTTAAGATAACGGAAGTTATTTTAGACTCGTTAGCTCAGTTGGTAGAGCAATTGACTTTTAATCAATGGGTCACTGGTTCGAGCCCAGTACGGGTCATATTTGCGGGTTTGGCGGAATTGGCAGACGCACCAGATTTAGGATCTGGCGCTTAACGGCGTGGGGGTTCAAGTCCCTTAACCCGCATAATAGAAATCAGCCGGCTTAGCTCAGTTGGTAGAGCATCTGATTTGTAATCAGAGGGTCGCGTGTTCAAGTCATGTAGCCGGCATTTTTTTATATAGAATAAGAGGTCAATGCGAACGTAGTTCAGTGGTAGAACACCACCTTGCCAAGGTGGGGGTCGCGGGTTCGAATCCCGTCGTTCGCTTAGAGAGGCCGGGGTGGCGGAACTGGCAGACGCACAGGACTTAAAATCCTGCGATTGGTAACGATCGTACCGGTTCGATTCCGGTCCTCGGCATATAATGATGAGCACCCTTAGCTCAACTGGATAGAGTACCTGACTACGAATCAGGCGGTTAGAGGTTCGACTCCTCTAGGGTGCATTTTTTTATTTAACGCGGGAAGTAGCTCAGCTTGGTAGAGTACTTGGTTTGGGACCAAGGTGTCGCAGGTTCGAATCCTGTCTTCCCGATCTATTACGAGGATACTTAAGGGTATCTTTTTTTATTTACTAAGGAGATTCTGAGAGTCTTCTTTTTTTGTTTACTGAACAAATTTGGGTAAACTAGCAGTGTTTAAGGAATGGTACTAGTCATATATTTTCTTTAATTATGGTAAAATAGTAAGAGAATAATGTGAGGAAAATGAATGTCAAGTAAGTTTGAAATTTTAATGAATCAACTGGGAATCTCTGAACAATTGAGACGGGATCCTGCTCTTGTTGATGCTAGAATTGAGCGTGTTGTGGTTCATAAAATTAGTAAGATTTGGGAATTTCATTTTGTATTTTCTAATATTTTACCGATTGAAATATTTTTAGAGTTAAAGAAAGGGCTTGGTGAAGAATTTTCTAAGACAGGAAACCGAGCTGTTTTCGAAATCAAGGCTCTTTCTCAAGAATTCTCTAATGAACTCTTGCAGGCCTACTATAGAGAGGCTTTTTCTGAAGGTCCATGTGCAAGTCAGGGGTTTAAATCTCTTTACCAGAATTTAAACGTTCGTGCGGAGGGAAATCAACTCATTATTGAAGGTTCAGAGGCGATTGATAAGGAGCACTTTAAGAAGAATCATCTTCCTAATTTGGCAAAGCAACTTGAAAAATTTGGTTTCCCGGTCTTTGTTTGCCAGATAGAAAAGAACGATGCACTTACACAAGAACAGGAAGAAGCCTTTCATGTGGAGAATGAACAAATCGTCCAGGCTGCCAACGAAGAAGCTTTACGAGCTATGGAGCAACTGGAACAAATGGCTTCTCCTCCAGTAGAAGAGAAGCCAGCCTTTGATTTTCAGGCTAAAAAGGCTGTGGCCAAGCCTAAACTAGATAAGGCTGAAGTTACCCAGATGATCGACGTGACGACTGAGGAAAATCGCCTGGTCTTTGAAGGGGTCGTTTTTGATGTGGAGCATAAGGTGACCAGAACAGGTCGCGTTTTGATCAATTTTAAAATGACGGATTACACTTCAAGTTTTTCAATGCAAAAATGGGTTAAGAATGAAGAAGAAGCTCAGAAGTTTGACATCATTAAGAAGAATTCTTGGCTCCGAGTTCGTGGGAATGTGGAGATGAATAACTTCACCCGTGATTTGACCATGAACGTGCAGGATGTGCAGGAAGTTGTTCACTATGAGCGGAAGGATTTGATGCCAGAAGGTGAGCGTCGGGTTGAGTTTCATGCTCATACTAATATGTCGACTATGGATGCTCTACCAGAAGTAGAGGAGATCGTTGCGATAGCTGCTAAGTGGGGACACAAGGCGGTTGCCATCACGGACCATGGAAATGTTCAATCTTTCCCACACGGCTATAAGGCGGCCAAGAAAGCTGGAATCCAGCTGATCTATGGAATGGAAGCCAATATTGTGGAGGACCGTGTCCCTATCGTTTACAACGAAGTGGAGATGGACTTGTCAGAAGCTACCTATGTGGTTTTTGACGTGGAAACGACGGGGCTTTCAGCCATCTATAATGACCTGATTCAGGTTGCGGCTTCTAAGATGTATAAGGGGAATGTTATTGCCGAATTTGATGAATTTATCAACCCAGGTCACCCCTTGTCAGCCTTTACTACGGAGTTGACTGGTATTACATATGATCATGTTAAAAATGCCAAACCACTGGAACAGGTTTTGCAAGAATTCCAAGAATTTTGCAAGGATACAGTCTTAGTCGCCCACAATGCTACCTTTGACGTTGGCTTTATGAATGCCAACTATGAGCGTCATGGTCTGCCTAAGATTAGCCAGCCAGTTATCGATACGCTGGAGTTTGCTAGAAACCTCTATCCTGAGTATAAACGTCATGGTTTGGGGCCTTTGACTAAGCGTTTTGGTGTAGCACTTGAACACCACCACATGGCCAACTACGATGCGGAAGCTACTGGTCGTCTGCTTTTCATCTTTATCAAAGAGGTAGCAGAAAAACATGGTGTGACCGATCTGGCTAGACTCAATATTGATCTAATCAGTCCAGATTCTTATAAAAAAGCTCGGATTAAACATGCGACCATTTATGTCAAGAATCAGGTAGGTTTAAAAAATATTTTTAAGCTGGTTTCTTTGTCTAACACCAAGTATTTTGAAGGGGTGCCACGGATTCCGAGAACGGTTCTAGATGCCCATCGAGAAGGATTGATTTTAGGGTCTGCTTGCTCGGAGGGTGAAGTTTTTGACGCAGTCGTTTCCCAAGGTGTGGATGCGGCGGTTGAGGTGGCCAAGTATTATGACTTTATCGAGGTCATGCCACCGGCTATCTATGCTCCCTTGATTGCTAAAGAGCAGGTCAAGGATATGGAGGAACTCCAGACTATTATCAAGAGTTTGATAGAGGTTGGGGACCGTCTTGGGAAGCCTGTTTTGGCTACGGGAAATGTTCACTATATTGAACCGGAAGAAGAGATTTACCGTGAAATTATTGTCCGTAGTTTGGGCCAGGGGGCTATGATTAACCGAACCATCGGTCATGGTGAACATGCCCAACCGGCTCCGCTACCTAAGGCTCATTTTCGAACAACCAATGAAATGTTGGATGAATTTGCCTTCTTGGGCGAAGATCTAGCACGCAAATTGGTTATTGAAAATCCCAATGCCTTGGCAGAAATTTTTGAGCCTGTTGAGGTCGTTAAGGGTGACTTGTACACTCCTTTCATTGACAAGGCTGAAGAAACGGTCGCTGAGTTGACCTACAAGAAGGCCTTTGAGATTTATGGAAATCCGCTGCCAGATATCGTTGATTTGCGGATTGAAAAAGAATTGACTTCTATTCTGGGGAATGGATTTGCCGTTATTTACCTGGCTTCGCAGATGCTGGTGCAACGTTCCAATGAACGGGGCTATTTGGTGGGTTCGCGTGGGTCTGTTGGGTCCAGTTTCGTTGCGACCATGATTGGGATTACGGAGGTTAATCCTCTCTCTCCTCACTATGTCTGTGGTCAGTGTCAGTACAGCGAGTTTATCACCGATGGTTCTTACGGTTCAGGGTTTGATATGCCCAATAAGGATTGTCCAAACTGTGGTCACAAACTCAGCAAAAATGGGCAGGATATTCCGTTCGAGACCTTCCTTGGTTTTGATGGAGATAAGGTTCCCGATATTGACTTGAACTTCTCGGGAGAAGACCAGCCTAGCGCCCACTTGGATGTGCGTGATATCTTTGGTGAAGAATATGCCTTCCGTGCAGGAACGGTTGGTACGGTAGCTGCCAAGACTGCCTATGGATTTGTAAAGGGCTACGAGAGAGACTACGGGAAGTTTTATCGTGATGCAGAGGTGGAACGCCTTGCTCAAGGTGCAGCTGGTGTCAAGCGGACAACGGGACAACACCCAGGGGGAATCGTTGTTATTCCTAACTACATGGATGTCTACGACTTTACTCCTGTCCAGTATCCAGCGGATGACGTGACGGCTGAATGGCAAACCACCCACTTTAACTTCCACGATATCGATGAGAACGTCCTCAAACTCGATGTGCTGGGGCATGATGATCCGACCATGATTCGGAAATTACAGGACTTGTCTAGGATTGACCCTAATGAAATTCCTATGGATGATGAAGGTGTCATGGCCCTCTTTTCTGGGACTGATGTGCTAGGTGTGACTCCTGAACAAATCGGAACACCGACGGGTATGCTGGGGATTCCAGAATTTGGAACCAACTTTGTACGTGGGATGGTAGACGAGACGCATCCGACGACTTTTGCAGAGTTGCTTCAGCTCTCAGGTCTATCCCACGGTACCGATGTGTGGTTGGGAAATGCCCAGGATTTGATTAAGCAAGGAATTGCTGACCTATCAACCGTTATCGGATGTCGGGATGACATCATGGTTTACCTCATGCACGCGGGTCTCGAACCAAAGATGGCCTTTACCATCATGGAGCGCGTACGTAAGGGCTTGTGGTTGAAGATTTCCGAAGAAGAACGAAATGGCTATATCGAAGCCATGAAGGCCAATAAGGTGCCAGAGTGGTATATCGAATCCTGTGGAAAAATCAAGTATATGTTCCCTAAAGCCCACGCGGCAGCCTACGTTATGATGGCCTTGCGTGTGGCCTACTTCAAGGTTCACCATCCCATTTATTATTACTGTGCTTACTTTTCAATCCGCGCTAAGGCTTTTGATATCAAGACCATGGGTGCGGGCTTGGATGCCATTAAGCGTAGAATGGAAGAAATCGCTGAAAAACGGAAGAATAATGAAGCCTCTAATGTGGAGATTGACCTCTATACAACTCTTGAGATTGTCAATGAAATGTGGGAACGTGGCTTTAAGTTTGGCAAGTTAGACCTCTATCGTAGTGATGCGACTGAATTTCTCATCGACGGAGATACCCTCATCCCACCATTTGTAGCAATGGATGGTCTGGGAGAGAACGTTGCTAAGCAACTGGTACGAGCGCGCCAAGAGGGCGAATTCCTCTCTAAAACAGAACTGCGCAAACGCGGTGGACTGTCATCTACCTTGGTTGAAAAGATGGATGAAATGGGGATTCTTAGTAATATGCCTGAGGATAACCAGTTGAGCTTGTTTGATGATTTATTTTAAAAAAAATTAACAGACGGACAAAAATTGTCCATCTGTTTTGTTATACTTATAGCATAACAAAGAAAGAGGTTTAAATGATGAACAATACAGGATTAGATAACAAATATCAATTTGAAAATTTTATAGAAAAAGACGGTAATGCTTTAGCAAAAAAAGAAGCTTTAGAAGTAGTAAAGAACTTAGGATTAAAATACAATCCCCTTTATATTTATGGGCAATCAGGTTCAGGAAAAACACATCTCCTGCAAGCAATTGGAAATAAGGTTCTTGAGAACAATCCAGAAAAGCGAGTAAAATATATTTCTGCTAAAGATTTATTAGAAAATGAGCTAGAAATACAAAAAGTTAGAAGTGAGAAGTTTGATCTCCTAATAGTAGATGATATTCAGATATTGGGAGAAAAGGATGATATGATTCAAGAAAAATTTTTTAATCTTTTTAATTCTCAACATGATATGAATAAACAAATGGTTTTCTCTGGTGACTCTGAACCAGATCAATTGGAAAATCTAAATTTTCATTTGATTGTGCGTTTTAAGTGGGGAATGACAGCTTGTCTAACATCGCTTGAAGATTAACAAAAAGGACATTAGATGAATGATCAAGAGAGATTACTAACAATCTTTTTACGCTTACAGTTTGGGACTCCGTTAGGAAAAAAGCAATTAGCCCAGGAATTTGAGGTTAGTGAAAAGACGATACAGAGAGATTTTTCGCTCCTTCGTGATATTTTATCCAGTCATCCCGATTTTAATGGAGACCTGCTTTATAGTCGTAAAACGAATAAGTATAGCCTATCAAGTAAGTCAGTTTTTAATAAAAAGGATATACTTGTTATTTCAAAGATTTTATTGGAAAATCGAGCATTGAATCGGCCAGAAATTGATAGCTTACTAAAAAATTTACTGATTTTAATTCCTCGTGATGACCAGAAAGAAATTGAGCAAATCATTGGTAGTGAAAAGCTTAATTATGCTCCCTTAACGGATCAGCAAGATAGAATAGAGAAAATTTGGAATTTATCGGAGTCTATTCTACATGAACAGGTCTTAGACATTATCTATCAAAAACCTTATTCGGAGTCTTCTAAGAAGCAGACGGTTTTGCCTGTATCTCTTTACTATGATAGTCATTATTTTTATCTGGTTGTTTATCAGTTAAAACACGCTACTTATATTACTTTAAGAGTAGACCGTATCCAATCATGGTCTCTTAGTGGTATAGAGAAACCCTCTATTTCTTATCGAGATAAATTTAGAGATGGTGATATTCGTAACGAGAGAGTTGATGCTTTTATCGGGAAGAAAATCAGTATTGAGATTGGGTATTTGTATGATCCTACTATTGTGATGGATCAATTTCCAAATGCAAAAATAGTTGGGAAAAATGGTTCCTGGACTCATTTTAAGTTTAAAAGTCAGTATACACCGGGTCTTAAACGCTGGTTGTTGGGACAAGGGGAAGCAGTTACTGTTTTGTCTCCTCGGATTTTAGTAGAGGATATGAAGCAAACAGTTCAAGAAATGATAGATAAATATAAATGAGGATAAAATGAGTATTCAATTTACTTCTAAAAAGGTTGGAGAACTACTGAAAGAAGGGAAATTGCGGATTCCTTCTTATCAAAGACCTTATAAATGGAACAGAAAACATATCCGTAACCTTTTTTATGATTTACGAGATGCTATGGGAAAAAAGGAATATCAGATTGGTTCTGTTATCTTGCATGAAAATGATAGATATTTAGATATTGTCGATGGACAGCAACGTCTAATTTCAATTTCCTTGTTTCTTCATTTATTAGATGATTTAGGGAATTATAAGGGTGCGAATCAACTGCTGAGTGCTGAATTTGGAGAGATGTCTTGCTATCATGCGAGTGAAAATTATAATGAGTGGAAAAATTTGACTCAATTGGTCGGCGAAAATCAGGCAAAAGATATTTGCAACTTTTTATTGGAAAATTGTTCTGTCTCCGTGATTACTATGCCACAGGCACGATTATCAGAGGCCTTTCAGTTATTTGATTCTCAGAACAATCGTGGAAAATCTTTAGAACCTCATGATTTGCTCAAAGCCTATCATCTTCGCAAGCAAGATTCAGAAGATGAAAAGATTGTTGAAAAGTGGGAGCAATTTGTAGAGGATAAAGATTTAAGTCTCAAAGAGTTATTTGATAAACATCTTTTTCGTATGAGACGGTGGTCTAGGGGAGAAACAGGATTAACAAACAAGCGTTATGGCTCTTATCTACGATTTACAGAGGATTTTATTGACGACTTTAAAGGCGTTGATTTGAATCAGAACTTTCCATACCTAGAATTGTATCGTCATATTGAGAAACTCCCTCTTTCAATTACTATGCCAATAATTGATGGAAGTAAATTTTTTGAGTATATTGAATCTGCTCATGAAACTATTAAAAATCATAAAGATTTTTTAAATGAAGAGTTAGGATTTTCTGATGAACCTGAAGGGGAAGAAAAAAATGTAGCTTACCCAGAAGGTATGTTAAACATTTACAATAGCTCAAAGGGTCGCTATCTCAAGTGTCACAATATATTCCTAAATATTTGCTCGCTTTTCGCAGATAGATTTGGAAAAGAGGAGCTATCAAAGGAGATAGTAGAGATCTTGTTTATTTGGTCTTACTACCCTCGAGTTAAATCTAAAGCCATATATGATGCGACGGTTGGGAACTATGCTGCTGGTGGAAGGTTTAGACAAAAAGAGGTTCAAAAGCTATTTCAACTTTTATCTCATGCCGTCACTCCGAATGATTTCATGATAAAGATAGATAGAGAGTTATTTGAAAATTATACTGTGGACAAGATTATAGAAGTGGAAAAAGATAAATGGTAGAAACACATATAAGCTTATCAGTTAATCATTTGTTAAATGAAGATACCTATGCCATTCCTCTTTATCAGAGAAATTTTGCCTGGACTTATGATGAAATTGAGCAGTTATTGAACGATGTAGCAGATGCTTTTCAAGAAAATAGAGACAATTATTATATTGGAACATTAGTCGTTAATAAAGAGAATGACAATTTCAAAATCATAGATGGACAACAACGAACAACCGCTTTTAATTTGATTGCCTTAGCTTTGAAGCATGAGTTTGGTTTTGATAGATTGAAAGCTATCAATCTTACCTTCCCAGCTAGGAAGAAATCAAATGAGAACATTCAAAAACTATTTACTAAGCAAAAAATCTCTGAGGACGATGAAAATGAATTAACTAGAGGTTACGGACATGCTAAAGACGCATTGAAAAAAGTGCTAGAGGAGCGCCACCTTAATCCTCAATCTTTCGTTGATTATCTTTTTGATAAAGTTATTATTTTTCGGAGTATACTTCCTGAAGATTTAGACTTAAATCTTTATTTCGAACGTTTCAACTCTCGTGGAGAACAACTAGAGGCTCATGAGATTCTTAAGGCGCAAATGATGACCAAGTTTGGTGCAGATCAAGAAATGGCACAAAAATTTGCAAGGATTTGGGATGCCTGTGCAGAGTTTGATAAGCCGGTAATAAAAACTTTTCAAATCCGAAGTAGACCAAACAATACTGATGAAGAGGGGGAGAAAATTTTTGGTAAAGAATTTACTAACTTCAAATTGGAAAGTGTATTTGAGAAAATAAGAGTAAAAAAAATTGAGCAACGAAGTTTACTAGATGCAATTACTCAGACAAAATATGAAAGTAGTAGCTTAGTAAATAATGGAGCAGATATTTCAAATTATACGACTGTAATTGATTTTCCAACATTTTTACTTCAAGTATTTTTCATCATGGAAGGAAATGACGAAACTACATTTGATGATAAAAAATTATTGAAAATTTTTGAAATTGAACGACGAGATAGAGAATGGGTCCAACAATTTGGGAATTTACTTCTGACTATGAAGCATATATTTGATACGTTTATCGTAAAAAATGTCCAATTAGAAAATGAAACCGAATGGCAAATTAAACGAGGTCAGTATGAGACATATCAACGAAATGAAAATGGAGGATGGAAATATGTCCGAATTAATTATCAAAAAAATACTTTTGACAATTTAAACAAAAACATTATCCTCCTTCAATCCATGTTCGCTGTAACCTTCACTGCTAATCGTGATAGTCGTTGGTTATATGAGATTTTACAATTTCTCTTCAGACATATTGAAGAACTAAATGATCAAGAATTTGGTGCTCATTTTAAAGAATTTCTAGAAAAAATGGCAGTGACGTATGCAGAAGAAAGATTTTTTACTGAGGATAGAAGAATTAAGAAATATGGTGCAATTCCTGTTTATGCTTTTAACTTTGTGGATTATGTTTTATGGAAAAATCGTGAAGAATTAAAGAAAGCATACGATGTTAAGTTTGAAGATTTCAAATTTGCTTATCGTCGCTCCATAGAACATTGGTTTCCACAACATCCAAATAGTGATGAAAGAGTTGAAAAAATTGATGATAAATTTTTGCACTCTTTTGGGAATCTTTGTATCATTACAGATAGTCAAAATTCGAAGTTTGGAAATTTAGTTCCAAGTGCAAAGTATAAACAGTGGGAAGGAATTTTCAATCGCCAGAGTTTAAAATTACAGATGATGGCAGATGTAACGGTAAAGAATGATAAATGGGGTATTTGTGAGATTCAATCTATGGAAAAAGAAGTGGAAAGATATGTACACGACTTTTGTTTTAGTTAATTAAAAACAAGCTTTATTAGGCTTGTTTTTAAATTTATATCATATGTGATATACTAGTAACGGAGGATATTTCATGAAACTAAGAATTTTTGCGGAAGATAAACCTGCTGAAAAGATTTTTGACTATCAGCTAGAGCTGGCAGATGAAACAATTATTCTATCGACAGCGCTCTTGTCTGGTGCCATTGCTTTAGCAGGATTATTTTCTGCTTTGAAGGAAAAATAACAATAGAAAAGGAAAAACAAAATGGTTTTACCAAATTTTAAAGAAAATCTAGAAAAATATGCAAAATTGTTGGTTGCGAATGGAATTAACGTGCAACCTGGTCACACTTTGGCTCTCTCTATCGATGTGGAGCAACGTGAGTTGGCGCATTTGATCGTGAAAGAAGCTTATGCCTTGGGTGCACATGAGGTTATTGTTCAGTGGACAGATGATGTCATCAACCGTGAGAAATTCCTCCATGCGCCGATGGAGCGTCTGGACAATGTGCCAGAATACAAGATTGCTGAGATGAACTATCTCTTGGAGAACAAGGCTAGCCGTCTCGGTGTCCGTTCATCTGATCCAGGTGCCTTGAACGGAGTGGATGCGGATAAGCTTTCAGCTTCTGCAAAAGCTATGGGACTTGCGATGAAGCCAATGCGTATCGCAACTCAATCCAACAAGGTTAGCTGGACAGTGGCGGCCGCTGCTGGACTTGAATGGGCTAAGAAAGTCTTTCCAAATGCTGCGAGCGATGAAGAAGCAGTGGACCTCCTTTGGGACCAAATCTTCAAAACTTGCCGTGTCTACGAAGAAGATCCAGTTAAGGCTTGGGAAGAACATGCAGCTATCCTCAAGAGCAAGGCAGAAATGCTCAATAAAGAACAATTCTCAGCCCTTCACTACACAGCGCCAGGGACAGATTTGACCCTTGGTTTGCCGAAGAACCACGTTTGGGAATCAGCTGGTGCTATCAATGCTCAAGGGGAAGGTTTCTTGCCAAATATGCCGACAGAAGAAGTCTTTACGGCTCCTGACTTCCGTCGTGCAGATGGCTATGTCACTTCTACAAAACCACTTAGCTATAACGGAAATATCATCGAAGGTATTAAGGTGACTTTTAAAGACGGACAAATCGTAGACATCACTGCTGAGAAGGGTGATCAGGTCATGAAAGATCTTGTCTTTGAAAATGCGGGCGCGCGTGCCTTAGGTGAATGTGCCCTGGTACCAGATCCAAGTCCAATTTCTCAGTCAGGCATTACCTTCTTTAATACCCTTTTCGATGAAAATGCGTCAAACCACTTGGCTATCGGTGCTGCCTATGCGACTAGCGTTGTTGGTGGTGCAGAGATGAGCGAAGAAGAGCTTGAAGCTGCAGGACTTAACCGTTCAGATGTTCACGTTGACTTTATGATTGGTTCTAGTCAAATGGATATCGATGGTATCCGTGAGGATGGAACACGTGTACCTCTCTTCCGTAATGGAGACTGGGCAATTTAAGGAGAAGTTATGCTTGGAAGTATGTTTGTTGGTCTCCTAGTGGGATTCTTGGCAGGTGCTTTGACCAATCGTGGAGAGAGCATGGGATGCTTTGGGAAAATGTTTCTTGGCTGGATTGGTGCCTTTCTGGGCCACCTGCTCTTTGGAACTTGGGGTCCAATTATAGCAGGAACGGCCATTATCCCAGCTATTTTAGGAGCTATGATTGTCTTAGCTATTTTCTGGAGACGAGGAAGTTAATTTCTTAAATCTGATGCTCAATGAAAATCAAAGAGCAAACTAGGAAACTAGCCGCAGGCTGTACTTGAGTACGGCAAGGCGACGTTGACGCGGTTTGAAGAGATTTTTGAAGAGTATGAAAAGAAAAGGAGGTTGGTCATTGTACCAGCCTCCTTTTGAGTATGATATAATAGTTTTATGAGATTAGATAAATTTTTAGTTGCCTGTGCTGTAGGGAGTCGAACAGAGGTCAAAAACTTGCTCAAGGCTGGGCGCGTGACGGTAAATGGTAAAAAAGAGAAATCAGCTAAACTGCAAATTGATGAAGAAAGAGATGAGATTCGCTTTGATGGCCAAGTGCTGGAGTATGAAGAGTTTGTCTACTATATGATGAACAAGCCCCAAGGAGTCATTTCAGCAACTGAAGATCCTAAGCATAGAACGGTTCTAGACTTGTTAGATGATTATGCTCGTGCCAAGGAAGTTTTTCCTGTCGGTCGTTTAGATATTGATACCCATGGTCTTTTGCTTTTGACTAATGATGGTCAGCTGGCCCATGCTCTTCTTTCACCAAAACGTCATGTGGATAAGACCTATTTGGCTCAAGTCGAGGGAATCATGAGCCAAGAAGACGTGGAGACATTTGCTAAGGGGATTCCGCTCAAGGACTTTACCTGCCAGCCAGCTAAACTGGAGTTTGTATCAGTAGATCCAGAAAAAAATCAAAGTCTGGTTCGTGTGACTATTGCTGAAGGGAAGTTTCATCAAGTCAAACGAATGGTGGCCTTCTGTGGCAAGGAAGTGGTGGACTTACAACGTTTGACGATGGGAACTCTAGTCTTGGATGAGAACTTAGAACAAGGAGAATGGCGTCGCTTGACCAAGGAGGAGTTAGAAGTGCTCTTTGCAAGTATTGCTTAATTTGCTTTATATTAGAAAAAGGTGAGGGAGAATGTCCTTGCTTTTTTCGTTTTTCAGTTGCTTCCTTTGTGAAAAGAGTTATAATAGACAGTAGAATAAAAGGAGGAATCTATGAACGCGATTCAAGAATCATTTACAGATAGACTATTTGCCAACTATGAAGCAAATGTCAAATACCAAGCGATTGAAAATGCTGTCAGCCATAACGGAATTTTTGCAGCCCTAGAACGTCGCCAAAGCCATGTAAACAATACACCTGTTTTCTCATTGGATTTGACCAAGGACAAGGTTACTAACCAGAAAGCCTCTGGTCGTTGCTGGATGTTTGCAGCTCTCAACACCTTCCGCCACAAACTCATCTCTCAATACAAACTGGAAAACTTTGAGTTGTCACAAGCCCACACATTCTTCTGGGACAAGTACGAGAAATCCAACTGGTTCTTGGAGCAAGTCATTGCGACTGCAGACCAAGAATTGACGAGCCGCAAGGTTAGCTTTCTACTCCAAACACCTCAACAAGACGGTGGTCAGTGGGATATGGTAGTGTCCCTCTTTGAGAAATACGGTGTCGTGCCCAAGTCTGTTTACCCTGAGTCTATCTCATCTAGCAGCAGCCGTGAGCTCAATGCCATCCTTAACAAATTGCTTCGCCAAGATGCTCAAATCTTGCGTGACTTGCTCGCTTCTGGTGCAGACCAAGCGACTGTTCAAGCTAAGAAAGAAGACCTCTTGCAGGAAATCTTTAACTTCCTTGCCATGTCTTTGGGTCTTCCACCACGTCAGTTTGACTTTGCTTATCGTGACAAGGATGATAACTATCAAAGTGAAAAGGGTATTACTCCACAAGAGTTTTACAAGAAATATGTCAATCTTCCACTAGAAGATTATGTTTCTGTTATCAATGCTCCCACTGCTGACAAGCCTTATGGCAAATCTTACACAGTTGAGATGTTGGGAAATGTGGTTGGTAGCCGTGCAGTTCGTTATATCAACGTTCCTATGGAGCGCTTGAAAGAATTGGCGATTGCCCAAATACAAACAGGAGAAACTGTTTGGTTTGGTTCAGATGTTGGCCAGCTCAGCAACCGCAAAGCAGGAATCCTTGCGACAGATGTTTATGACTTTGAATCAAGCATGGATATTCAACTGACTCAAGACAAGGCTGGACGCTTGGACTACAGCGAAAGCTTGATGACCCACGCCATGGTCTTGACAGGCGTGGACTTGGACGAAAATGGTAAGTCGATCAAGTGGAAGGTTGAGAACTCTTGGGGAGACAAGGTCGGTACAGATGGGTACTTTGTTGCCTCAGACGCTTGGATGGACGAATACACCTACCAAATCGTTGTTCGCAAAGAATTGCTGACAGCAGAAGAACAAGCTGCTTATGAAGCAGAACCAATCGTACTCGCACCTTGGGATCCAATGGGTGCCTTGGCAGAATAAAGTATAGAGAAAAGAGGTTAGGGAAATCCTAGCCTCTTTTTTAAAAGTGGTGACAGATGATGCTTGTCAAGAGAGTTCTTCTTATTTTGAGTATTTAAGTGACAGAGAAAAAGATATGTGTTATTATAGTAGTACAAAAGGATATCGGAGTAGAAATGAAGTATTTAAGCAGCCAAGAAATCAAGGATCGTCAACGAAACATCAGTGACATTAAACCCTATAAAACAACCAAGGAAATCGTCGTTTCAAATATCTTTACCTTCTTTAATGCTATGAACTTGGCTCTGGCAGTTCTGGTAGCCACAACCTTGCGATTTGAGAACATGCTCTTTTTAGGTGTGATTGCCATCAATACAGCCATCGGTATTTTCCAAGAAGTGCGTTCAAAAAATGCTTTGGAAAAGCTGAGTTTGCTTGGTAAGAGTAAGTACAGGGTCAATCGAGATGGTCAAACGATCGAGATTGATCCGGAGGATATTGTTTTAGAGGAGTACCT
Organism: Streptococcus oralis Uo5; assembly: GCF_000253155.1. NCBI lineage: Bacteria > Bacillati > Bacillota > Bacilli > Lactobacillales > Streptococcaceae > Streptococcus > Streptococcus oralis. Next base: position 204,665 of record NC_015291.1, read on the forward strand.
GCATCTCAATCTGGGAGACCAGGTACCTGTTGATGCGGAAGTCCTTGAAGGGAATATTGAAGTGGATGAGTCCTTGCTGACTGGTGAGAGTGATTCGGTCTTTAAAACAGTTGGTGACAAGCTGATGAGCGGAAGTAATGTCGTCAGCGGTACTTGTCTGGTTACGGCAACGGCTGTGGGTCCAGATAGCTATATTAACAAACTCGCAAAATCCAGCAAGGAATTTAAAAAATACCCTTCTCAACTACGCGATTACATGGATAAGATTTTAAAAATCGTTTCCATCTTGCTGGTGCCAGTTGCCATTCTGCTCTATGTAAGAGGTTTTAGTCTAGGACGGTCTTATGTTGAGATTGTCTTGGGAAGTTCAGGCGCCTTGGTCGGCATGATTCCAGAGGGTTTGATTCTCTTAGTCAGCGTTTCTCTAGCAGTAGCGGCCATGAAGCTGGCTAAAAAGAAGGTTCTGGTGCAGGAGCTATACTGTGTGGAGACCTTGGCGCGAGTAGATGTTCTTTGTTTTGATAAGACGGGAACTATCACGACGGGGAATATGAAGGTCCAAGAAATGGATGCTAATGTAGCAGAGAAACTATCTTCTTATTTGGCTTATTTCGAAGATGAAAATGCGACGTCGCGGGCTCTGAAAACTTACTTAACCTGTGAGAAAAAATGGGAAGTTCAAGAAGTTGGTGCCTTTTCAAGTAAAAACAAGTATTCCTTTGTTCAAGTAAAAGATGGTGGGACCTATTTCTTCGGTGCTTATGAATTTCTAGGCTTTACCCAGCCGATGGATGCCTACTATGAGCATCTGAAGCAGCAAGGTTTTCGAATCTTAACACTCGCTCATAGCAAGGACCAGATTACGAGTCCAGCTAATATGGAACTACTAGGCCACGTCGTTTTGTCAGATGAGATTAAGGACAATACCAAGGAAACCTTTGACTATTTCGAATCTCAAGGTGTTGAAGTGAAGATTATCAGTGGTGATAATCATGTGGCTGTATATGGGGTGGCTCGTAAGGCAGGTTTTAAGGAAGAAGCCCGTGCGATTGATATGACCAAGGTGAGTGAACAAGATTTTGAAAGAGTGGTCTTGGAACACGAAATCTTTGGACGTGTGACACCTGAACAGAAGCAAAAGATGGTATCTATTTTGCAAAATGCTGGTAAAACAGTTGCAATGAGTGGTGACGGGGTCAATGATGTTCTGGCTCTCAAGAAAGCAGATATCAGCTTTGCTATGAAGGGGGCTACGAGCGCAGCCAAAAGTGTATCCAATATTGTTTTTTTGACCGATGATTTTGCGGTATTTTATGATATCTTGATGGAAGGTCGCCGGGTCATCAATAACATCCAAAAGGTAGCCTCTCTCTTTCTAACAAAGACCTTCTTCTCCATCGTTTTTGCCATTTTGAGTGTGGTATTTGGTTTGGAATTCGCCTTTATCCCTATTCAGTTTACAATCATTTCAGCTATTACGATTGGGATTCCATCCTTCTTCCTAACTTTTGAGTCGAATAAAGAAAAGGTCAGCACACATTTTATGCGAGATATTTTGACCAATGCTGCGATTGGTGGTGGCATTCTAGTCGCTAGTGTACTCTTGACGAACTTCTTTATCACTGTCCCAGGTCAGGTCAAATTCATTTGCTTCCTACTTGCCCTGATCAATGGTCTGTGTCTAGTTGCTAAGGTCAGCCTGCCTTTTAATCGATACAAGTTGCTCTTGCTCACGTTTTTGAGCCTTGCAGCCCTTGTAGGAGTGCTTGCCAATACCTTTATCTTGCAAGGAGCGTTTGTGCCTTTAGAAACCAGCCAAGTTGTCTATGTAGCCATCCTAGCAGTGGTGATTGGGGGCTTGCATTATCTGACTAGAAGAAAAAGTTGATACACAAAAAGAATCAGGTTTATTACCTGATTCTTTTTTATTTATATTCTCGATAGCTTGGATTACATGATCTTGAAGTAGTGAGCGACAATACCAACAATAAACAAAGCAACGATGATAATGATTGGTGAAACCTTTTTCTTAAGCAACCACATACAGAGGAATGTTAAGAGTAATCCTAGCAATCCTGGAATTAAAGAATCAAGTTGACCTTGTAGAGTATTGTGTTTTACTGGTCCAAGGTTTATACCAGGAGCTCTGTTCAGTATTTCAACTAATTTCTCTCCAGTTACAGAACCATCAGGAATTTCAACGTAAGCCTTTGGATCTGTAAGAGTTGTAGATGGTAAGGCGATTTTGAAACCAATATTGACCCATTGTTTTACAAGAACACCAATAATAAACATACCTAAGATAGAAGCACCTTTGGTAATATCTTGGAGGATACCACCAGACATGTCTTTAGTGATTTCAGATCCAGCTCTGTAGCCGAACTCTTGTGTATACCATAGGAAGGCCATACGGATAGCATTCCATCCAAAGAAGAAGAGAAGGGGACCGATAATGTTACCAGATGCAGCAAGTGAAGCACCAAGGGCTCCAAGGATAGGACGAACTGTAAACCAGAATACTGGGTCACCAATACCAGCAAGAGGTCCCATCATACCAATTTTAACCCCTTGGATAGCCGCGTCATCGATTTCAGTACCGTTAGCGCGCTCTTCTTCAAGCGCAAGAGTAACCCCCATGATTGGAGCAGCTACGTATGGGTGAGTGTTGAAGAACTCAAGGTGACGCTCAAGAGCAGCCGCTTGGTCTTCTTTTTTAGTGTATAATTTTTTGATAGCTGGGATCAATGAGTAAGCCCAACCCAAGTTTTGCATACGCTCGTAGTTCCAAGAACCTTGTAGGAATTGTGAACGCCACCAAACTTTTTGACGATCTGATTTTGATAATTGAATTTTTTCAGCCATGATTGTTCCCCTTTCTAGTAGTCTTCTAGGATATCACCGATTGGGTCGTTAGAAGTGGCATTTCCTCCACCGATATCTCCACCTCTCTTAGAAAGGTTAATGTAAATAAGTGCAAGTGCAACACCGATTGTACCAAAAGCGATGAGAGATAAACCGCTAACAGCAGCAAGAGCAAAACCGATAGCGAAGAATGGCCATACTTCACGAGTTGCCATCATGTTGATAACCATAGCGTAACCAACAGCAACAACCATAGCACCACCGACTTCCATCCCTTCTTTTAGCCAATCTGGCATCGATTGAAGGGTGGCTTTTACAGAATCTGCAGGTATCATAAGTAAAAGAATAGCAGGGATTGCAATACGTAATCCTTGGAGGAGAAGAGCAGTATAATGTGCTCGTTCAACACCACGAATATCCCCTTTTTTAGCAGCAGAATCAGCACCATGAACTAGGGCAACTGAAGCTGTTCGGACAATCATGGTCAAAAAGAGACCAGCTACGGCAAGAGGGATAGCTGTTGCTGTAGCTACTGAGATATCATCTTTTGCACCACCACTCTGCACTAAAATAATTGCTGATGCCACGGATGCAAGAGCTACATCAGGTGCAACAGCAGCACCGATATTAGCCCACCCAAGAGCGATTAACTGAAGTGAACCACCCAGCATAACACCTGCTTCGAGGTTACCAGTTGCAAGTCCGATAAGGGTACATGCGACGATTGGTTGGTGGAATTGGAATTGGTCCAAGATACCTTCTAGACCGGCTAAGAAGGCAACAAAGACTACTAAAACAATAGAAATAATAGACATGTTCTAAATCCTTTCGTAAATTATTAAAAGCAAAAAGTTTAATTTTACTGCATGTTTGCTTTCTTAATCAAGTCAAACAAATCTTTTTTCGTGTCGTTTGGTACTTTACGTACGTCAAATTCAACACCGAGGTCACGCAATTTTTCAAAGGTTGCAACGTCTTCTTTGTCCATAGACAAAACGTTGTTAATCATTGTTTTACCTGTTGAGTGAGCCATAGAACCAACGTTAAGGGTCTTGATTGGCACGCCACCTTCGATAGCACGAAGTGCATCTTGTGGAGTTTCAAACAAGATAAGGGCATGAGTTTCGCCGAAACGTGGGTCTTTTGCAACGTCGATCAATTTCTGGATTGGGACAACGTTGGCTTTTACTCCGTTTGGAGCTGCTTGTTTGATCAATTCTTTACGCAATTCGTCGTTTGCAACGTTGTCTGAAGCAACGATGATACGGTCTGCTTTTGAATCAGGAGTCCAAGCAGTGGCAACCTGACCGTGAAGGAGACGAGTGTCTAGACGAGCAAGGTTGATTTTCAGTTTACCGTCACCGATAACTGTTCCTTCTGGAATAGCAGCTTGGGCAACTGGAGCAGCTGCAGCAGTTGCAACTTCCTCAACTGGGTTAAGCTCTTCTGGAAGAGCCTTGATGCCATCTTTGGCTTCTTTAATGATATTCGCAGCGACTTTATCCACACCTGCATTCGCGTCCATAAGGCGCTCTGTGTAGGCTTGGATCAACATCGGCAAGTTCAGTCCTGTGATGATGGCAAACTTACGTTCTGGATTTTCTCCCATCACGCGGCTAGCTTGGTTGAATGGAGATCCACTCCAAAGGTCAGCCAATACTAGAACCTCATCTTCTGCGTCAAATGCAGCCACAGCGTTGTTGAATTTAGCGTAAAGGTCATCTGGACCTTCATTTGGCATAAAGGTTACAACTTGAACCTTTTCTTGTTCACCAAAGATCATAGATCCTGACTGATGAATACCTGCAGCAAATTCGCCGTGGCTCGCAATAATGATTCCGATACTCATTATTGTCATTCCTCCTTATAAAATGTTTGACTGTATGTTTAAGAAAACTTTAAGCCTAACCTTAAGTATAAACCGTTTTCATATAAAAATCAACTACTTTTTCTAAAAAGATGTAAAAGTTTTCATAGAATGACTTTTTAAAAATATTAATATATCAATGTTTTTGAGAGATAAATGAAAATGGCGATAGAAAATTTAATATAAAAATACAGAAAACGAGGTGTTTTTGTGAAAACGGAATGAAAACAAAAAGGAAAGATTGCAGGGTCGCAATCTTTCCTTTTATAGGAACAAATTTTGTAAAGCGTGGGCAACTCCATCTTCTTCGTTGGTCAGAGGAAGTTGTTCGTCTGCATATGGAAGAAGAGCAGGATTGGCGTTTTTCATAGCATATCCCTTGCCTGCAAATGCCAACATTTCAGTGTCATTATGCTCATCACCAAAGGCGATTAAGTCTTTTTTATCACGATTCATCACATTGAGCAAGTACTCTAGAGCAAATGCCTTGTTTACACCCTTGGGAGTACACTCGAGGATGTTGAGGGGCCCGCCCCAGGTATTGATGGATAGTTGGTGTTGATAAAAACGATTCATCTCGTCCGCTAAAGCGTATTTGTTTTCAGCCCTTGTTTGCAAGAGGATACAGTTGGGATCTTTGGTTACTCGTTCGGGTTTGAATTGATTTTCCGGCCGGAAGTTCTCTACGCCAAATAGTTTAGGGTCTGCAATTTCCTCATTCGGAGTCGTGATATAGAATTTTTTTCGATATTCTCCTGCAATAAAATCAGCCTGGATGTCCTCCGTGCGCTTGACCATGTCTAGGAGGTATTTTTTGTCCAAGGTCAAGCACTTTTCATGCTCCCAAGCCTGTCCTGGTAGATGGGTAAGGGAACCATTAAAGTTAATCATGGGAGTATGCAATTCTAGCTCACGGTAGAAATCTTTTGCCATACGATACGGACGGCCTGTCGTGATGATGACATGGTGTCCTTTTTCTGAAATTTTTTTGATCGTCTCTTTGGTGAAATCGGAGAGCTTGCTTTCACTATTCAGCAGGGTTCCGTCCAAGTCGACTGCGATAATTTTTTTAGTCATATAAACCTTCCTAGTCGTTTCCAGATAAGATGTCTTCTATTATATCAAAAAGAAGGAAGAAAAGCAGACAAGAACAAAAACTACAGTTGCTTTGATTTATTAAACAAATCAAACAAACATATTGAAAAGGTGAATGATAAATGATATAATACTCATATTGTTCGTAAAAAAACAAAAGGAGATTAAAAATGGACAAACTATTTAAACTAAAAGAGCACGGGACAGATGTCCGTACAGAGGTGCTTGCTGGTTTAACAACATTCTTTGCAATGAGTTATATTCTCTTTGTAAACCCTCAAATGCTTTCCCAAACGGGTATGCCTGTTCAAGGTGTGTTCTTGGCAACGATTATCGGTTCTGTAGTAGGTACTCTGATGATGGCTTTCTATGCTAATTTGCCATACGCGCAAGCACCAGGTATGGGACTAAATGCCTTCTTCACATTTACAGTTGTATTTGGGATGGGCTATACTTGGAAAGAAGCTCTTGGTATGGTCTTCATTTGTGGAATTATTTCACTGATTATTACCTTGACAAATGTTCGTAAAATGATCATCGAATCTATTCCTACAACACTTCGTTCAGCTATTTCGGCTGGTATTGGTGTTTTCCTTGCCTATGTTGGGATTAAGAATGCTGGTCTCTTGAAATTCTCAATCGATCCAGGTACTTATACGGTAGCAGGTGAAGGAGCAGACAAGGCTCAAGCTGCACTTACTGCAAACTCAGCAGCTGTCCCAGGCTTGGTAGACTTCAATACTCCAGCAGTATTGGTGGCTCTTGCAGGTCTGGCTATTACCATCTTCTTTGTTGTTAAAGGCATAAAAGGTGGAATCATTCTTTCTATTTTAACAACGACTGTCCTTGCCATTGCTGTTGGTGTTGTGAATTTGTCAGGGATTGACTTCGCTAGCAACAATCTTTCATCAGCGGTTAATGATCTAAAAACTTTGTTTGGTGCTGCTCTGGGTTCAGAAGGTTTAGGATCTTTGATTTCAAACACTTCGCGTTTACCAGAAACCTTGATGGCTATTCTTGCCTTCTCACTAACGGATATTTTTGATACAATCGGTACTCTTATTGGTACTGGTGAAAAAGTTGGTATCGTTGCGACAAGTGGGGAAAACCATGAGTCCGCTAAATTGGACAAGGCTCTTTACTCTGACTTGGTGGCAACTTCAGTAGGTGCTATTGCAGGTACTTCAAACGTTACAACCTATGTTGAGTCTGCGGCGGGTATCGGTGCTGGTGGACGTACTGGTTTGACTGCCCTAGTGGTTGCAATCTGTTTTGCTCTATCTAGCTTCTTTAGCCCACTTCTAGCGATTGTTCCGACAGCTGCAACAGCACCAATTTTGATCATCGTCGGAATCATGATGCTTTCTAACTTGAAAAATATTCCTTGGGATGATATGGCTGAAGCGGTTCCTGCCTTCTTCACATCTATCTTTATGGGATTCAGCTACTCTATCACACAAGGGATTGCTGTTGGTTTCTTGACATACACCTTGACAAAAGTTGTCAAAGGTCAAGCCAAGGATGTGCACGTGATGATTTGGATTTTGGATGCCTTGTTTATCCTTAACTATATCAGTATGGCGCTATAAATGGTATAATAGAAAAAGGGGAGTCTCCCCTTTTTCTTATAAGGAGGTACATCATGAAAGATAAGACGATTTGGCAAGAGGTTTTAAACAGAGGGAAATGGGTGCTCATCCTTTTGGTAGCTTTTGTTCTATCTCAATTTCCCATAGGACTTGCTTTGTTTTTAGCAAACAAACAGTTTCCGATTTTACAGTCAGGGCTCTTAGTAGGTGCTCTATCCATAGTCGTTTTGATTGTATTCATTATTGGTGCACGAAAAACACAACTTGCTACTTTTAATCTATCCTTTTTTAAGGCAAAAGACTTGGCTCGCTTGGTATTGAGTTATCTGGTGATTTTTGCGACAAATCTCTTGGGTTCAGTCCTGCTTCGACTAACAAATGAGGTAACAACCAATAACCAATCAATACTGAATGGTATAGTTCAGAATAGTTCCTTGATTACCACTTTTTTCATACTAGTCTTGATTGCACCGGTTTGTGAAGAAATTTTGTGTCGTGGAATTATTCCAAAAAAGATCTTCCGTGGAAAAGAAAAACTTGGCTTCGTTGTTGGTGCAATTGTCTTTGCCTTGCTCCATATGCCAACCAATCTGCCTTCTGTGATTATTTATGGAGGGATGTCAACGGTTTTGACTTGGACAGCCTATAAGACTGAGCGTTTGGAGATGTCCATTTTGCTTCATATGATTCTCAATGGTATTGCATTTTGTTTGTTGGCCTTATTGGTATTGATTAGTAGAAATCTAGGTCTATCATTCTAAACCATTGGCCTACTTGGAAAAGATGAATACTAAAGTGTCCATCTTTTTTCTTTTTATGGTAAAATAGAGAGATAATATGGTAGAGAACCTTAAGGGAGTAACCGTTATGTCCAATAAAGTCAACCGCGAAAAAACAGCCATTTGTGGAATTATCAATGTGACGCCAGATTCCTTTTCAGATGGTGGTCAGTTTTTTGCTCTTGAGCAGGCACTCCAGCAGGCTCGTAAATTGATAGCAGAAGGAGCGAGCATGCTAGATATCGGTGGAGAATCAACTCGGCCGGCAACTCGGCCGGGCAGTAGCTATGTTGGGATAGAAGAGGAAATCCAGCGTGTTGTTCCAGTGATTAAAGCTATCCGTGAGGAAAGTGATGTTCTCATTTCCATCGATACTTGGAAAAGTCAGGTGGCAGAGACTGCTTTGAAAGCTGGTGCCAATTTGGTCAATGATATCACTGGTCTCATGGGAGATGAGAAAATGGCGGATGTGGTTGCTAAGGCTGGAGCGAAAGTGGTTATCATGTTTAATCCAGTCATGGCTCGACCTCAGCACCCTAGTTCGCTCATATTTCCTCATTTTGGTTTTGGGCAAGCTTTTACAGAGGAAGAGTTAGCTGACTTTGAAAAAATGCCAATCGAAGACTTGATGGAGGCTTTCTTTGAACGTGCTCTAGCGAGAGCGAACCAAGCTGGGATAGCAAGAGAAAACATTTTGCTGGATCCAGGAATTGGCTTTGGTCTGACCAAGAAAGAAAATCTCCTTCTTTTACGGGACTTGGATAAACTCCATCAGCAAGGCTATCCAATCTTTCTTGGAGTTTCGCGCAAGCGGTTTGTCATTAATATCTTGGAGGAAAATGGCTTTGAAGTTAATCCTGAGACCGAACTTGGTTTCCGCAATCGGGACACAGCTTCGGCTCATGTAACCAGTATCGCTGCGAGACAGGGTGTGGAAGTGGTGCGCGTGCACGATGTAGCCAGTCACAGGATGGCGGTTGAAATTGCGTCAGCCATTCGTTTGGCAGATGATGCAGAAAATCTAGATTTAAAACAATATAAATAAGATGAACGAAATTCAAAACAATCAGTGGATTGCCCACTACCGGACGGACCAACCGCATTTTGGTTTGGAACGAATGGTAGAACTCCTAGCTCTGCGAGGCAATCCCCATCTCAAACTCAAGGTTATCCATATTGGCGGGACCAATGGCAAGGGGTCTACCATTGCTTTTTTGAAAAAGATGCTGGAAAAGCTAGGTCTAAGAGTTGGGGTGTTTAGCTCGCCCTATCTCATTCATTATACGGATCAGATTAGCATCAATGGGGAATCCATCCCCGAAGCGAGGCTAGAAGCCCTCATGGCAGACTATCAGTCTTTGCTTGAGGGGGAATCTGCTGACAATTTGCAGGGAACAACCGAGTTTGAGATTATCACAGCTCTAGCTTATGATTACTTTGCCTCAGAACAAGTAGATGTAGCTATCATGGAAGTCGGTATGGGTGGTCTTTTGGATAGTACCAATGTCTGTCAGCCAATTTTAACAGGAATTACGACCATTGGACTAGATCATGTAGCCCTACTTGGTGACACCTTGGAAGCCATAGCAGAGCAGAAGGCAGGTATTATCAAACAAGGTATTCCCTTGGTAACAGGTCATATTGTTCCAGAAGCTTTGACTGTGATTGACAATATTGCAGAAGATAAAAATGCACCTAGACTCGTCTATGGAAGTGATTATCAGGTTCGTCATCAAGAAAGCGTGGTAGTTGGTGAAATCTTTGATTATACCAGTTCTGTCAGACAAGATCGTTTTCAAACAGGTCTGCTTGGTTTACACCAGATAGAGAATGCGGGGATGGCCATAGCTTTACTTGATACTTTTTGTCAAGAAGATGGGCGGGAGTTGGCAAGTAATGACTTGGTTGCTCAAGCGTTGAAAGAAACTAGATGGCCAGGGCGTTTGGAGGTCGTGTCTAGTGACCCCTTGTTGCTTTTGGATGGAGCCCACAATCCTCATGCTATCAAGGCTTTATTAGCAACCTTGCAAGAACGCTTTGCGGATTATCATAAGGAAATCCTCTTTACGTGTATTAAAACCAAGGCTTTGGAGGATATGCTGGATTTGCTAGAAACGGTGCCAGATAGTCAATTGACTTTAACCCATTTTGACGATAGTCGGGCGACGGATGAAAGCGTGCTGAAAGAGACAGCCAAGTCTAGAAATCTCAATTACCAAAGTTGGCAGGATTTTCTAGAGCAGAAATTGACAGATAAAAATGAAGAGAAACAAACAGTTAGGATTGTCACGGGTTCCTTGTATTTCTTGAGCCAAGTGAGAGCCTATCTGATGGAGAGGAAGAACGAGAATGGATACACAAAAGATTGAAACGGCTGTAAAAATGATTATTGAGGCTGTTGGCGAGGATGCTAACCGAGAGGGCTTGCAGGAAACACCTGCTCGTGTAGCCCGTATGTACCAAGAGATTTTTTCAGGTCTTGGCCAAACTGCTGAGGAACATTTATCAAAATCCTTTGAGATTATTGATGATAATATGGTGGTAGAAAAGGATATTTTTTTCCACACTATGTGTGAACACCACTTCTTGCCCTTTTACGGGAGAGCCCACATTGCCTACATTCCAGATGGTCGTGTGGCAGGCCTGTCTAAGCTAGCCCGTACGGTTGAAGTTTATTCTAAAAAACCACAGATTCAAGAACGGTTGAATATCGAAGTGGCCGATGCCTTGATGGACTATCTGGGGGCTAAAGGAGCCTTTGTTGTCATTGAGGCGGAACATATGTGTATGAGCATGCGTGGTGTCAGAAAACCAGGTACTGCAACCTTGACGACAGTAGCTCGCGGTCTATTTAAAACAGATAAGGACCTCCGAGATCAGGCTTATCGTCTAATGGGACTATAATACCCTTCGAAAATCAAATTCAAACCACGTCAGCTTCCATCTGCAACCTCAAAACAGTGTTTTGAGCAGCCTGCGGCTAGCTTCCTAGTTTGCACTTTGATTTTCATTGAGTATAAAAAGAATCCGCTTTGGGCGGATTTTTCTAGAAAGGACTAGTTATGGATCAACTGCAGATTAAAGATTTGGAAATTTTTGCCTATCATGGTCTCTTTCCTAGTGAGAAGGAATTGGGGCAGAAGTTTGTCGTTTCAGCCATCCTATCCTATGATATGACTAAGGCGGCTACAGAATTGGATTTGACAGCTTCTGTCCATTACGGAGAACTGTGTCAGCAGTGGACGACTTGGTTTCAGGAAAGCACTGAGGACTTGATTGAAACGGTAGCCTACAAACTAGTTGAACGTACCTTTGAGACCTATCCACTTGTCCAAGAGATTGAGTTGGAACTAAAAAAACCTTGGGCTCCAGTGCATTTACCGTTAGATACCTGCTCAGTGACCATTCACCGTCGTAAGCAGCGGGCCTTTATCGCTCTAGGAAGTAATATGGGAGACAAGAAAGCGAACTTGGAACAAGCTATTGATAAACTGCGGACTCGAGGTATCCATATTCTCAAAGAGTCCAGTGTCTTAGCGACGGAGCCTTGGGGTGGTGTGGAACAAGATAGCTTTGCCAATCAGGCGATTGAAGTAGAAACCTGGCTTCCAGCATCAGTCTTATTAGAGACCTTGTTAGCTATTGAGTCAGAAATGGGACGGGTTCGAGAAGTTCATTGGGGACCGCGTTTGATTGATTTGGATCTGCTTTTTGTGGAGGATCAGGTCATTTATACAGACGACCTCATCTTGCCTCATCCTTATATAGCAGAACGCCTCTTTGTTCTTGAACCGTTAGTGGAAATAGCTCCCCATTTTATCCATCCAATCTTAAAAAAACCGATTCGTTGCTTGGTTGACCAGTTGGAGCAAGGAAATGCCTAAGCTTTCCGAGACCTATAGCAAGTGGAAGAGTATCGGGGAGGGACTACTTGCTATTGTTTTAGGGCTTCTCTTGATTCGTTTTGGACAGGTTATTCCGCGAATGGGGTACCAGTTGCTGATGGGCTACTTTTCCTTGTCAGCAGTTTGGCACTTGTTGACTCGCTGGTTTCAGGATAAACAGCGTAGGGAAAACATCTTTGTAACCTTGGCCAAGCTGGTGGTTGCGGCTCTCGTGTTTGACTCTATCATCTTGCAAGATCTTGCCCTCTATCTCCTGGTTTTTATCATTGCGAGCTACCAGCTGTTTACGGGCATCATTAGTCTTGTGACTTGGTCTCTCTATCGAAAAAATGCCATTCATCCTCGGATTCATCATCTCTTCGATGCTGTATGGATGATAGGATTCGGGCTTTATAGCATCTCTCCTTTTCACGATGCAGCGAATTTTGAATTGCTCTTGCTTGGGTTTTACTTGCTCATGCTAGGAGCCAGTAGCCTCCGGGACGGTTTCTTTTTTGAGAGGATAGAAAGCAATCCCAAGCTGAAACGACGAATGCGAATGACCTTGCCAATCTTTGTGACGGCTCTTATCCCTATCAGCACCTTGCGTAAACTGAATGAGTGGCTGTCAAATCATGAGAACCAAGAAGGAGAAGTTCATTCAGAAAGAAAAAACGATCAGGTGGTTGATCTAGAAATTTTTATTCATACCTCAGAAACATCTTTCTTCCTTGCTATGGGACATGTGGATATTTGCTATCAAGGGACGGTTATTTCCTATGGCTCGTATGATCCTCACTCGGAGCGTTTATTCGGCATGGTTGGAGATGGTGTTTTGTTTAAAGCCAATCGGGAAAAATACATCGAGCTCTGTAAGAGGGAAAGTCAGAAGACCTTGTTTGCTTATGGTCTGAGTTTGACGGACCAACAGAAAGCAGCCATCCAAGCTCGTCTAGTAGAGATAGAAGATCTGTTAATTCCTTGGGAACCAAGCTCGCAGTTGATGAAAAGAAGAGAGGGCGAGGTCAAGCATACCTACTCCTACCAACTGAAACAGGAAGCGGATGCGACCCTCTATAAATTCAGCTCATCCGAGTTTAAGACCTACTTTGTTCTCAGTACCAATTGTGTTTTGCTGGCAGACTCTATCGTGGGAAAAGCTGGGACTGATATATTGAGTCCCCAAGGTTTCATTGTGCCAGGGACTTATCAGGATTACCTTGATTTAGAGTATACAAAACCAAACGGTCTAGTTGTCAGTCGCTCTATTTATTAGAAAAAGAAAACTCTAGTTCCTCAGCAGTTTGCGCCGAGAAGCTAGAGTTTTTTAAAATAGGTCATTTTCTTCTGGAAGGAGGATGGTTTCTCTGCCGTCCAGGTCTAAAACAAGGACCCTAGGAGGGTAAAGCGGATCGAAAGGATGATTGAAATCAAAATCGATGCTAGTCGGAAGGTGCTGGCTAGAAAAATGGAAGGTGATGGTCCCCTTATTGTTGAGCAGTTGAAACTCAAGCTCTTCTTCTAATTCAAAGACATTTTTCAGGAAATGATCAATAATATACCATAAAGAGTCAATGACATCGTCAGGCAGGCTGGTCACGACACCAAAACTAGCGGAACGTCTCTGTGTATTTGTAAAAGCCATGTTTTCCTCCCCCTTTTATTTTTCCTTATCATACAGCAAAATGTCTTAAAAATCAAGAAATCGTACTTGCTTTTTCAAAATGGGAATAAACTGTGAAATTTTTCAAAGTTTCTCTAAAAAATACTTGAAAGTGTTTACAATAAGTGATAAAATGGAGTAAGTAGATGCGTGAAAGCGAAATTTTCATTATAGAAAGGAAACGGAATGAACACAGATGATACAGTAACGATTTATGACGTCGCCCGTGAAGCAGGAGTTTCAATGGCAACAGTTAGCCGTGTCGTTAATGGCAACAAGAATGTTAAAGAGAACACTCGAAAAAAAGTCCTAGAAGTGATTGATCGCTTGGACTATCGTCCAAATGCGGTAGCGCGTGGTTTGGCTAGCAAGAAAACAACGACAGTCGGAGTTGTGATTCCGAATATTACCAATGGTTATTTCTCAACGCTTGCTAAGGGGATTGACGACATTGCTGAAATGTACAAGTATAACATTGTCCTAGCGAATAGTGATGAGGATGATGAAAAGGAAGTTTCAGTGGTCAACACTCTCTTTTCAAAACAAGTTGATGGGATTATCTTTATGGGCTATCACTTGACTGAAAAGATTCGTTCAGAGTTTTCTCGTTCACGGACACCGGTTGTTCTTGCTGGTACTGTGGATGTAGAACACCAACTTCCAAGTGTAAATATCGACTACAAACAAGCAACGATTGATGCCGTGAGCTACCTTCTCAAAGAAAACGAAAAGATTGCTTTTGTTAGTGGACCACTTGTTGATGATATCAATGGCAAGGTTCGTTTGATTGGTTACAAGGAAGCCTTGAAAAAAGCTGGACATTCTTATAGCGAGGGATTGGTCTTTGAATCAAAATACAGCTATGATGATGGTTATGCCTTGGCAGAACGCTTGATTTCATCACAAGCTACAGCCGCAGTTGTAACAGGTGATGAATTGGCAGCAGGTGTCCTAAATGGTTTAGCTGACCATGGTGTATCTGTGCCAGAAGAGTTTGAAATCATTACGACAGATGACTCTCAAATTGCACGATTCACTCGTCCAAACTTGACGACTATTGCCCAACCTCTTTATGACTTAGGTGCTATCAGCATGCGTATGTTGACTAAGATTATGCATAAGGAAGAGTTGGAAGAACGTGAAGTTCTCCTACCTCATGGTTTGACAGAACGCCGCTCTACACGAAAACGTAAATAGAAAAAATCAGGGAATCGTGAAGATTTCCTGATTTTGTATTCTAGAGAAGAGGATTAGCCTTCCATATAGTCTTTTAAGGCTTGTCCTTTTAGTCCAGCATTAAGGGCAATTAATAATTTGAGGCGAGCTTTTTGAGCGTTGAGTTCTTTGACAAAGAGAACGCCAGACTCTTGCAATTGAACCCCTCCACCTTGGTAGGCATAAACAGGTTCAGCAATGCCATTAAAACAACGTGAGACCAAGGCGACTGGGATTCCTTTTTGGAGGAGATTTTCCAACTTTTGAGCTGTTTCTTTGGGGATATTACCTGCTCCGAAGGCCTGAATGACTAGGCCATCCAGCTGTTCCAAATCTAACATATCGATCAGCTCGTCTGTCATACCGGCATAGGCTGAGATGATAGGAACCAGACCTTGAATATGCTCAAGATTAAATCGGACACGAGGTTCAGCCGTTTTGAAGTAGAGGATTTCTTGCTTCATGATGAGGCCAAGTGGTCCATGTGTTGGGGTTTGAAAGGTCCCGACGTTTGTCGTATGGGTTTTGGTTACGTACTTGGCCGCGTGGATTTCATCGTTCATGACGACCAGAACCCCCTTATCAGCTGACTTGTCATCGCTGGCGACTCGTAAAGCGCTCAGATAGTTGTAAACACCGTCGCTACCAAGTTCGTTTGAACTACGCATGGCCCCTGTTAGAACGATGGGGATGGGCGGAATTTTCATGGTATCAAGGAAGTAAGCTGTTTCTTCTAAGGTATCTGTACCGTGTGTGATGACAACTCCATCGTAGTTATTAGCTTCCTCTTTAATCTTATGATAGAGTGCAAGCATATGCTTGGGTTTGATATGGGGACTTGGCAGATTAAAAAAGTCTAGGGCATGAACCTCAATCCCTTCAAGTGGATTGGAAACATGGTTCATGGGATTGTCCTGACTAGTTACAACGGCACCAGTGGCGTCTGCTTGCATGGAAATAGTCCCACCTGTATGTAAAACAAGGATTTTCTTAGGCATGATTTAGTCACTCTTTCTGAAATGTGGTATAATCATTGTAACACAAAAGGGGAGAATGGGATAGGATGGAAGTCAAGGCTGTTTTTTTTGATATCGATGGAACGCTAGTCAACGATCGCAAGAGTGTTTTGAAATCCACTAAGGACGCGATTAAGATTGTCAAAGAGCAAGGAGTACTTGTTGGAGTAGCGACAGGACGAGGGCCGTTTTTTGTCAAGGAATTGATGGAAGACTTGGACTTGGATTTTGCGGTGACCTACAATGGCCAATACATTTTTAATAAAGAAAAGGTGCTCTTTGCAAGTCCGATTGCTAAGTCAAGTCTGCGTCAACTGATTGCTTATGCTAAAAAGGAGCGTAAAGAAATCGCTCTTGGAACCGAGCATGCCGTTGTTGGTTCGAAAATTATGTCATTTGGTCTCGGCTCCTTTTCCCAACTGGTTAGTCGATTTATCCCGACTGTGCTGACAAGAACCGTTAGCCGTTCCTTTAATCGAATGGTCAGCAAGGCAGTTCCTCAAAAGGAAGACAACCTGCTTAACTTGATTAATCAACCCATTTATCAAGTTTTGATGCTGATGACGCCAGAAGAATCTGAGAAAGCTGCAAGTGATTTTGACGACTTGAAATTAACTCGAAGCAATCCTTTTGCAGCAGATATCATTAACCAAGGAAATTCCAAACTAGAAGGCATTCGCCGAGTCGGGAAAGAATATGGTTTTGATCTCAATCAAGTCATGGCCTTTGGTGATTCCGACAACGACCTGGAAATGTTGGCGGGTGTTGGTATGTCGGTCGCTATGGGAAATGGCAGTAGCAGTGTCAAAGAAGTTGCCAAGCATATTACGGCAAGTAATCAACAAGATGGTATCCACAAGGCGCTCGAGCACTTTGGTGTTTTGGCTTCAGAAAAAGTGTTTGTCAGTCGAGACTACCACTTTAATAAGGTTAAAACCTTCCACCACATGATGGATGAACGAACTCAAGAAGAGCCACAGGCATGGGATGCTGAAGGTGCAACCCACCGCGCAGATTTTAAAATTGAAGAATTAGTAGAGTTTGTTCGCGCAGCAAGTTCTTCGGAGGAAGAATTCCAAGACTCCCTTGCAAGCATGCATGAGGCACTTGATAAGGCGGCAGAGAAAGTGGCGAAAAAGACACCTGCTAAGCAAAACTTGGTCGGTCAAGTGGATGCTTTGATTGATACACTGTATTTTACTTACGGTAGCTTTGTTTTGATGGGAGTGGATCCAGAACGTATTTTTGATATTGTCCATGAAGCGAATATGGGGAAGGTCTTCCCTGATGGGAAAGCTCATTTTGACCCAGTTACACATAAGATTTTAAAACCAGATGACTGGGAAGAAAAATATGCTCCAGAACCTGCCATCCGACAGGAACTACAACGTCAGTTTAAAGCTTATGAGCGACATAAAGAAAGAAAAAAATAGAAACAAAAAGGAGCTCAAGGCTCCTTTTTTTAATGATTACAATGTTTTTTCACTTTCTCTCACGACCAGTAAATCGACTTTCGCATGGCGGAGAATGTACTCAGATGAAGAGCCAACCAAGAGGCGTTCAAAGGCATTGAGACCTGTTGCACCAACGAGAATCAGATCAACATTTTCTGCGTCTGGAATAGTACGGGCAAGGAGGGTTTTTGGATTTCCCATTTCGATGACGATGTGAATATCGGTCACACCAGCATCTCTTGCGCGCTTTTCGTACTCCTTCATCAGACTTTCAGCATCGACTTGGAGTTCTTCGTAAACTTCAGCATCAAAGGTAGACACGCTTTGAAGAGCGCGTGTGTCAATAACATGGGCAATGGTGAGCTTGGATTCGTTGCGTAGAGCAGTGTAAACACCTTTGACGAAAGCCAAGTCCGCTTCTTTAGAACCATCAATTGCGACCATAACATTTTGGTAACGTTGTGCCATAATGAAACCTCCTGAAATTTTCTTACTGTTATTGTAACCCTTTTCACTAAAGAAGTAAAGTAAAAATCATATTTAAATAAATATTATTGGAGATTCGATTTGGTGGAGATATGTTAAAATAAAAGAAAACGGGATAGTAGAAAACACAGCGAGGGGATGAGAAAGTATGAAAGATTTTGTTCAAGCTTCTAAAAAAATAAGTTTTCTTTATCATGGAATGATCCTTGCGTCACTTGTAGGAGAAGTAGTGATGCTTTGGCAGCTAGAAAGAGTCGTACCCGTTCTCTATCCAGGTTTTGTTGCTTTTCTTCTTTTTCACTTAGTCTACCACATCATTTTATTTGTGATTGCAAAGAGAAGTGGTCGCTTGGACTATTTGGTCACGTGGGGGCTCTTTCTCATGTTTAATCTTTTGTATGATTCCTTTTTAGCATTAGTCTTTCTAGGTTTGTCTTTTGGTATGTGAGAAAATACTTCTGTACTCTAGTTGTTTAGACGGCGAGAACCTAGTCGTTGTGAGTTTTTTTCTTTGCTTGCTCATTTCAGGAAACTTGTCGCAATCCCTTTCTAGTGGTATAATGTTACTATCTCGATGAATTGAGGAAACAAGATGAAAGAATATAACAAGTCTAGTAAGTTAGAGCACGTTGCCTATGATATCCGTGGTCCTGTTTTGGAAGAAGCTATGCGGATGCGAGCAAACGGAGAAAAGATTTTACGTCTGAATACAGGGAATCCAGCAGAATTTGGCTTTACAGCACCAGATGAGGTCATTCATGACTTGATTATGAATGCGCGTGATAGTGAGGGATATTCTGACTCCAAAGGGATTTTCTCAGCCCGCAAGGCCATCATGCAGTATTGCCAACTGAAGAAATTTCCCAATGTAGACATTGATGATATCTACCTTGGAAATGGTGTCAGTGAGCTGATTGTTATGTCCATGCAAGGGCTTTTGGATAATGGCGATGAGGTCTTGGTGCCTATGCCAGACTATCCTCTCTGGACAGCCGCGGTCAGTCTAGCTGGGGGAAATGCCGTTCACTATATCTGTGATGAAGCTGCAGAGTGGTACCCTGATATTGACGATATCAAGTCAAAAATTACTTCCAACACTAAGGCAATCGTTCTTATCAATCCGAACAACCCAACTGGAGCCCTTTATCCTAAGGAACTCTTGTTGGAGATTATTGAGATTGCTCGTCAGAACGATTTGATCATCTTTGCTGACGAAATCTATGACCGCATGGTGATGGATGGACATGTGCATACGCCTGTGGCGAGCTTGGCACCAGATGTTTTCTGTGTCAGCATGAATGGTCTGTCAAAATCGCATCGTATCGCTGGTTTTCGTGTAGGATGGATGGTCTTGTCTGGTCCTAAGCACCATGTCAAGGGCTATATCGAAGGTCTCAATATGCTATCCAATATGCGTCTTTGCTCTAACGTTTTGGCCCAGCAAGTAGTACAAACTTCACTAGGTGGGCACCAGTCAGTGGATGAATTGCTCCTTCCTGGTGGACGGATCTATGAGCAAAGAAACTTCATTTACAATGCTATCCAAGATATCCCAGGTTTGTCTGCGGTCAAGCCGAAGGCGGGTCTTTATATCTTCCCTAAAATTGACCGCAATATGTACCGCATCGATGATGATGAACAGTTCGTTCTTGATTTCTTGAAGCAGGAAAAGGTTCTCTTGGTTCATGGTCGTGGTTTTAACTGGAAGGAACCAGACCATTTCCGTATCGTCTACCTTCCTCGTGTGGACGAATTGGCGCAAATCCAAGAAAAGATGACACGTTTCTTGAGTCAGTATCGTAGATAAGGCTTTCATAGGGAAAAGCAGGAAACATTTACTTAGAGCTATTGACAAATAGGTAAGAATCAGATAGAATAGTAAAGTATGTTTAGTAACTGATCACTTTATAGCCGGCTAAACGAATACAAAATCTATGAGGAGGTATTCATCGTGAAACGTACTTATCAACCAAGTAAACTTCGTCGTGCGCGTAAACACGGATTCCGTAACCGTATGTCAACTAAAAACGGTCGTCGCGTATTGGCAGCTCGTCGTCGTAAAGGACGCAAAGTTTTGGCTGCTTAATCCAAACGAATTCAACAAAGAAGTCAGTAGGAACTCGAGTCTACTGGCTTTTCTTTTTATCTTAAAGGGTGCATTGTCCTTGAAATCGGTCATTTCAGATGAAATTCATGGAGGGCTCGTTTAAAAGGTCACATACAAAAAACTCAAAACCAGATATAAGTTACTGATTTTGAGTTTTTGTTTATTCTTTTAAGTGATAAGAGTAGCTAGCGATAACGACGTCTTCATGCCATCTGAGAGCGTATTTTAGTTTGAGGCTCATTTGATTGTGCAGGATATTTTGCCAAGGCTTGTTAGGGATAAACTGTGGGACAAGGACTGTAACAGTGTAGTTTTTTTGCTTAGCTTCTTGGGCGATTCGTTTGACATACATAACGCTAGGGGTGATGATGTCGCGGTAGCTAGTATTGATATTCTTCAGAGTGATATTTGGGAAGTAATCGGCAAATTCCTGAAGAATTTCTTGGTCTTTTTCTGCCGTTTCTTTAGTAGAAATGTGCATGGCTAACACTTCGTCACCGATACTTTGAGCGTAGTTAATGGCTCCAACACTTACTCGAGTAACATTTCCTACTAGGACAAGAACCAGATTGCCGTCATAGGTACGTTTTTCAATTCCTTCGTAGAGTCGCAGTTGTTTTGCCACTTTTTGGTAATGGCTGTGAATGGACAAAAAGAGGAAGGTTAAAACTAGGATAATTGGGAAGAATGGCCAGATATCACCCAGTCTGAAGAGGAGTAAAATGAGAACGATAGCATAACAAATGATGGCCCCAAGGATATTAGCAAAGGCAGGTTTTAAGAAATTTGCTCCTTTTTCCTTTTTCCAATGACGAATCATCCCAGTCTGAGAAAGGGCAAAGGGAACGAAGACCCCGATAGTATAAAGAGGAATCAAGCGTTCAGTATTCCCGTTAAAAATGAGAAGAAGGATCATAGCTCCAAAAGCCAGAGTTAAGATACCGTTGGAGTAGCCAAGGCGATCCCCTTTTTCCATAAAGAGATGGGGCATGTACTTGTTTTTAGCCATATTGTATGCCAGCATAGGGAAGGCTGAAAAGCCAGTATTTGCAGCTACAGCTAGAATCAAGGCTGTTGAGAACTGGAAGAGATAGTAGCTAGCATGACCAAAGAATGAATCACCAAGAATGCCCTTGGCCATTTGCGAGAGGATGGTTTCTCCATTTTGAGGTGTGATGCCCATCCAGTAGTTTAGGAAGGTGATGCCTGCAAAAAGAAAACCTAAAATCAAGGACATGATGGTCAGGGTCTGAGCAGCATTCTTTTCTTTCGGAGTTTTGAAAAATGGTACCGCATTTGAAATAGCCTCAACCCCTGTCAGAGAGGCAGAGCCACTGGTAAAGGCTCTCAATAGGAGAACGATGGAAAGACTCGGAACGGTTTGCCCAATGGTTGAAGTCGCCTGATAGTTTAGGGAACCTGTAAATAGTTGAAAGAACCCATAAAGCAAGAGAAAGACGGTACTGAAGATAAAGAGGTAGACGGGAATCATCAGAGAGCTGGCAGATTCTTTCAATCCTCTTAAATTCAAGAGCATGAGCAGACAGACTAGGAAAATAGAGATATGAAGATTATAGGGATGGAGGGCAGGGATGGCTGCAGTAATAGCATCAGCTCCAGACGCAACGGATACGGCTACTGTCAGCATATAGTCAACAAGGAGGCTGCCCCCTGCAATCAAGCCTAGTTCAGGGGAGAGATTTTCCCGAGTGACCATATAAGCCCCACCACCTTGAGGATAGGCGTGAATGATTTGACGATAGGAAATGGTCAAACTAGCGAGCAGTAAGAGGACAAAAATACCGATAGGGAGGCTCCACCAAATAGCGAGAGGAGAGAGGCTAACTAGAACGAGAATGACTTGTTCAGGTCCATAGGCAATAGAAGACAGGGCATCACTGGATAACATTGCAAGTGCCTGCATTTTTCCAAGTAATCCCCCTTCACCATCTGTGAGGGACTTGAGTGGTCGACCGATAAAGGTATATTTTAATTTTCTAAACATTTTCTTTTCCTTTGATGAAAATTTCAATAAGTGTTATTATACTGCTTTGAAAAAATGCAGTCAAGGGAGAATGATCGGTATTAGAATATTTTTACAAGCCGAGGGATGCTATTTTTGGTATAATAGATGGAAGAAAATGAGGTTAGAAGAGATGATATTTGATACGCATACACATTTAAATATAGAAGAATTTGCAGGAAGGGAAGATGAAGAATTAGCCCTAGCTGCTGAGATGGGTGTGACCCGGATGAATATTGTTGGCTTTGACAAGCCGACTATAGAGCGCGCCTTGGAGTTGGTAGATGAGTATGAGCAACTCTACGCAACTATTGGCTGGCATCCGACTGAAGCAGGGACATACACAGACGAGGTCGAAGCTTACTTGCTTGAAAAGTTAAAACATCCCAAAGTTGTTGCCTTGGGTGAGATTGGATTGGACTATCACTGGATGACAGCATCTAAGGAGGTGCAGGAGCAGGTTTTTCGTCGTCAGATTCAGTTGTCTAAGGATTTGAATTTGCCCTTTGTGGTTCATACCCGTGATGCGTTAGAAGATACTTATGAGATTATCAAGAATGAGGGCGTTGGTCCTCGTGGTGGGATTATGCATTCATTTTCAGGCTCTTTGGAGTGGGCTGAGAAGTTTGTCGAACTTGGTATGACCATTTCCTTCTCAGGAGTGGTGACTTTTAAGAAAGCGACGGATATCCAAGAAGCTGCTAGGGAACTTCCTTTGGATAAAATCCTCGTTGAGACAGATGCCCCTTATCTAGCGCCCGTTCCTAAGCGTGGACGAGAAAACAAAACAGCCTATACACGATACGTGGTAGATTTTATCGCGGATTTGCGTGGGATGACTGTTGAAGAAATAGCGCAAGCTACCTATAATAATGCAAAGAGTTTATTTGGTCTGAGCGACCTAGTTGAACAGGAGTGAACGATTGTCTGATATACAGAATAATGATAAAAATTATTTTAGAGGTATTTCCGATGATTTGATGGCAAGGATTAATAAAACATCAACTATTGCGTTCAATGATTTACTGCAAGAAATGAATTTATGTGAGATTTTGATTTCTCCTCTCACTTTTGAATTGCTTGGATACAGTTTGAAAAATCTGCCAGATACAATTTGCCTTTTAAATGAATTAGGAGAAATCAATTATGAAGATAATCTAATATCAGAAAAAAATCTGCTGAATTTTTTCAAATATTTAATCATCAATATTCCTGAGTTAGAGGTACGATTTCAGAAATTATGTCAAAAAATTAAAGAGAGACAACCACTTATTTATTCTTTGAAAGGTGAAAATGGGGAACTCTTATTTTTGGAATCAGGTGCCGTGACTGGCAGTGTTCGCTTGTTGGTTTTTCCGGAAGAAATCGTTCTTTTAACATTGTCAGGTTATGATTAAAATGGAGTATGATAGTGATAAATAGAATAAAAATTTCCCAAGTCATCGTAGTCGAAGGACGGGATGATACAGCCAATCTCAAACGTTATTTTGACGTAGAGACCTATGAGACACGAGGATCGGCAATCAATGATCAAGATATAGAGCGGATCCAACGCCTGCATGAATTGCATGGAGTGATTGTCTTTACAGATCCAGATTTTAATGGGGAGCGGATTCGTCGCATGATTATGACGGCCATTCCAACGGTACAGCATGCCTTTCTCAAGCGAGATGAGGCTGTTCCCAAATCCAAGTCCAAGGGACGTTCTCTGGGAATCGAACACGCCAGTTATGAAGATCTAAAAACAGCGCTGGCTCAGGTGACAGAGCAATTTGAAAACGAGAACGAGTTTGACATTAGTCGCGGTGACTTGATTCGCCTAGGTTTCTTGGCGGGAGCAGACAGTCGTAGGCGCCGAGAGTATCTAGGTGAAAAGCTTCGCATCGGCTATTCCAACGGCAAGCAACTCCTCAAGCGCTTAGAGTTATTTGGGATAACCTTGGCAGAAGTGGAAGAAGTGATGGCTAAGTATTCAGTCCAAGGGAGTAAGGAATGAAAAAAGTAATTATTACAGGTGGCAATAGTGGTATTGGCTATCAGGCTGCAAAACAATTAGCTGAAAAGGGCTGGTCTGTTACTCTCTTTTGTAGACGGCAAGAAGCTGCCGAGCAAGCCTGTGAGAAAATCCGCCAACAAACAGGAACTCCGCATGTAGATTATATGTTGGTTGATCTATCTGATATAAAGAGTATCAGGAAAGCAGTAGAGAAGTATATCCAAAAAGAAGGGACTTTAGATATTTTAATTAACAATGCAGCTGACTTTGATTTGTCAGTTAAAAAGCCCATCCTGACTAAGGATGGTTTAGAAAAGCAATTTGCGACCAATGTTGCCGCCCCTTTCTTGCTGTCTATCTTGTTGAAAGGTTTGTTGGAAAAATCTGAGAGTGGTCGGATTATTAATATTTCTTCCCAAGGGCTGATGCTTTATCCTTTCATGAAGCTTGATTTTGAAAATTTAGCTGGTCAAAAACATTATAGTCCTGCCAAGACTTATTATCAGAACAAACTGGCCTTGTTGATGCTGTCGCTTTATATGCGAAAACATTGGAAAGGTATCAAGGTTCAGGCAATCCGTGTGACCAATGTCAAAGTTGATATGCGCCGCTATGATCACCTCAGCGCTTTTATGAAAAATTTGTATAAAATCAAGTCAAGATTTTCAATTAGCCCGGAAGAAATGGCCAAAGTCTACACAGCCCTATCTACAGAAGATGGCCATGACGGTTTTCTGTATGATGAGAAATGCAGGAAAGTAAAAGCAAATAGAACTGCTTACGAAGAAGAGGGGCAAGCAAAACTCTATTCCTTACTTGAACAACTGACATTTTCAAGAGACAATCTATAAAGAATTAGAAAAATAAATTTTATGCTTACTTCTATAGTGGAAAGAAATTTAGATATCGAAATCTGTTTGGGATAACCTTGGCAGAAGTGGAAGAAGCTATGGAAAGTTATGATAATAGCTAGATAGCCCAAAAATATAAAGGGAATGTGTTACAATAGAGGTAATAGCATATGCTTCAACTATGCTCAATACCATGCCTGATAAAAAAAGATAATTGATAAAACCAGCACTTGGGTGAAATTAATGAGGAAAAGCAATGGGAATTTTTGATTTTTAAAAAGACAGAAGCACAGAAGACAACAGAAGAAACCAAAGGAGATGCTTGTCTAGGAGTTTTGGGTTTCTTCCCGATGAAAGAAAAGAGGGAATTACTGATTGCTGCGACTTTGGAAGGGAGTTTGACAGTTGGTGATCGTCTTCAGTTTTGCAATCCCGATCAAGGTATGGATGCTCTTGAAACTGTAGTAGTGAAAAAGCTTTCTTGCCAAAACGAAGATGTGAATTCCCTTAGCGATGAGGAGTTAGTTTATCTAGAGATTGATATGCTTCCCTCTCTAGATAAGTTAAAAAAGGGAAGTGTGCTCTATAGTCCTGGTGTAGATGAAAAAAAGCGTTTATCTAGCTATGCTTATGCTCTCTATCGAGCTTTTGTGACTATTCAAGAAGGTAAAGTAAGTGATGAGGACTATCAGAATCTTAGTCTTGATGATAGTATCGAAATTTTACAGGCTTTTTTATGGGATTGCCGTCAAAAATCAAAAAGTGAAGAAAGTAATCAAGAAAATACTTGTAAGTCAGAGCTTCTAGCAGAAATTGTCAAAGACAAGTTGCTAGAAGCGGATTCGATTTATGCTGTTTATTCAGAAAATACTGGGGAACCTTATCTTTTCTCAACTACATATGATAGAGGTGATGAAGGCTATCTATGCACTGACCCAATGATTATGCTATTTACCCCTCGTTGGTATCATCAGTATAAGGAAGCAATTGAAAACCAATTAAAAGTGGTAAAACGGATTGAAAATACGGAAGATAAAAAAGGAATTGAGAATTTTCTTGGGACAGCCTTTTACTTGAATGGTGCTTTAGGAGCATTCTTTAATACCAAAGAAGCTAGTATAAGTTCTTCTATTTTAGTTCAAAAACCAGATTTTACAGGCTTGCCAGAGATACAAGTTCCTGTTATGAATCCTGATATTGTGAGATGGATGCTTTTGATGGGACAGATGGATAGACCGACTACAGAAGAGGAAGAATTAAATTATAAACTCTATTATAAGTTCTTTTCAATGGCAATGCCAAAAGCTAAATTCCTTCTTCCTATAAATGCAACATCAGGATTTCCTGAACCTAGTCAGGAAAGTAATTCTCATGTTTTAGAAGAATCTGCTACGTTTAATCTTCCGACTAGAGAAGGGAAAAATGGACGAAATTCGGTTTCAGTGTTTACTGATTGGAAACGTTTGCGAATGGTTTTCGATGAAAATTGGAGCGCTATGATTGAAAACGCTGGAGGCATGATTGAAATCTTTGACTATGCCATTAACCAGACTGAGTATTATAAAGCGGGTGTTTATGTCAGTGACAAAGCGTTTAAAGAAATGCAACAGTTCAGTGAGGAACTAGAAGGAAGAGCTAAAGGTTGATCAAGGGATGAAAATAATCGTTGATAGAGAGTCTATCTGTATGGGGGATGATGTTCTGCCTCACAAGGTAGAACTTGAAGTTCCTGAGGACATGACAGTAGAGGAATTTTGTGATTTCCTTCAAAAGGACAGATATTTGCCTAGATTGGATACAGAGTGGCTTCTCCGACATGGTGGGCAGACAATAACAAGCTATCATACAGAAACAAAAGAACTGACGAATCCCAATATCTATTTAAAAGACCTGATTCATCAGAGTTCTAGAGGAAATGAATTTGTTTGGATATATCGCCGTTCCTATTAGAAAAGAGAATAAATGATTTTCTTAAAAGATAATGAATGAAAATTAGAACAATATGCATTGATTTTTTGACAACAAGAGGTAATCTAAGCAGTTGGCCCTGTTTGGAGTGACTTTGAGGGAAGATAAAACCTTCATAAAAATGGTGAAAGGAAACGATATGGCAAATAGAAGCTATATTTATTTAAAAAACGGGAAAGATGTACGTATTTTAACGGAGGGAGTTTACACCATTCCTTATTTTTGGCAATTATTTTGGGATGAAAAAGATGTGCGAATGCCTAATATTCTATGGAAGAAATTTAATATCTTACTTCCTATTGAAAAATTCCAGAAAAAGGCCATCAAAAATCGTTCCTTTTTAGAACAGAACGCTCCTCAGACCTTGCAATTATATGATGATTTTGTTCGCTACATTCTTGCAAATGTCAAAGCAGGTGACATGCTAGGGTTTGATATTTTAGAAGTTGCTGATATGGATGGATTAACTATAGCTTCGCGTAAGCTTATAAAAAATATCCGAGCCATTCAGGAAAATCAACCCCAAGAATTGGATTTTTCTTTAACAGAAAAGAACGTAATTTGGTCTGCTATGGGATTTCCTGATTATTATGCCTCAAAATTATTGCCAGAAGATAATATTCTAGACTCGGTTGCCTACCTAGATGAGTTGAAGAAAATGCAAGGCCCAAAAGATAAGCAAGAACAAGATCAAGAAGATAAACAAGAACAAAATCAAAAAGATAAACAAGCGCAAGGTCAAGAAGAGAATCAAAAACAAGAGCAATATCAAGAAGACGATCAAGCGCAAGGCCAAGAAGATAAACAAGCACCACGCAAAGAAGATGAGAAAGTGCTTGATGAGACTGGTGCAGAATCTAAAGATGACGAGTATCATATTCCTTTGAGATTTTGGTTTCTCTTGGTGTTGGTAATTGTTTGGGTTTATAGATTGTTTTTAGCTAACAAATAGAAAAGAGAATAAATGAGAATTGCAGATTATAGCGTGACCAAGGCAGTGCTGGAGCGTCACGGTTTTACCTTTAAAAAGTCCTTCGGGCAAAATTTCCTGACGGATACCAATATCCTTCAAAAAATCGTGGATACAGCTGAAATTGATGATCAGGTTAATGTTATCGAAATCGGGCCAGGGATTGGTGCCTTGACGGAGTTTTTGGCTGAGCGTGCGGCAGAGGTTATGGCCTTTGAGATTGACCACCGTTTGGTACCGATCTTGGCAGATACCCTGCGTGATTTTGACAATGTGACAGTAGTCAACGAGGACATTCTCAAAGTTGACTTGGCCCAGCATATCCAGAATTTTAAAAATCCTGGCCTGCCAATCAAGGTAGTAGCCAACTTGCCCTACTATATCACAACGCCTATTCTCATGCACTTGATTGAGAGTGGCATTCCTTTTAGTGAGTTTGTCGTCATGATGCAAAAAGAAGTGGCGGATCGCATCTCAGCCCAACCTAACACCAAGGCTTACGGTAGCTTGTCGATTGCGGTTCAGTATTACATGACAGCCAAGGTTGCTTTTATCGTGCCTCGTACGGTCTTTGTGCCAGCACCAAATGTGGATTCGGCCATCTTGAAAATGGTGCGCCGTCCAGATCCAGCCGTAGCAGTCGAAGATGAGAATTTCTTCTTTAAGGTTTCCAAGGCTAGTTTCACTCATCGTCGCAAGACCTTGTGGAACAACTTAACAGGCTACTTTGGCAAGACCGAAGAAGTCAAGGATAAGCTGACCAAGGCTTTGGACCAAGCAGGCTTGTCACCAAGTGTGCGTGGGGAAGCACTAAGCTTAGAAGAATTTGCTAGCCTTTCAGATGCGCTTAAAGGACAAGGACTCTAAGATGCGGGGACAAATCATTAAAGCCTTGGCGGGCTTCTACTATGTGGAGAGTGACGGTCAGGTTTATCAAACACGCGCGCGTGGGAATTTCCGTAAAAAAGGTCATACACCCTATGTTGGGGATTGGGTAGATTTTTCTGCGGAGGAATATTCTGAAGGTTATATTCTCAAGATTCACGAACGGAAAAACAGTCTGGTTCGTCCGCCTATTGTCAATATTGACCAAGCTGTGGTAATCATGTCGGCTAAGGAGCCTGATTTTAATAGCAATTTGCTGGATCGCTTCTTGGTACTCTTAGAACATAAGGGCATCCATCCTGTCGTCTATATTTCTAAAATGGACTTGCTAGAAGATAGGGAAGAATTAAGTTTTTACCAGCAGACCTATGGTGACATTGGCTATGACTTTGTGACCAGCAAGGAAGAACTCCTACCCTTGTTAACAGGCAAGACTACAGTCTTTATGGGGCAGACAGGCGTTGGAAAATCAACCCTTCTCAATAAAATCGCACCAGACCTCAATCTCGAGACAGGAGAAATCTCAGATAGTCTAGGTCGTGGTCGCCATACCACTCGAGCTGTTAGTTTTTACAATCTCAATGGGGGTAAAATCGCGGACACACCAGGCTTTTCATCACTGGATTATGAAGTGTCAACGGCTGAAGACCTCAATCAGGCCTTTCCAGAGATTGCCAGTGTCAGTCGAGACTGTAAATTCCGTACTTGTACCCATACCCATGAACCAGCTTGTGCGGTCAAGCCAGCTGTCGAAAAGGGTGCCATTGCGACCTTCCGTTTTGACAACTACTTGCAATTCCTCAGTGAAATTGAAAATCGCAGAGAAACCTATAAAAAAGTCAGCAAAAAAATTCCAAAATAAGGAGAAACCTATGTCTCAATACAAGATTGCTCCGTCAATTCTGGCAGCAGATTATGCCAACTTTGAACGTGAAATCAAACGCCTAGAAGCAACTGGGGCAGAATATGCCCATATCGATATCATGGATGGTCACTTTGTACCACAAATCAGTTTTGGTGCAGGTGTGGTTGAAGCTCTTCGTCCCCATAGCAAGATGGTCTTTGACTGCCACTTGATGGTAGCTAATCCAGAGAATCATTTAGAGGACTTTGCGCGTGCAGGTGCAGATATCATCAGCATTCATGTCGAAGCAACACCTCATATCCATGGCGCTCTCCAAAAGATTCGTTCACTAGGCGTCAAACCATCGATCGTTATCAATCCTGGTACACCTGTTGAGGCTATCAAATATGTACTTCACCTAGTTGACCAAGTTTTGGTGATGACGGTGAACCCTGGCTTCGGCGGGCAAGCTTTTCTCCCTGAAACCATGGATAAGATTCGTGAGTTGGTTGCCCTTCGTGAGGAAAAAGGCTTGAACTTTGAGATTGAAGTGGATGGTGGGATTGATGACCAAACCATTGCTCAAGCCAAAGAAGCTGGTGCTACAGTTTTTGTAGCGGGATCTTATGTCTTTAAGGGAGATGTCAATGAACGAGTGCAAACGCTCAGAAAACAACTGCACTAGGGTTGCCGTTTTTGCAGGTGGAGACCGTGGTCATTATCGAACGGATTTTGATTGCTTTGTCGGTGTAGATCGAGGCTCGCTCTGGGTCTTGGAAGAAGACCTTCCTCTGGCTCTAGCAGTTGGAGATTTTGATTCTGTCACTGCAGAAGAGCGACAGGTGATTCAAAAAAGTGCCCAGCATTTTGTTCAAGCCCAGCCAGAAAAGGATGATACGGATCTGGAATTGGCTCTCTTAACCGTCTTTGAGCAAAATCCTCAGGCTCAAGTTACTATTTTCGGTGCTTTGGGTGGCCGTATTGACCATATGTTGGCCAATGTTTTTCTACCTAGCAATCCCAAGTTAGCACCCTATATGCGCCAGATAGCGATTGAGGATGGGCAAAATGTGATTTCCTATTGTCCAGAAGGGACCAGTCAGCTAGAACCCCGCTCGGACTATGACTATCTAGCCTTTATGCCAGTTCGGGATAGCCAGCTGACCATTCTTGGTGCCAAGTATGAGTTGACAGAGGAGAATTTTTTCTTTAAAAAAGTATACGCTTCTAACGAATATATAGATAGGGAAGTTTCGGTGACTTGCCCAGATGGCTATGTCGTCGTGTTGCATAGCAAGGACAGGAGGTAGGATGGAGACTGTATTATTACTATTATTAATTGCCAATCTAGCTGGACTCCTTCTCATTTGGCAAAGGCAGGATAAGCAGGAGAAACACCTAAGCAAGAGTTTGGAGGATCAGGCAGATGATCTTTCAGATCAACTGGATTATCGCTTTGAACAAGCCAGGCAAACCAATCAGCTAGATCAAAAAGATTTGGAAGTGGCTGTCAGCGACCGTTTGCAAGAAGTGCGAATGGAGTTGCACCAAGGCCTGACTCAAGTCCGTCAAGAAATGACAGATAATCTTTTGCAAACTAGGGACAAGACCGACCAACGCCTTCAAGCTTTGCAGGAATCAAATGAGCAACGCTTGGAGCAAATGCGCCAGACAGTCGAGGAAAAGTTGGAAAAGACCTTGCAGACGCGCTTGCAGGCTTCCTTCGAGACAGTCTCCAAGCAACTAGAGTCTGTCAATCGTGGTCTTGGAGAAATGCAGACGGTTGCTCGTGATGTCGGTGCCCTCAACAAGGTTCTCTCTGGAACCAAGACGCGAGGAATTCTGGGCGAATTGCAACTGGGGCAGATCATCGAAGACATCATGACACCAGCCCAGTACGAACGAGAATTTGCAACGGTTGAAAACTCCAGTGAACGTGTGGAATACGCCATCAAGTTGCCTGGCCAAGGCGACCAGGAATACGTCTATCTACCGATTGACTCCAAGTTTCCACTGGCAGATTATTACCGATTAGAAGAAGCCTATGAAGCCGGTGATAAGGACGAGATTGAACGCTGTCGTAAATCTCTCTTGACAAGCGTTAAGCGTTTCGCCAAGGATATCAAGAGCAAGTACATAGCGCCGCCTCGAACAACCAATTTTGGAGTCTTGTTTGTTCCGACAGAAGGTCTTTATTCAGAGATCGTTCGCAATCCGGTCTTCTTTGATGGTTTGAGACGGGAAGAGCAGATTATTGTCGCAGGTCCAAGTACCCTATCAGCCCTGCTTAACTCTCTATCAGTTGGCTTCAAAACTCTCAATATCCAAAAGAGTGCTGACCATATCAGCAAGACCTTAGCTAGTGTCAAGACCGAGTTTGGCAAGTTCGGAGGCATTCTGGTCAAGGCACAAAAACATCTTCAACATGCCTCTGGCAATATTGATGAATTATTAAACCGTCGCACTACAGCTATCGAGCGGACGCTCCGTCACATTGAGTTATCAGAAGGTGAGCCTGCGCTTGATCTACTCCATTTCCAAGAAGATGAGGAAGAATATGAAGATTAGTCACATGAAAAAAGATGAGCTGTTTGAAGGTTTTTACCTGATTAAATCAGCTGACCTGAGACAGACGCGTGCTGGGAAAAACTACCTAGCCTTTACCTTCCAAGACGATAGTGGCGAGATTGAAGGAAAACTCTGGGATGCTCAGCCTCATAACGTTGAGGCCTTTACTGCAGGGAAAGTGGTCCACATGCAAGGGCGCAGAGAAGTTTATAATAATACTCCTCAAGTCAATCAAATTACTCTCCGCCTGCCTCAGCCTGGGGAACCCAATGATCCAGCTGACTTCAAGGTTAAATCTCCGGTTGATGTCAAGGAGATTCGTGACTACATGTCGCAAATGATTTTCAAGATTGAAAATCCTGTCTGGCAGCGTATCGTTCGCAGTCTCTACACCAAGTATGATAAGGAATTCTACTCCTATCCAGCTGCTAAGACCAACCACCACGCCTTTGAAACGGGTTTGGCCTATCATACGGCGACCATGGTGCGTTTGGCAGATGCCATTAGTGACATCTATCCTCAGCTCAATAAGAGCCTGCTTTATGCTGGGATTATGTTGCACGACTTGGCCAAGGTTTTAGAACTCAGTGGTCCCGATCAGACGGAGTACACAGTGCGAGGCAATCTCATCGGCCATATAGCCCTCATCGATAGTGAAATTACCAAGACAGTCATGGAACTAGGTATCGATGATACTAGAGAAGAAGTGGTGCTACTGCGCCATGTCATCCTCAGTCACCATGGCTTGCTGGAGTATGGAAGTCCAGTCCGTCCACGCATTATGGAAGCAGAGATTATCCATATGATTGACAATCTAGATGCCAGCATGATGATGATGTCAACAGCTCTAGCTTTGGTGGATAAAGGAGAGATGACCAACAAAATCTTCGCTATGGACAATCGTTCCTTCTATAAACCAGATTTAGATTAATAATTTAAGAAAAACGAGCATTTTTTACGCAATAATGTTCGTTTTTTTATGTGAATATGGTATAATGGATAAAATATCAAAATTAAATGGAATGGTAAATAAAAATGAAATTAAGAAGAAGTGATCGGATGGTTGTCATTTCCAACTATTTGATTAATAATCCATACAAACTAACAAGTCTCAACACCTTTGCAGAAAAGTACGAATCTGCCAAATCATCGATTTCAGAGGACATCGTGATTATCAAGCGTGCCTTTGAGGAAATTGAAATCGGCCATATCCAGACAGTGACTGGAGCAGGTGGTGGCGTTATCTTTACACCCTCAATCTCGAGTCATGAAGCCAAAGAAATGATCGCAGACTTGCGTGACAAACTTTCAGAAAGCGACCGCATCTTGCCAGGTGGCTATATCTATCTGTCTGATCTGCTTAGTACGCCTGCCATTTTGAAAAATATTGGTCGTATCATTGCCAAGAGCTTTATGGACCAAAAAATCGATGCCGTTATGACAGTAGCAACAAAAGGTGTGCCACTCGCAAATGCAGTTGCCAATGTCCTTAATGTTCCATTTGTCATTGTGCGTCGTGATTTAAAAATTACCGAAGGTTCAACGGTCAGTGTCAACTATGTTTCAGGTTCAAGTGGTGACCGTATTGAAAAAATGTTCCTTTCAAAACGCAGTCTCAAGGCAGGCAGTCGTGTCTTGATCGTGGATGACTTCTTGAAAGGTGGCGGAACTGTCAACGGGATGATTAGTCTTTTGCGTGAGTTCGATTCTGAACTGGCTGGTGTCGCAGTCTTTGCAGACAATGCCCAAGAAGAACGTGAAAAGCAGTTCGATTACAAGTCACTCTTGAAGGTAACCAATATTGATGTTAAGAACCAATCCATCGATGTCGAGATTGGAAATATCTTTGACGAAGACAAATAAGAGATAGAACTAAAGGTTGGAACGATTGTCCCAGCCTTTCTTTGCAAACAGAATAGAAGGAAGCTTATGAAAACACCATTTATCAGCCGAGAAGATTTAGAAACAATTGTTGCAGAGTTCCCGACTCCCTTTCACTTATATGACGAGAAGGGGATTCGCGAGAAAGCGCGAGCAGTCAACCGGGCCTTTTCTTGGAATAAGGGATTTAAAGAATATTTTGCAGTTAAGGCTACTCCAACCCCAGCCATCTTGAAAATCCTCCAAGAGGAAGGTTGTGGTGTGGACTGCTCTAGTTATGTAGAGCTCTTGATGAGCCACAAACTGGATTTTCCGGGTTCTGAAATCATGTTCTCTTCTAACAACACGCCTGACAAGGAATATGCCTATGCGCATGAATTGGGGGCAACCATTAACTTGGATGCCTTTGAAGACATTGAACATCTGGAGCGAGCGGCAGGCATTCCAAAAATCATCTCTTGCCGTTACAATCCTGGTGGCGTTTTTGAGCTAGGAACAGATATCATGGACAATCCTGGGGAGGCCAAGTTTGGTATGACCAAGGACCAGCTTTTTGAAGCCTTTGCGGTTTTGAAGGAAAAAGGAGCCAAGACTTTTGGGATTCACTCTTTCCTAGCATCCAATACTGTCACCCATCTCTACTACCCAGAGTTGGCGCGTCAGCTTTTTGAATTAGCCGTTGAAATCAAGGAAAAGTTGGGCATTTCACTAGACTTTATCAATCTTTCCGGCGGAATCGGAGTCAATTACCGCCCAGACCAGGAGCCAAATGACATCGCTGTGATTGGTGAGGGAGTTCGTAAGGTTTATGAGGAAGTCCTCACACCTGCAGGACTTGGTCAGGTCAAGATTTTTACTGAATTAGGCCGCTTTATGTTGGCGCCTCACGGAGCTTTGGTCACAAGAGTCACTCATAAGAAAAAAACCTACCGTACCTATCTGGGCGTGGATGCATCAGCAGTCAACCTCATGCGCCCCGCCATGTATGGAGCCTACCACCATATCACCAATCTGACCCATCCAGATGGACCAGTTGAGGTGGTAGATGTGGTTGGTTCACTCTGTGAAAACAATGATAAATTTGCAGTGAACCGCGAACTACCTCATACAGAAATCGGTGATTTGCTAGTGATTCATGATACAGGTGCACATGGATTCTCCATGGGTTACCAGTACAATGCAAAATTACGCTCGGCAGAAATCCTCTATACCGAAGAAGGAAAAACCCGCCAAATCCGCCGTGCAGAGCGTCCTGAGGACTATTTTGCAACCTTGTATGGTTTTGATTTTGAATCGGATCAGTAAAAGAAATTGAAAATGAAAGTGAAAAACAGATTGCTTTCTAAAAAATAGACAAAAAAACCTTGTTTTTCACCTTACTCGTGATATAATAAAACTATAAAACGGTTTCAAGGAAGGTGACGATATGTCTGAAGAAACAATTGACTATGGACAAGTGACAGGAATGGTGCATTCGACAGAGAGTTTTGGGGCGGTAGATGGCCCTGGGATTCGGTTTATTGTCTTTTTGCAGGGCTGTCACATGCGTTGCCAGTACTGTCATAACCCTGATACATGGGCTATGGAGACCAATAAATCACGTGAACGGACAGTAGACGATGTCTTGACAGAAGCCCTTCGCTACCGTGGTTTCTGGGGAGACAAGGGAGGAATCACTGTTAGTGGTGGAGAAGCCCTCTTACAGATTGATTTCCTAATTGCCCTCTTTACCAAGGCCAAGGAAAAAGGAATCCACTGTACCTTGGATACCTGTGCCCTTCCATTCCGTAACAAACCACGTTATCTCGAAAAGTTTAATAAACTCATGGCGGTGACAGACTTGGTTCTCCTGGATATCAAGGAAATCAATGAAGAACAGCACAAGATTGTCACAAGCCAAACCAATAAAAACATCTTGGCCTGTGCCCAGTACCTATCAGATATCGGGAAGCCTGTTTGGATTCGCCATGTGCTGGTTCCAGGATTGACAGATAGAGATGAGGATTTGATCGAACTTGGTAAGTTTGTCAAGACCCTCAAAAATGTTGACAAGTTTGAAATCTTGCCTTATCACACGATGGGTGAGTTCAAGTGGCGTGAACTTGGAATTCCTTATTCGCTCGAAGGGGTCAAACCTCCAACAGCAGACCGTGTCAAGAATGCCAAGGAATTGATGGATACAGAAAGTTACCAAGATTACATGAAACGTGTTCATGGATAAAAAAGAAGCCTGATGGAGACATCGGGCTTTTGTGATGCAAAAAGACTTAGCCTCTCAGCTAAGCCTTTTTCTTATTTTCTAGAATGTTGTTTACCAGCATTGCGTTTTTTATGTTTCTTATTGGTCATGATCGCAGTTGCTTGGTTTGGAGTGACATCTTTGCGTCCGCCTCCAGTTGAAAACGAACTTGCTTTTGGTGGGTTTTTAGCAAATTCTTCACGAACTTTTTTGCGAAGTTTTGGACGAACAACATAGTTAACGATGAACTGTTGGAGAATCATCATGAAACCACCGACAACCCAGTAAAGGGTCACACTGGCTGGTGCGAAGAAGGAGAAGACGACAATCATGAGTGGGCTCATGTAAATCATTTTCTTGAGCTGTTCTCTTTGCATCTCATCTTCTACTCCATGAAGTGAAAGGAGTGATTGGAGATAGTAGAGGATACCAGCGAAGGCGACAAGGAGCAGACTTGGGGAACCAAGATTGATACCCAAGAAGGTAGAGCTAGCTACACCATCAGTGTATTGGGCTGCAAAGTAGATAGCAGAGAAGAAAGGCATTTGAATGAGGATAGGGAAACATCCTACTCCACCGAACACACTGATGCCATGTTCTTTCTGAGTATCCCAGAGAGCTTGTTGCGCTTCTAGTTTTTCTTCTTGAGTTGTTGCCTCTTTGAGGCGTTTTTGATGTGGTTCGAGGACGTGTTTGAGGGCATTCATCTTCTCAGAGTGAAGCGTTGCCTTCCATGATTGGTAGATACCAAGTGGCAAGATAATCAAACGCACGATGATGGTTACGATGATGATAGCCACACCAAAGCCTAGACCTTTATCAGTAGCAAAGTACTTGATGGCCTCTGCCATAGGTGCTCCGATGGTATTCCAAATCAATCCTGTGGGTTGTCCTGTTGCTTTGTCTACTTGGACACAGCCTGACAAGACGAGTAGCATAGCCACTCCCATAGCAGAGAGGGCAAAACGTTTAATAGATTTCAATGTTTTCATTCCTTCTTTAAAAATTATACCTTTCTATTCTACTGTTTTTTTGTAAAATATACAATAGTTCTAGAGACCTAATTTGCGACTTTGAAGTCCGAATAGGATGAAAAGTTGCTCATTTGTACATCTAGATAGGTAACTTTTGAAAAAGGTGTCGGACCTTTTCGGATCTCTTGGATAAATTTTGCCATAGTGGCAGAGGAGTCTGCCTGAGCAAGAATTTCCACTGTGCCATCGTCATTATTCCAGACACGACCAGTGATGCCACCGATTTCAAGAGCTAAAGTATAAACACCCCAACGGAAACCAACACCTTGCACCCTGCCTTGGGCAATCATTCTAACCTTTTGCATACCAAACCCCTTTGATTGTGTTATAATATTTCTATGACTATTATAACCTCAAAAGCCAATTCAGTGGTAAAAAATGCCAAGAAATTACATCAAAAAAAATATCGAAAGTCTGCTTATTTGATTGAGGGCTGGCACTTATTTGAAGAAGCTGTTCAAGCAGGAGTAACGATTGAGAAGATTTTTGCCTTAGAAAGTTACCGAGATCAGCTAGTTGCTTTTCCTCAAACTATCTGGGTTTCAGAGGAAATTTTGCGGGATTTAGCAGATACGCAAACTCCTCAAGGGATTGTTGCAGTGATTCAAAAAGAAGAAGTGGGACTGCCTGATCTCCATCAGGGCAAGTTTCTATTTTTAGAAGATGTCCAAGATCCAGGTAATGTGGGCACCATGATTCGGACGGCGGATGCTGCAGGTTTTACAGGAGTCATTGTTTCAGACAAGTCAGCGGATATCTACAGTCTTAAGACCCTACGTTCCATGCAAGGAAGTCATTTTCACTTGCCCATCTATCGTCTGCCTCTTGCCAGCTTTGTAGAAGAGGCCAAGAAGAGCTATTTGCCCATTCTGGCAACGACCTTATCGAGAGAGTCAAAGGATTATCGTGAGCTTTCTCCCTTAGAAAACTTTGCTTTAGTCATGGGAAATGAAGGACAGGGGATTAGTTCTGTTATGGCTGAGAGTGCTGATCAGCTGGTTCATATTAGCATGAAAGGCCGAGCGGAAAGTCTCAATGTGGCGGTTGCCGCAGGTATTTTGATGTTTTATTTCAGCTAATTTATAAAAACTTTGTTATAATCAAGACATATTTATAGAAAAAGGAGAATCAGAATGAATCAAACGATTATTCAAGAACGTTCAGGTCTCAATCAATTTTACGCTAAGGTTTATGCCTTTGTGGGACTTGGGATTGGTCTATCAGCTCTCGTGTCAGCTTTGATGTTGACAGTCTTTCAGTCCCAATTGGTCTACTTTTTAATGCATGGCCGTCTCTGGCTGATGATTGCAACTTTTGCAGAACTTGCTCTAGTCTTTGTTGCAAGTAGCATGGCTGCCAAAAATAGTCCAGCAGCTCTCCCAGTATTTTTAGTTTATTCTGTTTTAAATGGCTTTACGCTTAGTTTTGTCGTAGCCTTCTATACACCTGGGACCGTCTTATCAGCCTTTGTATCCAGTGCCCTTCTCTTCTTTGTCATGGCGGCAATCGGAATTTTCACTAAGAAAGATTTGAGTGGAATGGGCCGAGCTTTGATGGCAGCGCTTGTTGGTCTCATCATTGCCATGGTTGTGAATCTATTTTTAGCCAATAGCTTCTTTGACTACATGATTAGTATTGCCATGGTCTTGGTTTTCTCAGGTTTGATTGCTTGGGACAACCAAAAGATTCGCTATGTTTATGAGCAGTCACGAGGGCAAGTAGCGACAGGTTGGGTCATTTCAATGGCTCTCAGTATCTATCTAGACTTTATCAACCTCTTCCTTAGCATCTTACGTATCTTTGGTCGAAACGATTAATGAATAACAGAGTCAGTGTTCAAAAGAGCACTGACTTTTTCTTATTTACTCTTTTCTTTTCTTGGAAATAGGTGTATAATGCTTTTAACTAATTTTTGAGGAGCTGTTTATGAAGAAAAGTTTTATTCATCAACAAGAAGAAATTTCCTTTGTCAAAAACACTTTTACCCAGTATTTGAAAGATAAGTTAGAAGTTGTTGAAGTTCAAGGTCCTATCTTGAGCAAGGTCGGGGATGGGATGCAGGACAACCTGTCAGGTGTCGAAAATCCAGTATCTGTCAAGGTTTTGCAGATTCCAGATGAAACCTATGAAGTCGTTCACTCACTTGCCAAATGGAAACGCCACACCTTGGCTCGTTTTGGTTTCGGTGAAGGTGAGGGTCTGTTTGTTCACATGAAGGCCCTTCGTCCAGACGAAGATTCGCTTGATGCGACTCACTCAGTTTATGTGGACCAGTGGGACTGGGAGAAGGTTATCCCAAATGGTCAACGCAATATCGTCTATCTCAAAGAAACTGTTGAGAAGATTTACAAGGCTATTCGTCTGACAGAGCTAGCCGTAGAAGCCCGCTACGATATCGAATCCATCTTGCCAAAACAAATCACCTTCATTCACACAGAAGAGTTGGTGGAACGCTATCCAGATCTAACACCGAAAGAGCGTGAAAATGCGATCTGTAAAGAGTTTGGTGCAGTCTTCTTGATTGGTATCGGTGGCGAGTTGCCTGATGGCAAACCTCATGACGGCCGCGCACCTGACTACGATGACTGGACAACAGAGTCTGAAAATGGCTACAAGGGGTTGAATGGCGATATTCTCGTTTGGAACGAATCTCTTGGTTGTGCCTTTGAACTTTCATCAATGGGGATTCGGGTAGATGAGGATACCCTTCGTCGCCAAGTGGCTCTTACAGGAGACGAAGATCGTCTTGAGCTGGAATGGCATAAAGCTCTGCTTAACGGTCTTTTCCCACTGACAATCGGTGGAGGGATCGGACAGTCTCGTATGGCCATGTTCCTTCTTCGTAAGAAACACATCGGAGAGGTCCAGACCAGTGTCTGGCCTCAAGAAGTTCGCGATACGTACGAAAATATTTTGTAGAGAATCGAACCGCAAGGTTCGGTTTTCTTTCTCTTTTTGCCTATAATTTGGTATAATAAACGGTATGAAAATCGTATCAGGAATCTATGGGGGGCGTCCCCTCAAGACGCTAGAAGGCAAGACGACGAGGCCGACATCAGATAAGGTGCGTGGAGCTATCTTTAACATGATAGGTCCCTATTTTGAGGGTGGTCGTGTTTTGGATCTCTATGCTGGCAGTGGTGGTTTATCCATCGAGGCAGTCTCGCGTGGGATGTCCCATGCTGTCTTAGTGGAGCGGGATCGAAAGGCGCAAGCTATTATCGCTGAAAACATCCAAATGACCAAGGAAGTTTCCAAATTTCAGCTCTTAAAGATGGAGGCTGAACGGGCCTTGGAGCAAGTAAAAGATCCCTTTGACCTGGTCTTTTTAGATCCTCCCTATGCCAAGGAACAAATCGTTGCAGATATCGAGAAAATGGCAGAAAGAAACCTTTTCTCCGAAGAGGTCATGGTTGTCTGTGAAACCGATAAGTCTGTAGAACTCCCAGAAGAAATCGCCTGCTTAGGTATCTGGAAGGAAAAAATATATGGGATTAGTAAGGTGACAGTCTATGTCAGATAAAATTGGATTATTTACAGGTTCATTTGATCCGATGACAAATGGACATCTGGATATGATTGAACGTGCTAGCAAACTTTTTGACAAGCTCTATGTCGGGGTGTTCTACAATCCCCACAAACAAGGCTTTCTCCCTGTTGAAAACCGTAAACGAGCAGTCGAAAAAGCGGTGGCGCATTTAGATAATGTAGAGGTGCTGGCTTCTCATGACCAACTAGTTGTCGATGTTGCAAGAAGACTGGGTGCTAAGACCCTTGTCCGTGGCTTGCGAAATACCACCGACTTGCAATACGAGTCTAGCTTTGATTACTACAATCATCAACTGGCTCCAGAAATCGAAACCATTTACCTATATAGTCGCCCAGAGCATCTTTATATTAGCTCTTCGGCCGTGAGAGAACTTCTGAAGTTTGGTCAGGAGATTCAGCAATATGTCCCAAACAGTGTTGTGGAGGAATTAGAACATGAAGAAAAAAACTAGATGGCCCTTATATGTCATCCTAGCACTAGTATTGACGTTTTTAGCCTTTGTAGTACCTTTGCCATACTACATAGAAGTTCCAGGTGGAGCGGAAGATATTCGTCGCGTTTTGAAAGTCAATGAAACAGAAGACACAGAAGCAGGAGCTTACCAGTTTGTGACAGTTGGGATTCGACATGCAACCCTGTCGCATCTTGTCTATGCTTGGTTAACCCCTTTCACGGATATTAGAAGTGCCAAGGAGACTACGGGTGGCTCTACGGATGCAGAATTTATGCGGATTAATCAGTTCTACATGCAAACTTCTCAAAACATGGCCAAGTATCAAGGATTGAAGACGGCTGGAAAAGATATTGAACTCAAGTATCTGGGAGTCTATGTCTTGACCGTGACGGACAATTCAACTTTTAAGGGCATTCTGAACATTGCGGATACCGTGACGGCTGTTAATGACAAAACGTTTGACAGTTCAAAAGACTTGGTTGACTATGTTAATTCTCAACAATTAGGGGATACGGTCAAGGTAACCTATGAAGAAGACGGAAAAGTCAAGTCTGCAGAAGGTAAAATTATCACTCTCGAAAACGGGAAAAACGGTATTGGGATTGGTTTGATTGACCGTACGGAAGTGACCAGTGACGTTCCAATTCGCTTTTCAACAGCTGGTATCGGCGGGCCAAGTGCTGGTCTCATGTTTAGTCTCGCTATCTACACCCAGATAGCAGATCCAGGACTTCGTAATGGCCGCATCGTTGCGGGAACGGGAACCATTGATCGCGATGGAAATGTTGGCGATATCGGTGGAATTGACAAAAAAGTAGTTGCAGCCTCTCGTCAGGGAGCCAACATCTTTTTTGCTCCTGACAATCCAGTCACCGAGGAAGCAAAAAAAGCAGATCCCAATGCGAAAAGCAACTATGAAACAGCCCTAGAAGCTGCTAAAACGATCAAAACAGAGATGAAAATCGTTCCGGTTAAAACCTTGCAGGATGCGATTGATTACCTTAAAAACAATCCCTAATTCGTAGAAAAATCGAAAACTAGCGCGCAAGCGGATAAGATGGTATAATAGTCAAATGGTTCAATTATTATTCACTCTAAGTAGTCATATACTCTTTATTTATTTGAGTTTTTACCTTTTGAAGGATCTTGTGAGATGGGAAAAGGTTTTAAAAGTAACCGCTACTAACACAAAAAAGGTTCGTTTGTTGGTAGGCTTCTTTAGTATTGTAATGGGCTACATCTTGAGTTCATTCTTTATCAGTTTGTACCAACTGTGGCAAGAAGCGCTTAGAGGACTATTATAAAATCAAAAGTAAAGGAAACAACTATGGAAAAAATTGTAGTTCAAGGCGGAGATAATCGTCTGGTCGGGAGTGTGACAATCGAGGGAGCAAAGAATGCAGTCTTGCCTTTGTTGGCGGCGACTATTCTAGCAAGCAAGGGTAAGACAGTCTTGCAGAACGTCCCAATCTTGTCAGATGTTTTCACCATGAATCAAGTAGTTCGTGGTCTGAATGCCAAGGTGGACTTTGATGAGGAAGCACATGTTGTCGAGGTTGATGCGACTGGTGACATTACAGGGGAGGCTCCTTACAAGTATGTCAGCAAGATGCGTGCATCCATCGTTGTCTTGGGGCCAATCCTTGCTCGTGTAGGCCATGCCAAAGTTTCTATGCCAGGGGGATGTACCATCGGGAGTCGTCCAATCGACCTCCACCTCAAAGGTTTGGAAGCTATGGGGGCAAAGATCACCCAGACAGCTGGTTACATCGAAGCCAAGGCAGAACGCCTGCATGGCGCTCATATCTACATGGACTTCCCTAGTGTCGGTGCAACACAAAACCTCATGATGGCAGCGACTCTAGCTGATGGTGTGACAGTCATTGAAAATGCTGCGCGTGAGCCAGAAATTGTTGACCTCGCTATTCTCCTTAATGAAATGGGAGCCAAGGTCAAGGGAGCTGGTACTGAAACAATCACAGTAACTGGTGTCGAGGAACTCCATGGTACGACTCACAGTGTCGTACAGGATCGTATCGAAGCCGGAACCTTTATGGTAGCGGCAGCTATGACTGGTGGAGATGTCCTCGTTCGTGATGCAGTCTGGGAACACAATCGCCCCTTGATTTCAAAACTACTTGAAATGGGCGTTGAAGTGACAGAGGAATCAGAAGGCATCCGTGTTCGTTCTCAACTTGAAAATCTCAAGGCTGTTCATGTAAAAACTTTACCACATCCAGGATTCCCAACAGATATGCAGGCGCAATTTACAGCTCTGATGACAGTCGCAAAAGGGGAATCCACCATGGTGGAAACAGTGTTTGAGAATCGCTTCCAACACTTGGAGGAAATGCGCCGTATGGGCTTGCACTCAGAGATTATCCGTGACACAGCTCGTATTGTTGGGGGACAGGCTTTACAGGGGGCAGAAGTTTTATCAACGGACCTTCGCGCCAGTGCGGCCTTGATTCTGACAGGTTTAGTAG
The DNA here is from genome assembly GCF_000253155.1 of Streptococcus oralis Uo5. Classification (NCBI taxonomy): domain Bacteria; kingdom Bacillati; phylum Bacillota; class Bacilli; order Lactobacillales; family Streptococcaceae; genus Streptococcus; species Streptococcus oralis. Next base: position 248,431 of record NC_015291.1, read on the forward strand.
CGCAAGGGGAGACAGTTGTTGGTAAATTAGTCCACCTTGATAGAGGTTACTACCGTTTCCATGAGAAATTGGCTCAGCTAGGAGCGAAGATTCAGCGAATCGAGGCAAATGATGAAGAAGAATAAAAACTTACGCTATGTACTCCGTCGTTTACTGTTGATTTTTATCGTACTATTGCTAGGCTTTCTGGCTTTAGGAATCGGCTTGATGGTTGGTTATGGCATCCTAGGAAAGGGACAGGATCCATGGGCGATTTTGTCTCCAGCAAAGTGGCAGGAATTGATTAGCAAATTTACAGGAAATTAGACTGGGAGACCAGTCTTTTTCTAAAGAAATAAGGAGAAAAATGGACAAAAAAACAAGACAAGCTCTGATAGGGTTACTTCTATTCTTACTCTTGGCTGCTGGAAGCTACTACATCAAGCAGATGCAGTCAGCGCCAAACACCCCTAGAACCAAGGTTAGTCAGAAAAAACAAGCTTCAGAAGCTCCCAGTCAGGAGCTAGCTGAAAGTGTCTTAACCGAGTCGCTCAAAAACCAAATCAAGGGGGGGCTCGAGTGGAATGGAGCAGGGGCCTTCATTGTCAATGGCAATAAAACCAATCTAGATGCCAAGGTTTCTAGCAAACCCTATGCGGATAATAAGACAAAGATAGTTGGAAAAGAAACAGTCCCGACTGTTGCCAATGCCATCTTATCCAAAGCGACTCGGCAGTATAAAAATCGTGAAGAAACAGGCAACGGCTCCACCTCTTGGACGCCACCAGGATGGCATCAGGTCAAGAATCTAAAGGGAACCTATACACATGCAGTTGATAGAGGACACCTACTGGGCTATGCCTTGATAGGTGGCTTGGATGGTTTTGATGCCTCTACTAGCAACCCCAAGAACATTGCAGTCCAGACAGCTTGGGCGAACCAAGCACAGGCTGAGGATTCGACAGGTCAGAACTACTATGAGAGTTTGGTCAGAAAAGCCTTGGACCAAAACAAGAGGGTCCGTTATCGGGTGACGCTCCACTATGCGACAAATGAGGACCTAGTTCCATCCGCTTCACAAATCGAAGCCAAGTCTTCAGATGGCGAATTGGAATTCAATGTCCTAATCCCCAATGTTCAAAAGGGAATCCAGCTTGATTACAGAACAGGTCAAGTAACAGTGATAGATTAGAAACAATAGATACTATAAAAACAGCTCCTTTGTCTTCTATAGGCAGGGGAGCTGTTGTTTAAATGAAAAATAATGTGAATCCTGATGGATTTTATGATATAATGGAACACAAGATACTATTTTAGGAGAAGGACTATGGAAGACCCGAGCAGTCAGAATTTGTTGCTACAGTTTGTATTGTTATTTATCTTGACCCTGTTAAATGCTTTTTTCTCAGCCACTGAAATGGCAATGGTGTCACTAAACCGTTCCCGAGTGGAGCAAAAGGCAGAAGAGGGAGACAAACGTTACGTTCGTTTGTTAAAGGTGCTTGAAAACCCTAATCACTTTTTATCAACCATTCAAGTCGGTATCACCTTGATCACGATCTTATCAGGGGCAAAATTGGCAGATACACTTGGACAAGTAATTGCCTCTTGGATGGGGAATGGAGAAACAGCTTATGCCATTGCAAGTTTCCTCTCTTTGGCATTTTTGACCTACATCTCTATTGTTTTTGGTGAACTCTATCCTAAACGGATTGCCCTTAATCTAAAAGATGCCTTAGCCATTCGCTCTGTTCCGATTATCATTGGGCTTGGGAAGATTGTCAGTCCCTTTGTCTGGTTGTTATCTGCTTCAACCAATCTCTTGAGTCGTTTAACACCAATGACATTTGATGATGCGGATGAAAAAATGACTCGAGATGAAATCGAGTACATGTTGACCAAAAGTGAGGAAACTTTGGATGCAGACGAAATCGAGATGTTACAAGGGATCTTCTCTCTAGATGAGCTGATGGCGAGAGAAGTCATGGTTCCTCGGACAGATGCCTTTATGGTGGATATTCAGGATGATAGTCAAGCCATTATCCAAAGTATTTTAAAACAAAACTTTTCCCGTATCCCAGTTTATGATGGGGATAAGGACAATGTGATTGGTTTGATTCATACCAAGCGTTTGCTAAACGCTGCCTATGCAGATGGCTTTGAAAATATTGTCTGGAAGAAGATCTTACAAGATCCACTCTTTGTTCCTGAAACTATTTTTGTGGATGACTTGCTAAAAGAATTGCGAAATACCCAAAGACAAATGGCCATTTTGCTCGATGAATATGGTGGTATGGCTGGACTGGTCACACTGGAAGACCTGCTGGAGGAGATTGTCGGAGAAATCGACGACGAGACAGACCGAGCAGAAATCGAAGTCCATCAAATCGGTGAGGACACCTATATTGCACAGGGAACCATGAATCTTAACGACTTCAATAACTACTTTGGTGTCGAACTAGAAAGCGATGATGTGGATACCATCGCCGGTTATTATTTGACGGGTGTTGGTACGATTCCAACAACTGAGAAAATTAGTTACCAACTGGTCAGTCAAAACAAGCAAATCGTCCTGACCAACGATAAGGTGAAAAATGGACGTGTTACCAAGGTAAAAGTTCAAATCACAGAACTAGAACCCGAAGAAGAAACAGAATAAAGCAGTGACTTGAGTCACTGCTTTTTGTAAATCTAGATGGTAGGTTCAGTTATCCCCACTTATTAGGAATAATAAAAAAGCCCGGTTTTACGAGCTTTTCATTTGGTTAATTCCTGTTAATTCAGGTACTGAAAGGCGGTAGACGGATTTGAACCGACGATCAAGCTTTTGCAGAGCCGTGCCTTACCACTTGGCTATACCGCCTCAACGTTTATTATTATACCTTGAAAATCATTTCCCGTCAATAGTTTCTTATTCTAAAATCCAATTTAAGAAAACAGATGATGATCGAAGAAGTGAGAAAAAGCTTGTAAAAATCCCGTTCTAAAGAGGGTCGGACTAGAAAGTATTTCTTGCTAAAACAAACAAAGAATGTAGAAATTTTGACAAATAGAAGTTTTTTGAGGAAATGCGCCTAAATATTCTGAAAATTCGTTTACTTTTTAAAAAATATATGTTATAATTTCCAATAAGCCTAAATTTTTCAAGAGGAGTTAAAAACATGAAAAAAAGTAGAGTATTTGTTGCAGCAGGAGTTGCTTTATTAGCGGCAGGAGTACTAGCTGCTTGCGGTTCTTCAAAATCATCTGATTCAACAGCGCCAAAAAATTATGGCTATGTTTATTCAGCTGACCCAGAAACTTTGGATTACCTTATTTCAGGGAAACAAAGTACTAAGATTGCCACTTCAAATGGTATCGATGGTCTCTTCACAAACGACAAGTATGGGAACCTAGTCCCTGCAGTTGCAGAAGACTGGTCCGTTTCAAAAGATGGTTTGACTTATACCTACAAGATTCGTAAGGGTGTTAAATGGATGACATCTGATGGCGAAGAATATGCTGAAGTAACAGCCAAAGACTTTGTAAATGGCTTGAAACACGCGACTGATAAAAAATCAGAAGCACTTTACCTAGCAGAAGATTCAGTTAAAGGTCTAGCTGACTATAAAGCTGGAAATAATAAAGACTTTTCTTCAGTAGGTGTAAAGGCAGTTGATGATTATACTCTTGAGTATACTTTGAACCAGCCAGAACCATACTGGAATTCTAAGATGGCCTACTCAATCTTCTGGCCATTGAACGAAGATTTTGAAAAATCAAAAGGGGCTGACTTTGCCAAAGCAACTGACCCTACATCATTGCTTTACAATGGTCCGTTCTTACTGAAAGGTTTGACTGCTAAATCTTCTATCGAGTTCGCTAAGAATGAAAATTACTGGGACAAAGATAATGTTCATATTGATAAAGTAACCCTTGCTTTCTATGATGGATCAGACCAAGAGTCAATTGAACGTAACTTTACAAGTGGAGCCTATAGCTATGCTCGTCTCTTCCCAACAAGTTCAAACTATTCTAAAGTAGAAGAGACTTACAAGGAAAATATCTTCTACACTCCATCAGGACCTAGCGTTTTTGGTCTAGGTGTGAATATTGACCGTCAAAGTTACAAATACACTTCTAAGACAACTGATGAAGAAAAGTCTTCTACTAAGAAAGCCCTTCTTAACAAGGACTTCCGTCAGGCCTTGAACTTTGCCTTTGACCGTACTTCTTACTCAGCTCAAGTAAATGGTAAGGAAGGTGCTCCTCTTGCAGTTCGTAACCTCTTTGTGAAACCTAACTTTGTCTCAGCAGGCGAAAAAACTTTCGGTGACTTGGTAACTGATAAGATGGCTGCTTACGGTGATGAGTGGAAGAATGTAAACTTTGCGGATGGTCAAGATGGACTTTTCAACGCTGATAAAGCCAAAGCCGAATTTGCCAAAGCCAAAACAGCATTGGAAGCAGAAGGTGTGAAATTCCCTATCCACTTGGATATCCCAGTAGACCAAACTGCTAAGAGCTATATCGCACGTATCCAATCCTTCAAACAATCCGTTGAAACAGTACTTGGTGAAGGCAATGTAGTCATTGATATTCAACAAATTTCTAAAGATGAGTTGAACAATATCACATACTATGCTGCAAACGCTGCAGCAGAAGATTGGGATCTCTCAGGAGCAGTTGGATGGAACCCAGACTATGAAGATCCATCAACTTATCTTGATATCTTGAAAACAACTAACAGCGAGCAAACAAAAACTTATATGGGTTATGACGATCCAGCAAATGCAGCAGCTGCACAAGTTGGTTTGAAAGAATACGATAAGTTAGTTGATGAAGCTGCAAAAGAAACCAACGACTTGAATGTTCGTTATGAAAAATATGCGGCTGCTCAAGCTTGGTTGACAGACAGCTCCCTCTTCTTGCCAGCTATGTCAGGTAGTGGTGCTGCACCATTCATTTCTCGTGTTGTACCATTCTCTGCATCATACAGTCAATCTGGAGATAAGGGATCAGACGTATACTTCAAGTATATTCAGTTACAAGATAAAGTTGTAACAAAAGCTGACTATGAACAAGCTCGTGAAAAATGGCTCAAAGAGAAAAAAGAATCAAACGAAAAAGTTCAAAAAGAATTGGCTAATCACGTTAAATAAATAACTCTCAAGAGAACTTTCTCTCCATGAGGAGAAGGTTCTTTTGGGATTTTAAAAGGAAACGATATGAAGAAATATATTTTTATGCGTGTATTGCGTTCATTGTTGTCTATTTTCTTGGTGACAACTTTGACATACACAATAATTTATACGATGGTTCCTCGAAAATTGATTTTCAAGCAGGATACCAACTATAACAAGATTGCAACGACACCGGACAAGCGGGATAATTATGAAAATACCGTTTATGAACGGATGGGCTATATCGAGTACTACGATACCAAAGAGTTGCAAGAAAGAGCGAGTACAATGGACTCATCTGTAACAGTGGATGCCAATGATACCAATAAGGCAATCTACGAAAAATACATCAACCAACTAGGAAATGGTTGGACACTCGGTGTGTTCTCAGAAAGTGGTCAATTCTATGCTACGCGTGAAATTCCGATTTTTGAACGTGTTTTCAAATTCTATTCCAACTTGATTGATATTGATCATCCAAACAAGATTCAAGACCCTGAAAACCCAAACTTGCAACGTTATCTTCGTTTTGAAAATGACCCTGCTATCGGTTGGTCATTGGTTGGTTCAGGTACAAAACACAAATACCTTTTGTATTTCAACAATCAATTCCCATTTGTACACCAAAACTTTGTGAACATTAACTTGGGAGATTCTTACCCAACTTATGCAAACACACCAGTGCTTCAAGTTATCACACAAGGTCAGGGACAAACTAAGACATCAGAAGTTCAATTCCCTACAGGTAAAAAGACTTCATCTGTAGATATTTACTCTCGTACCTACAAATCACCAAGCCAAGCAGACGCGCGTGAGGTAGCCAACTATGGTAAAGACGATCCATATACAGCTACAGAAAGCAATTATCAATATCCTTCAATGATTGCAAGCTCAGCGGTTGCTGGTTTGATTGGTTTGATTATTTCTTATGCGATTGCCATTCCACTTGGATCTGCGATGGCTCGCCACAAAAATACTTGGATTGACAGCTTCTCGACAGGTGCTCTTACCTTCTTGCTTGCCCTTCCAACGATTGCCTTGGTATATATTGTGCGTTTGATTGGATCATCTATTGGTCTGCCAGACTCATTCCCTATCTTGGGGGCTGGAGATTGGCGTTCTTATGTCTTGCCAGCAGTCATTCTAGGTTTGTTGGGTGCGCCAAGTACAGCTATCTGGATTCGTCGTTACATGATCGACTTGCAATCCCAGGACTTTGTACGTTTTGCGCGTGCCAAAGGTTTGTCTGAAAAAGAAATTTCAAATAAACACATCTTTAAAAATGCCATGGTTCCACTGGTTTCAGGTATTCCTGGTGCCGTTATCGGGGTTATCGGTGGTGCAACATTGACAGAAACGGTCTTTGCTTTCCCAGGTATGGGTAAAATGTTGATTGACTCTGTTAAGGCATCAAACAACTCAATGGTTGTTGGTCTCGTCTTTATCTTTACATGTATTTCTATCTTCTCACTCTTTGTAGGAGATATCTGGATGACCATGCTTGACCCACGTATTAAATTGACAGAGAAAGGAGGCAAATAATGTCAACAATCGATAAAGAAAAATTTCAGTTCGTAAAACGTGACGATTTTGCCTCTGAAACAATTGATGCTCCTGCCTATTCATACTGGGGTTCTGTATTTAGACAATTTCTAAAGAAAAAATCAACCGTCTTTATGCTAGGAATTTTGGTTGCCATTATCTTGATGAGCTTTATTTACCCAATGTTCTCAGATTTTGACTTCAACGATGTAAGTAAGGTCAATGACTTCTCTGCTCGTTTTATCAAACCCAATGCTGAACATTGGTTTGGTACAGATAGTAATGGTAAATCCTTGTTTGACGGGGTTTGGTTTGGTGCGCGTAACTCTATCCTCATCTCTGTCATTGCAACTTTTATCAACCTTGTAATTGGGGTTATTGTTGGTGGAATCTGGGGAATTTCAAAATCTGTTGACCGTGTCATGATGGAAGTTTATAACATTATTTCAAACATTCCATCTCTCTTGATTGTCATTGTCTTGACTTACTCAATCGGTGCTGGTTTCTGGAATTTGATTTTTGCCATGAGTGTGACAACTTGGATTGGGATTGCTTATATGATTCGTATCCAAATCATGCGTTACCGTGACTTGGAATACAACCTTGCTTCCCAAACACTTGGGACACCAACCTTTAAAATCATCGTTAAAAATATCATGCCACAATTGGTATCCGTTATTGTTTCTACGATGACCTTGATGTTGCCAAGCTTCATCTCTTATGAAGCCTTCCTTTCCTTCTTTGGATTGGGATTGCCTGTAACAGTGCCAAGTCTGGGACGATTGATCTCAGATTACTCACAAAACGTTACGACCAACGCTTACTTATTCTGGATTCCGTTGACTACCTTGATCTTGGTATCCCTATCTCTTTTTGTTGTTGGTCAAAACCTAGCGGATGCTAGTGATCCACGTACACATAGATAGGAGTAGACATGATAAAAGGAGAAAATGTAATTTTGACTGCTCGCGATATTGTCGTGGAATTTGACGTTCGTGACAAAGTTCTTACGGCTATCCGAGGAGTTTCTCTGGACCTGATTGAAGGAGAAGTTCTTGCCTTGGTAGGTGAGTCCGGTTCTGGTAAATCTGTTTTAACAAAAACCTTTACAGGGATGTTGGAAGACAATGGATGTATTGCCCAAGGAAGCATCGACTATCGTGGACAAGACTTGACCGCCCTTACTTCTAACAAGGAATGGGAGAAGATTCGTGGTGCTAAAATTGCGACTATCTTCCAAGACCCTATGACAAGTTTGGACCCAATCAATACAATCGGTAGCCAAATCACTGAAGTTATCGTTAAACACCAAGGGAAAACAGCTAAGGAAGCCAAAGAGATGGCAATCGACTATATGAACAAGGTCGGAATTCCAGACGCTGAAAAACGTTTTGAAGAGTATCCTTTCCAATATTCTGGGGGGATGCGCCAACGTATCGTTATTGCGATTGCCCTTGCCTGTCGTCCAGATATCTTGATCTGTGACGAGCCAACAACGGCTCTTGATGTAACCATTCAAGCGCAAATCATTGATTTGCTTAAAACCTTGCAAAATGAGTACCACTTTACCATTATCTTTATCACCCATGACCTTGGTGTGGTAGCAAGTATTGCCGATAAGGTAGCGGTTATGTATGCTGGGGAAATTGTAGAATATGGAACTGTTGAGGAAGTTTTCTACGACCCACGTCATCCATATACTTGGAGTCTCTTGTCTAGCTTGCCTCAGCTTGCTGACGATAAAGGGGAATTGTACTCTATCCCAGGAACACCACCGTCTCTTTATACTGAGTTGAAAGGTGATGCCTTTGCCCTTCGTTCAGATTATGCGATGCAAATTGACTTTGAACAAAAAGCACCTCAGTTTTCAGTCACTGATACTCACTGGGCTAAGACTTGGTTGCTTCATGAGAATGCTCCTAAAGTTGAAAAACCTGGGGTCATCGCAGATTTGCATGACAAAATTCGTGATAAAATGGGCTTTGCTCATCTAGAAGACTAGGAGGAAGGAAATGTCTGAAAAATTAGTAGAAATTAAAGATTTAGAAATTTCCTTCGGTGAAGGAAGTAAGAAGTTTGTCGCGGTTAAAAACGCCAACTTCTTTATCAACAAGGGAGAAACTTTCTCTCTTGTTGGTGAGTCTGGTAGTGGGAAAACAACGATTGGTCGTGCCATTATTGGTCTAAATAATACTAGTAAAGGTGAGATCATCTTTGATGGTCATAAGATTAATGGAAAAAAATCTCATAAGGAATCATCAGACTTGATCCGTCGTATCCAGATGATTTTCCAGGACCCTGCAGCTAGCTTGAATGAGCGTGCGACGGTTGACTATATCATCTCTGAAGGTCTTTACAACTATCACTTGTTCAAAGACGAAGAAGATCGTAAAGAAAAAGTTCAAAAGATGATTCATGAAGTTGGACTTTTGAAAGAACACTTGACCCGTTACCCACACGAGTTTTCTGGTGGGCAACGTCAGCGTATCGGGATTGCCCGTGCCCTTGTGATGGAACCTGATTTCGTTATTGCGGATGAGCCAATCTCTGCCTTGGACGTATCTGTTCGTGCGCAAGTTTTGAACTTGCTCAAGAAGTTCCAAAAAGAGTTGGGCTTGACTTATCTCTTTATCGCGCATGACTTGTCAGTTGTTCGCTTTATCTCAGATCGTATCGCAGTTATCTATAAGGGAGTTATCGTCGAAGTGGCGGAGACAGAGGAGTTGTTTAACAATCCTGTCCACCCATATACTCAGGCGCTTCTATCTGCTGTACCGATTCCAGATCCAATCTTGGAACGCAAGAAAGTCTTGAAAGTTTACGACCCTGACCAACATGACTATGAGACAGATAAGCCATCTATGGTAGAAATTCGTCCAGGTCACTACGTTTGGGCTAACCAAGCAGAACTTGCTCGATACAAAGAAACTCTTAAAAAATAAACAGACTAGGAGAGGGCCGAAAGGTCTTCTCATTTTTAATAGAAAAATTCCCCTTCTACTAGCTTGTAAAAGGGGAATTGTATTATCATTAGCGTTTAGACCAAGTGCGTTTCATAAAGAGTAGCAAAATTGGGTAAATCTCTAAGCGACCTGCAATCATTGCAAAGGAGAGGAGGATTTTAGAGATGGGACTAAAGATGGAAAAACTCGAGGTTGTACCTAGAATAGGTCCGATATTGTTAAAACAGCTGAAGACCGCACTGGTCACGACTAGAAAATCATTGCTATCAAGACTGACGATAAAGATGAGAGAGAGAATAATCATCATATAGATAGCAAAATATTTAAGAATCTTGTGCTGGGTATCCTTATCAATCACAGTTTTATTGACGTGTAGAGTCAAAACACGGTGAGGGGATAAGGTGGACAAAATCTGATTTTTTGCGATTTTAGAGAGGATAAGTCCTCTGATCACCTTAAGACCACCTGCAGTTGAGCCTGCTGATCCACCGATTCCCATGAGGAAGAGGAGAATAAATTGGGAGAAGAGGGGCCAGTTGGTAATATCTCCGTAACCAAAACCTGTTGTCGTGATGATATTGGAAACCTGGAAGAAGGCCATTTCAACACTCTTAGAGACACCTTGATAGAGGTGGAGCGTATTAAGCGTAATCAAGCCAGTAGAAACTAGAACAATGATGATATATGCTCGTAGTTCTTCATCTCCAAAGAAAGCCTTAACCCGACGGAGCATGAGGTAGTAGTAGAGATTGAAGTTAACCCCAAAAACCAACACTCCGATACTAACTAGATAGGTGATGAGTGAGCTACCGTAGTGGGCAATTCCGTCGTTATAGACGGTAAAGCCCCCAGTTCCTGCTGTTCCCATAGCGATGACAAAACTATCATAAAGAGGCATGCCTGCTAGGTAGTAGATAACCACAAAAAGGGAGAAGAGAGCCAGATAAAGCAGATAGAGAATCTGGGCAGTGTTTTTTAGCTTGGATACGACCTTGCCAAAGACAGGTCCAGGGACCTCAGCCTTCATCACTTCCAAGTGGCTATTCTTGGCATTGTCCATAATGGCAAGTGCAAAGACGAGTACCCCCATCCCTCCGATCAAGTGGGTGAAACTTCGCCAGAAGAGGAGGGAACGAGTGAGGACGGAAACATCGTTCAGAATAGTTGCTCCTGTAGTTGTAAATCCAGAACTGATTTCAAAGAAGGCATCGATGACGCTGGGGATTTGTCCTGAAAAGACAAAGGGGAGGCCGCCAAAGAAAGACCATAGAATCCAACAGAGGGCAACAATTAAGACCCCTTCCTTGGCATAAATCCGTTGATTTTTCGGTTTCCGTAAAACGCCTAGACCACCGAGGAGGACTAAAATTCCAATCGTAGAAAAGAGAGCGATAAATACTTGACTGGATTCTTGGTAATAGATCGCTACACTAACAGGAACTAGGAGGAGAACAGCCTCAATCAAGAGAAGTTTTGAGAGGAGGTAACGAATCATACTTTTATTCATTTTTTACCTCTCAATCAAATCATAGATTTTGGTGATGTTTGGCAATAAGGTCGTCACGAGTAACTTGTCTCCCACCTCAAGCATATCCTCTCCAGTAGGGAAGATTGTTTTTCCTTTTCGGATAATGGCTGCAATGAGAACTCCTTTTTTCAATTTCAACTGTGATAGAGGTTTGGCAGTCATTTTATTAGCTTCCTTGATTTGGAATTGGAGAGTTTCAATTTGACCGTTTGCTAGATGGTGCATGGCTTGAAGATCTGAATACTGAGCGTTTACTCGACCACGGATAAAGTGCATAATGGTATCCACTGCGATGCTTTTTGGTGTGATGATACTCGAAAAATCAGGCGCGTGGATAATCTCTAAAAGGCTTGTTCGGTTGACCTTGGTGATATTCTTATGGACGCCAACACGGTCAAGAAACATAGAAGTGATGATATTTTCCTCATCAACCCCAGTCAAGGTTGCGACTGCATCATAGTGGGGAGCACTTTCTTCCAGCAAAATGTCTTTTGCAGTTCCATCTCCTTGGACAATATAGAGATTGGGGAACTTTTCGCTGAAAAAACGAGCTCTTTCAGGATTGATCTCGATGACCTTGGTATCAATGCGACTGTCTTTTAAAATGCCGAGTAGATAATAAGCAATCTTTCCAGCTCCAACGATAAGTAAGCTTTTCACTGCGCGAGATTTAAAATAGTTATGGAAAAGCATCATATCTACACGATTTCCCGTAACAAAAATCCTATCCTTGTCTTGGATAATAACATCACCACTTGGGATCATCAGTTGATGATCTCTCTCCATAGCACAGACAATAATATTCCCAAATTTTTTACGGAAGTCTGAGATTGGCATTTGACAAAGACCGCTAGAATCCTTGACAACAAACTCCATGAGACTGACCCGACCTCCAGCAAATCGTTCGACAGAGAGGGCGTTAGGGAAATCAATGATATTTGAGATAGCACGCGCTGCTAGGAGTTCTGGATTAACAATAAGTGAAAATCCAAGAATATTTTTCTCTTTAAAATAGGCATTAGAGTATTCAGGATTTCGTACCCGAACGATGGTTTCTTTAGCCCCCATTTTTTTAGCAAGTACCGCTGAAATCATATTCACTTCATCGTGTTCGGTTAGAGCAATAAAGATATCGCACTCTTGAACACTGGCTTGCTCCAAGATGGCAAAGTCAGCACCATTTCCAAGGAGACCTATGATATCATAGCGACTGACAATGTGATTGAGGACAGCCTCATCTTGTTCGATGAGGACAACGTCATGGTTTTCTGCAACCAGTGAACGACAGAGGGCGAAACCAACTTTCCCTCCACCAACAAGGACAATTTTCATATAAAAAACCTACTTTTTCATGATGTAACTATCATACCCTTTTTTAGCAAAAAATGCACTTACTAAGGCGATTTTTAAGGGAAGAAAGACCTTTTCAAGTTTTGAAGATACATTTGTTTAACTTCTATGACGATGTTTCCGATTTGAAGTGATTTGGCTCTTTTACTATACCTTTTCAGAAAGGGGATGACCAAACATGAAAATATCATTAAAAAAAAGTAAAAAAATCAAGTCGTTTCTATTGACAATGATTCTGAAAGTGTTATACTAAGGAAGTAGTTTCGCTGATTTACTTCAAACCTGTTGTGAGGTAAGTTAACGATGCCTTAACCACGCTGTTTGCTGAGCTTGACTCCGGGCAGTGTGGCTATTTTTTTGCAATGATAAAAGGAAGCCAGTCATGACAAATCACATTGTATTATTTGAACCTCAGATTCCACAAAATACAGGTAACATTGCGCGTACTTGCGCTGCGACCAATTCTCCCCTCCACATCATCAAACCGATGGGATTTCCGATTGATGATCGGAAGATGAAGCGGGCTGGTTTGGACTACTGGGATAAGCTTGAGATTTATTTTTATGACAGTTTGGAAGATTTCATGTCTCAGATGAAGGGTAAACTCTATCTGATTTCGAAATTTGCGGAAAAGGTTTATTCTGAGGCGAATTTGGCAAGTAGTGAAGACCATTATTTTCTCTTTGGACGTGAAGACAAGGGCTTGCCTGAGGACTTTATGCGAGAACATCCTGAGAAAGCCCTCCGTATTCCTATGAACGATGAACATGTCCGCAGTCTCAATGTTTCCAATACCGTCTGCATGATCGTCTACGAAGCACTCCGTCAGCAAAATTTTGCAGGTCTTGAGCTTGTTCACACCTATGAAGCAGATAAATTGAAATAATCAAAATGCTTGCACTTGCAAGCGTTTTTTGTTATGATAAAGGGGTCTTCAGGGCTGGGTGTAATTCCCGACCGGCGGTGACTTTAACTAGCTATTTTGGCTTACTCTTCGTTGTCTTGTCTCGATATACTCAAGTATTATCTTCGACTGCGACGCCTAGATTAATCCAAAATATCTTAGTTAAAGAAGTCCGCGAGCGCAAGCTGATGTGGTGCGATTCCACAACCGACAGTATAGTCTGGATGGGAGAAGACGAAAGAATGGCTTTGTCTGTTCTGATGAGTTTATAGATGAATTGCAACCGCTTGCTCAAAAGAGTGAGGGGGGACTTTTGGGATATAAAAAGTGAGAATAGATAGAGGAATCCTTTCCAACTTCTTCTGATTTTATAGAAAATTGGAGGAACCTGTTATGACAAACACACGTCGACTTTCGACCATTGCGATTTTATCAGCCATTTCATTTGTGCTGATGTACTTTGACTTTCCGCTCTTGCCAGCGGCGACCTTCCTCAAGATCGAGTTTAGTATCTTGCCAGTCCTTGTGGGCTTGGTGGTCATGGATTTGCCTGCTGCTCTCGGGATTCTCTTGCTTCGATCACTCTTGAAGTTGCTTCTCAATAGCCAGGGAGTGAATACTTACATTGGCTTGCCAATGAATATCGTAGCCTTGGGAGTTTTTGTTATCGCTTTTGGTTTGATTTGGAAAAAGGAACGTAGCACCCTTCGTTTCCTACTAGCATCTCTGGTGGGAACTATTGGGTTGACTTCTGCCATGTTGGTTCTCAACTATGTCTATGCGGTTCCTTTATACGCGCAGTTTGCCAACTTTGATATTAGAGAAATTATAGGACTTTCTAACTACTTGATGACCATGGTTTTACCTTTTAACCTGATTGAGGGTGTAATCTTTGCCGTTTCATTCTGGTTGTTATATGTCCTCTTGAAACCAACCTTAAAACATTATGAGAGATAAACAAACATTTTTAATGAAGGGCAGTTTTGCCCTTTTACTTTTCGTCCTTCTTGGCTATATGGTTAAGTTCTATCCTGAAACGCTGGTCGGATTTGATCAACCGATTCAGACTGCTCTTCGTGGGGACTTGCCAGATTATTTGACAGTTCTATTCCGTGCGCTTACGCATTTGATTGATATCCCAGTAATCATTACCTGGGTTGCCATCGCAGCCTTTATCTTTTATCGTAAGCAGTGGAAGATAGAAAGCTACTTCATGGCGGGTAATCTAGCCTTAGCCGGTCTTTTAATCGTGACCTTTAAAAATATCTACCAGCGCCCACGGCCAGCTATTTTACACTTGGTAGAGGAGATGGGATTTTCTTTTCCAAGTGGCCATTCTCTGGCTGTAACTTTGATGGTAGGGACTCTGATTGTCATTCTCAGTCAACGGATTAAAGATTCGGTTTGGAGAAAAATTGTGCAAATCGTCCTTGGCTTCTACCTAGTCAGTGTGCTGCTATCTCGGGTCTATCTGGGAGTTCACTACCCATCAGATGTTCTAGCCAGTTTCTGTGTGGGCTTAGGAGTCTTGTTTATCGAGTTTCCCTTCTATGACAAGCTTCGCTTCCAATGGCGATTTAAAGGCAAGCAGAAGTGAGATAGGTCTTGCAAGAATGGTAAAAATCTGATAAACTAAGTAGTAATTGAATAGGAATCCGCAAGACTAGTAACTCAAGGGAAGTATGACAGGGAGGAGAGCCGTGACTGCAAGCTCTCTATATGAAAGTTGGGTGAATTCACTTGCGCATGGATTTAGAAATGAAGGTCTGACTTGTCAGATGAAAACGGATGGTACCGCGTGTCAACGCTCCGAGTGGAGTTTTTGGCATGTGGTTTTCTTTTTATCTACGAGGGACTGATGGAGGAATTATGTCAACTATTGAAGAACAATTAAAAGCGCTTCGCGAAGAAACGCTGGCTAGCTTGAAGCAGATTACTGCTGAAAATGAAAAAGAGATGCAAGACTTGCGTGTCTCTGTCCTTGGTAAAAAAGGGTCGCTTACTGAAATCCTCAAAGGGATGAAGGATGTCTCTGCTGAGATGCGTCCAATCATCGGGAAACACGTCAATGAAGCGCGTGATGTCTTGACAGCGGCCTTTGAAGAAACAGCTAAGCTCTTGGAAGAAAAGAAAGTCGCAGCTCAACTAGCAAGTGAGAGCATCGATGTGACACTTCCAGGTCGCCCAGTTGCGACGGGTCACCGTCACGTTTTGACACAAACCAGTGAAGAAATCGAAGATATTTTCATTGGGATGGGTTACCAAGTCGTGGATGGTTTTGAAGTGGAGCAAGACTACTACAACTTCGAGCGTATGAACCTTCCAAAAGACCATCCAGCCCGTGATATGCAGGACACTTTCTACATCACAGAAGAAATCTTACTCCGTACTCACACGTCTCCAGTTCAGGCCCGTGCTATGGATGCTCATGATTTTTCAAAAGGTCCTTTGAAAATGATCTCACCAGGACGTGTGTTCCGTCGTGATACGGACGATGCAACCCACAGTCACCAGTTCCACCAAATCGAAGGCTTGGTTGTTGGAAAAAACATCTCTATGGCAGACCTTCAAGGAACCCTTCAGTTGATTGTTCAAAAAATGTTCGGTGAAGAGCGTCAGATCCGTCTGCGTCCATCTTATTTCCCATTCACAGAGCCATCTGTTGAAGTGGATGTTTCCTGCTTCAAGTGTGGTGGAGAAGGCTGTAACGTATGTAAGAAAACAGGTTGGATCGAAATCATGGGTGCCGGTATGGTTCACCCACGTGTCCTTGAAATGAGTGGCATCGATGCGACTGTTTATTCTGGCTTTGCCTTTGGTCTTGGACAAGAGCGTGTCGCTATGCTCCGTTACGGAATCAACGATATCCGCGGATTCTATCAAGGAGATGTCCGCTTCTCAGAACAGTTTAAATAATGATTAGAAAAGTAGAAAAGGCAGATATTGGGATGTTGTCCAAAATTGCCAAACAAACCTTTCGTGAAACATTTGCTCATGATAATACGGAAGAGCAGTTACAGGAATACTTTGAAAAGACTTATAGTCTGAGAGTTTTGTCAACTGAGTTGGAAAATCCAGATTCCGAAACCTATTTCATTATGCATGAAGAGGAGATAGCTGGTTTTCTCAAAGTCAACTGGGGAAGTGCTCAGACTGAGAGAGAATTAGAGGATGCTTTTGAAATTCAACGCCTCTATGTGCTACAAAAATTCCAAGGATTTGGACTAGGTAAGCAACTGTTTGAATTCGCTCTTGAACTTGCTACCAAAAATAGTTTTTCCTGGGCTTGGTTGGGTGTTTGGGAGCATAATACAAAAGCTCAAGCGTTTTATAACCGATATGGTTTTGAAAAATTTAGCCAACATCATTTTATGGTTGGTCAAAAAGTAGATACAGATTGGTTACTGAAAAAGAAATTAAGGTAAGAAGAGGATTCTTCTATTGAAATGATAGGAAAGGAAAAGAGCTAGAGTGGCAACTGTCATTCTGGAGAACTAAATTATGCTTGTATCTTATAAATGGTTAAAAGAATTGGTGGACATTGATGTGCCATCACAAGAGTTGGCTGAGAAAATGTCAACTACAGGGATCGAGGTCGAAGGTGTCGAATCATCGGCTGCTGGTCTCTCAAAAATTGTCGTCGGTGAGGTTTTGTCTTGCGAAGATGTGCCAGAAACACACTTGCATGTCTGTCAGGTTAACGTTGGCGAAGAAGAAGCCCGTCAAATCGTTTGTGGTGCCCCAAATGTGCGTGCTGGTATCAAGGTCATGGTGGCTCTTCCAGGAGCTCGCATCGCTGATAACTACAAGATCAAAAAAGGGAAAATCCGCGGTCTTGAGTCACTTGGGATGATTTGTTCACTGGGTGAGTTGGGGATTTCTGACTCCGTTGTACCAAAGGAATTCGCAGATGGCATCCAAATCTTGCCAGAAGATGCCGTTCCAGGTGAGGAAGTCTTCTCTTACCTAGACTTAGATGATGAAATCATCGAGCTTTCTATTACACCCAACCGTGCGGACGCTCTTTCTATGCGTGGGGTGGCGTACGAAGTAGCAGCTATCTATGACAAGGCAGTTAGCTTTAAAGAGTTTTCTCTTTCAGAAACAGATCAAGCTGCAGCAGATGCTCTTTCTGTAGGTATTGAGACAGACAAGGCGCCTTACTATGCGGCCCGTATCTTGGATAATGTGACCATCGCACCAAGTCCACAATGGTTGCAAAACCTCCTTATGAACGAAGGTATCCGTCCAATTAACAATGTCGTAGACGTAACCAACTACATCCTGCTTTACTTTGGTCAACCGATGCATGCCTTTGACTTGGATACCTTTGAAGGGACCGACATCCGTGTGCGTGAAGCGCGTGCTGGTGAAAAATTGGTGACCTTGGACGGTGAAGAGCGTGACTTGGAAGCAAATGACTTAGTCATCACTGTCGCAGACAAGCCAGTAGCCCTTGCAGGTGTCATGGGTGGTCAAGCAACAGAAATCTCTGAAAATTCTAGTCGTGTTGTCCTTGAAGCAGCTGTTTTCAATGGCAAATCGATCCGCAAGACTAGCGGACGCCTCAACCTTCGTTCTG
The DNA here is from genome assembly GCF_000253155.1 of Streptococcus oralis Uo5. Classification (NCBI taxonomy): domain Bacteria; kingdom Bacillati; phylum Bacillota; class Bacilli; order Lactobacillales; family Streptococcaceae; genus Streptococcus; species Streptococcus oralis. Next base: position 266,441 of record NC_015291.1, read on the forward strand.
AGTCGTCTTCTCGCTTTGAAAAAGGCATCAATGTGGCAACTGTTAATGAAGCCCTTGATGCGGCGGCTAGCATGATTGCTGATCTTGCAGGTGCGACGGTGCGTAAGGGCATCGTTTCAGCGGGGGAGCTTGACACTTCAGATGTGGAAGTTTCTTCAACCCTTGCAGACGTTAACCGCGTCCTTGGTACGGAGCTTTCCTATGCTGATGTGGAAGATGTCTTCCGTCGTCTTGGCTTTGGCCTTTCTGGCAATGCAGAAAGCTTTACAGTCAGCGTTCCACGTCGTCGTTGGGATATCACCATCGAAGCGGACCTCTTTGAAGAAATCGCTCGTATCTATGGTTATGATCGCTTGCCAACTAGTCTTCCAAAAGATGACGGTACAGCTGGCGAATTGACTGCGACACAAAAATTGCGTCGCCAAGTTCGTACCATCGCTGAAGGAGCAGGTTTGACAGAAATCATTACCTACGCTCTGACAACGCCTGAAAAAGCAGTTGAGTTCACAGCTCAACCAAGTAACCTTACAGAACTCATGTGGCCAATGACAGTGGACCGTTCTGTCCTCCGCCAAAATATGGTCTCAGGTATCCTTGATACAGTTGCTTACAACGTAGCGCGTAAGAACAAAAACTTGGCCCTTTACGAGATTGGAAAAGTCTTTGAACAAACAGGCAATCCAAAAGAAGAATTACCAAACGAAATCAACAGTTTTGCCTTTGCCTTAACAGGCTTGGTTGCTGAAAAAGATTTCCAAACGGCAGCAGTTCCAGTTGATTTCTTCTATGCTAAGGGAATCTTAGAAGCGCTCTTTGATCGTTTGGGACTTGAAGTGACCTATACAGCAACAGCTGAGATTGCAAGTCTCCACCCAGGACGTACGGCCGTGATTTCACTCGGCGACCAAGTTCTTGGTTTCCTTGGCCAAGTGCATCCAGTCACTGCCAAGGCTTATGATATTCCGGAAACGTATGTAGCGGAGCTTAACCTTTCAGCTATCGAAGCTGCCCTTCAACCAGCTGCTCCATTTGTAGAAATCACTAAATTCCCAGCAGTCAGTCGTGACATGGCTCTACTCCTCAAGGCAGAAGTCACTCATCAAGAAGTTGTAGACGCTATCCAAGCTGCAGGCGTGAAACGTTTGACAGATATCAAACTCTTTGACGTCTTCTCAGGCGAAAAACTGGGAGTTGGCATGAAGTCAATGGCCTATAGCTTGACCTTCCAAAATCCAGAAGATAGCTTAACAGACGAAGAAGTCGCACGCTATATGGAAAAAATCCAAGCATCACTCGAAGAAAAAGTGAATGCAGAAGTGCGTTAATAGTCTAAAATCCATCCCTCGGGGTGGATTTTTAGTTTCAAAAGGACAGTTCAGAAGAGAAAAGCGATAGTTGAGGAGGAAGCCATCTCAGAAAGTCTTTAATGAGTTATACTAAAGCTATCGCTAAAGCACTTAAATTTATTAGAGATAGGATACTTTTGCTACTTATAATCCGATAAAATGGACATAAATCGTTGTAAAGGCTATCAAAAAGGAGTATAATAAGTGCAACATATCTCGGAGGTGGAAAATGTTAGAAGTAAGAAATCTAGAGAAAAGTTTCGGTCCCAAGCAAGTCTTGTTTGGTGTCGATTTTCAGGCAAGTCCAGGAAGGATTCTGGGCTTGGTCGGGAAGAATGGTGCTGGGAAAACAACGATTTTCCACAGTATGTTGAAATTTTTAGAGTATCAAGGAGAGATCAGTCTGGATGGGCGGGAGATTCGTCAGGAAACCTACGCTCGGATTGGCTATCTGCCTGAGGAACGTAGCCTCATGCCCAAGTTGACAGTCCTTGAGCAAGTTCGCTACTTGGCGACTCTAAAAGGCATGGATGCTAAGGAAGTCAAGGAAAAACTCCCTCAATGGATGGAAAAATTGGAAGTAAAGGGTAAATTGACCGACAAAATCAAGAGTCTCTCCAAAGGGAATCAGCAGAAAATTCAGCTGATTATCACCCTAATCCATAAGCCAGACTTGATTATCTTGGATGAGCCTTTTAGTGGTTTGGATCCAGTCAATACCGAGTTGCTCAAACAAGTCATCTTGAAAGAGAAAGAGCGTGGTGCAATCATTATCTTTTCTGACCATGTTATGACCAACGTTGAGGAACTTTGCGATGATATCCTGATGATTCGTGACGGGCGTGTGGTCTTGCATGGACCAGTTCAGGATGTTCGCAATCAATACGGGAAAACACGTCTCTTTGTTTCAAGTGAACAAAGCAAGGAAGAATTGGAAAAACTTCCTCACGTCAAACAGGTGAGCTTGACCAAGCAAGGTAGTTGGAAATTGATCCTAGATGATGAAAGTGCTGGAAGGGAACTCTTCCCCATCCTCACTCAAGGTCAATATATTGCGACCTTTGACCAGCAGGCTCCAACAATCGATGAAATCTTTAAACTAGAATCAGGGGTGGAAGTATGAGAAATATGTGGGTTGTAATGAAGGAAACCTATCTTCGACATGTCAAGTCGTGGAGTTTCTTCTTTATGGTGATTTCGCCGTTCCTCTTTTTAGCCTTATCTGTAGGAATCGGCTTTCTCCAAGGGTCTTCTATGGCCAAGAATAGCAAGATAGCAGTAGTAACAACTGTGCCATCTGTGGAAGAAGGGCTCAAGGGTACCAATGGTATCAACTTTGATTATAAGGATGAAGCCAGTGCCCAGGCTGCTATCAAGGATGAGAAAATCAAGGGTTACCTAACCATTGACCAAGAGGACAGCGTCCTCAAGGCCGTCTATCATGGTGAAACTTCTCTTGAAACAGGCATCAAACTAGCGGTAACCAATAAGCTAAACGAACTGCAATACCAACTCAATCGTTCGTCAGCTAATTTGTCTCAAGAACAGGAAAAACGCCTGAGTCAAACCGTTGATTTTACTGAGAAAATTGATGAATCTAAGGAAAACAAAAAAATTGTTCAAACCATTGCGGCCGCAGGGCTTGGCTTCTTCCTTTATATGATTTTGATTACCTATGCTAGTGTCACTGCTCAGGAAGTGGCTAGCGAGAAAGGAACCAAAATCATGGAGGTGGTCTTCTCTAGTATCCGAGCAAGTCATTATTTCTACGCTCGCATGCTGGCTCTGCTTCTTGTGATTTTGACTCATATTGGCATTTACGTCGTGGGTGGGCTGGCTGCCATTCTGCTCTTTAAAGACATCCCTATCTTGGCACAATCTGGGATTTTAAATCATCTAGGAGAGGCCTTCTCGCTCAATACCTTATTGTTTGTCTTGGTTAGCCTCTTTATGTACGTTGTTTTAGCAGCCTTTCTAGGCTCTATGGTTTCTCGCCCTGAGGATTCAGGAAAGGCCTTGTCGCCATTGATGATCTTGATTATAGCAGGATTTGTCGGTGTGACCTCTCTAGGTGCTGCTGGGGACAATTTAGTTCTGAAAATTGGCTCCTATATTCCTTTCATCTCGACCTTCTTTATGCCGTTTAGAGCTATAAATGGGTATGCCAGTGGTTTAGAAGCTTGGATTTCGCTTGCCATAACGGTTGTTTTTGCAGTCACTGCAACAGCCTTTATCGGACGCATGTATGCTAGTCTAGTCCTTCAAACAGATGATTTGGGAATCTGGAAAACCTTTAAACGTGCCTTAGCTTATAAATAGGTTTGCGGATTAAAAGAAAATATAAAATAACAAAAGGATAAGATTCAAGTGAAATCTTATCCTTTTTGAGTGTTTTTATCCTAATACTTTCTTTAGAAACAATAACTAAAAATACATAGTACTAGGGAAAAAGGCATAGATCCTTTTTCACCTATACATGCAAAAAATGATTTATTCGTTTAGCTTAATATTTCCACTTTTTGCAGTAATAGTGAGAGTGGCAGTAGGATTTTCAATTTTGTGAACGAGAGTACTACCAGTATGCTTGCTGTCTTTAGTGTATTCTACATTGATGCCGTTAGGGATATCAATATCACCAAGAGTTGTTTTTAGATCGAAGGATAGTTTATTCAAACTATTGGGAACCAGTTGCAGGTTGATATCTCCTAGCTGATTAGTGATGGAGATGTTTCCAACTAAGTCTAATTGCTTGGAACTTATTGAGCCACTAGATATTTTTAAACTAGTGTCGGAAATTTTACTTGAATTTAGATTGATATCGCCCAGAGCAGCAGTGATTTCACCAGTTTCAAAATGACTATTATTTAGTCCGATATTACCCGAAGAAGCATTGATTTTTCCAGAGCTAATCTGGCTGTTATTAAAGGAAATCTCTCCCAGAGAGTTCTTAAATTTACCAGATGCGAATTGGCTATCATTTACAGTCAACGAGCCATTGGATAGAGAGAAGTCAGCATTTTTGGCTGATAGATTGGACAGCGTAACATCTCCTAATGACGAACTGCCGCTGAATGTCTCAAGCTTGGTCCCCTTAGGCAGGGAAAGCTGCACAGTACTCTTCCCCTGAGATTCTTGGTCAAATAAGCTGAGTAAGGAGCGGATGCCAGCGCTTATGTAGAAGGAGCCTGCACCATCTTCCTTGATGTTTAAGTTTCCGTTTTCAGAACTTGTCGTGATGTTTCCGAGTGAACTTCCATCGATCTGATAGTTACCATCGCTTTGGTAATAGGTCAAGTGAGCCTTGTCATCAGGAGATTCGCTGATGACGAGGTTTCTAGCTGCTAAGTTAATATTTAGGGAAGAAAGATCAGAGAAACTTTCTTCTTTTTTCGTTAGTTTTACCTTGCTTTTGGCAGAATTGACCAAGTCATTGACACCGCCTGTCATGGAGCCGATAGTTGTCAAGGCTCCACCAAAGAGGCAGGCTAAAATAGCTGCGGATAAAAGAGGTTTTTTCAATTTGATATTAGCCATAATGTGCTCCTTTCTTTGCAAATACTTTTGCTAGCTTGACAAAGCCAGCCTTACCAAACTGAGTAACAGGAGAAATGCCTGCGTAGAAGATGCCAGACAGTCCCAGAGCTAGAACACTGAGCCCCAGAGTGAACAGGAAGGCCGGGATCGATGTCGTCAGTCCCACTGTCAAAGTGTCCCAGATCAGGCTGATTCCAAAAATAAAGAATGCAAAGGCACCTATAGCCATGACGAGAGCAAAGATAAAGACTAAGAGGAAGAAAACAAAAGTTAAAAGTGCTGCTACTATAAAGAGCGGAATAGCCAAGGGTGCTGCCAAAATGGATAGGATAGCGATCTGGACGATGTTCTTAGTATTTTTTGATGAACTGCTGTCTTGATTATCTTCCTCGACTTTTTTGTCCAAAAGATTCAACATAATCTCGTGGGCCGCTTCCTTAGGGCTTCCTAAATCAGCAATAGCGGCTACTTCACCTTCAGGTCCTACTTCGTCAAAATACTCAGTGAAATGTTCTATAGTTTCTTCGTAGTCCTTACGTGGTAGTTTTTTTAGATACTTTTCTAGCTCAGCTAGATATTCAGTTTTTGTCATGTCGAATGCTCCCTTCTACGATGCCGTCGATTGTTGTAGTATAAAGTTTCCACTCTTCTTTCAGAGTAAGTAGGTATTCATATCCGTAGGAAGTAAGTGTATAGTATTTTCGTTTACGCCCCTGTTTTTCCTTCGAATAAGTTGCGAGATAATCATTTTGTTCCAGCTTTTTTAGTATGGGATAAAGAATAGACTCTTTGATGTTAGCAATTAGCTTAATGGTCTGACTAATCTCATAACCGTAGGAATCATCTTTTTCAAGAATGGCAAGGATGAGAAATTTTATTAAAGCTGAGGATGTAGGGAAATACATGAAGCACCTCCTTATATAAAAAAAATATATAATTAATTTATATATAGATTACCTTCTTTTAGAATAATTGTCAAGTATGATATATAAAAAAATATATAATTCAACAAAATAGTTTGTAATGATATTACGCAAAAACATATCTACTATAAAATAAGAAGTAGTACATCGATTAAAAATGGAAAAGAAAGCTTATTGAGAATGATTAATATGAAAGCTTCTTTGATGATAAAAGGGAAAAATATTTTCATATCTATTGACTTTTAATAGTAAAATTTGGTATGATAGTAGACGGTATTGTTTACCCCATTTGTAAGGCCCCGGAACCTTTCAAATACCCCGCGGACCGGAACATCCGCCCAGTAAACAAAAACGATATTCATATAGGAGAAATCATGAACAAAACTACATTCATGGCTAAACCAGGCCAAGTAGAACGCAAATGGTACGTTGTTGACGCAACTGATGTACCTCTTGGACGCCTTTCAGCAGTTGTTGCTAGCGTACTTCGCGGAAAAAACAAACCAACATTCACACCACACACTGATACAGGTGACTTCGTAATCGTTATCAATGCTGAAAAAGTTAAATTGACTGGTAAAAAAGCAACTGATAAGATCTACTACACTCACTCAAACCACCCAGGTGGATTGAAACAAATCTCTGCTGGTGAACTTCGTTCTAAAAACGCAGTACGTTTGATCGAAAAATCAGTTAAAGGTATGCTTCCACACAATACTCTTGGCCGCGCTCAAGGTATGAAATTGAAAGTATTCGTTGGAGCTGAGCACACTCACGCTGCACAACAACCAGAAGTTCTTGATATTTCAGGACTTATCTAAGGAAAGGAACAATAAAGTATGTCACAAGCACAATATGCAGGTACTGGACGTCGTAAAAACGCTGTTGCACGCGTTCGCCTTGTTCCAGGAACTGGTAAAATCACTGTTAACAAAAAAGATGTTGAAGAGTACATCCCACACGCTGACCTTCGTCTCGTTATCAACCAACCATTCGCAGTTACTTCAACTGTAGGTTCATACGACGTTTTCGTTAACGTTGTAGGTGGTGGATACGCTGGTCAATCAGGAGCTATCCGTCATGGTATCGCTCGTGCCCTTCTTCAAGTAGACCCAGACTTCCGCGATTCATTGAAACGCGCAGGACTTCTTACTCGTGACTCACGTAAGGTTGAGCGTAAGAAACCAGGTCTTAAGAAAGCTCGTAAAGCATCACAATTCTCAAAACGTTAATCAATACGATTATATCAACGTTTACAGACATTCAAGAATTTACTCTTGGATGTCTTTTTTTGTTTAAAAATCAAGAATTTCCCTGAAAATTTCCCTGAGATTTCCCTGAATCATTTTTTGAGATTCCTAAAAGCAATTTCACCGACTGTCTGATTAACGGTATCAGCTGTATTTACATATATTTTTGTTACCTGTTTATCGCTATGAGTAAGAGTTTCTGACATAGCTTTTTTTTAGTTTAATTATAAACAATCCTTTAGCAAGTGGTAAAACAACTACACAATTATTTGTATGGGGAACCTAAGCAGGGTTTGCTTAGGTTATTGTTGTGTCTTCCAATAGGAATATACAACGAGTTTAATGATGTAGCTAAGTCTTGGTAATCTAGTAGCGCCATCTTCTTTCATTAAATGATATCGAAATTCATCAATACCATTTAGAACATTTTCATCTAAATAGAGTCTAGGGGTTACTGATGTTTCTAAACTAGGATTGACATTTTTGATATCCTTTTCCATTTCTTGACGTAATTTTTGCCATCTGTCAATGGAGTAATGTTTTGTATTTCTATATGCTTCTTCAATTACGCTTCCAATAGAAGCTTTCAAAACAATATTGAAAGAGAGACCATTTAATTCATCGTAATGATTTGATAGAAGTGTTTGTTCTAGAGTATTCAGAAAATTATCCTGACTTAGTTCTTTGATTTTACGTTCATTCTTTTGAATAAGTTCATCTATCCACACTTTAGCTTCATATGCAAGACGCACAGTTTTATATACTCTAACCATATATCCTCCTTTTAAAATTGTCTATTATTTCGTTGTTCCTCATTTATTAAGTTGGTTTTAAATAGACTAATAAAAATTTATGTAAAAAACTTGAATCTCAATTTTAGTAAAAAAGATAGTTATGATAAAACGCACAATATTAAGTTTAACCTAAATATTACAAATTTTGACTTTTTTCTAGTCTATGCCATTAGTGAATGAAAGTTATACTTTTAATTTTTTAATGTTATAATAATCAAAGATTTTCTCAATGTATTTTTCCCACCATTTATCTGGTATAAAGTTTTGGTGAGAATATTTGTTAAGTATTGCTATTTTTTGTTTTAAAAGGTATTCTCCTATATACATTTCAATTACATTTCTGTATTGTAAGTCATGATCTGTACTAATTGAACCACAATCTTCGCAGTCGTTATCTGTCTCAAATTTAAGTCCAGTTATAAAAATTAAAATGGCATTATTACTCCATTTGTTACCTAATTCATTTATAATATTTGTACTAATAAAAGTATTAGAGGTTGGCATTCCGTAATCATGACCTGCACCGACAACTACAACATGCCCAGTTTCGCAAAACTGAACAAAGATGCATTCACCTTTTTCATTTTTATAGTCTTTTTTTATATTAAAGTCAGCGTCTATAATCTTATAGTTAATGCTCTGTGTTTTGTAACCGGGCAATTCATTTAAAGGTTTTAGGCAAGTTTCAACGTGTTTTCTAACTTCCGAATAGTAATCATTAAAACTTTTATCTATTGGGTGATTTTTAAATGTCTCGATCCCAATTTTTACTCGTTCTTCTCGATTTGGTCTCCAAGTTCCCATAAAATCCTCCTATTGATTAGATATAAAAAATTATATTTTTTATATCTATTTTTTTCTAGTATTTACAGAGTAGATATATGCTAAATAATTTGCAAAATCTCCCTGACGTTGTCGATCCTCTGTAATTTGATCATACCAATTAGTATTTTTTTCGTCATTTTCAGAGAAATATTTAATAACTTTTAGTTGTCTTCTAAAAGATTCATGAGTAGATCTCCTAGAAATATCATTTTGCTCTCTTTTGGGTAGTGAAATTGTTTCAGATCTGACTCGAAGTTCAGTATATTCCGCTGCTAATTCGATTAACGTAATCCAGTTTTCAAGAAAATCAGGATCTTTTGTATTTAAAGAGCTAACTAGATTGCCATAAATTTCCCCGGCTTCTTCAAAAGTTAATGCAGTTTTATCTTTCAGAAAGTCTGAATAAGTGTAAATTTTCATACGAATCTCCTTTTAGGATATGTGGTAGAACGACGACCACTATATTTTAGCGCTATCTAAACAGAAAGTCAAGAATTTTTGTAAAAATTTTGTAGATAAAGTTAAAAAAGTATTGTTGAAATAGCCAGAATTTTTTGATTGTTACAGTTTGTTTGAAAATGGAGTGTGATTAAAAAGCTTTTTAATTCCAAGTATTTATAGTTTTTTGACAATAATCAAAACGTATTATATAATAACCTATCAGGAGGTGTTAAATGAATAGTTTACTAGAACAATATTTAGTTATTGATATCGATGGAGCTTTTGGATACACAGATCAAGGGAAACAGTATTGCCAATCAGTACATTATGGGGAGTCTCGTTTTAAAGAAGCAGAAAGACAAAATAGTAAACCTGTAGTAGCAATAGAAATAATAGAAGAAGAGATTTTAGCATTTTTAGAAAAAGTTGGAATTAGAACGACTAAAAAACCTAGGATAGATCCCCAAAAGATTGACTATAGAGAAATACAAAAGGAGTATAGCTTGAATAGTGAAAAAGATTTAGTATGGTTAAAATTTGCTAACAATGGCCATCTTGGAGTTGTTGCTACAAGTAATGATGTTAACTTTCAAATTCCTAAGAATAAATCTGAGTATAATTCAAAAATTCGAGTATATAATGAGTATGAAAAGCGAGATAAAGATGAATGGGAGTATAATTCTGCTGGTATTATTCTTCATAACTTGGGACTAAAATGGGATGAGTCTTTTGTATTGCTTTTTCCGTTAGGCAATATTCCAAATGGATATAGACGTCATGATATTGAAAAGGCAATAGGCAATTTCTTATATAAAAAAGGTGTACCTATCCTAGATTTATATTCACATTTGTATTAATTTTTTCAGAATAGGTCTATAGTAAAATAGTATACATTTATTCTTTTGCTAAGTATAATATAAAATATCATCCTTACTTTTTGAAGTAGGGATGATATTTCGTCTTATCGTTTTTGGCACTCATTTTCTAATTTAGGGTAAATAACTGATATAGCTGACTCGTTGAGGATTATTTTATAGAAAACTTATCCTATTTAAATAAAACTATTTAAGATTAGTTGAGATTTTAGTAGTTAAAAATAGCTTAATTGAACGTATTTGAAAGAGCTTAGTTGTTAGGTTAGCCAAACCAGGTCTTAAGAAAGCTCGTAAAGCTTCTCAATTTAGTAAACGTTAATTCGAGAGAATTACTATACTTGCAAAGAACACCTTTCGGGGTGTTCTTTTTTATTGATATCTTGTTGATTTATAATTAGAAATCTCCTTGAAGGGTATCAGGTAAATGAAAAGATTCGGCGATCATATCCTATTTCTTCGTGCTTTAGTTTAATACCTATAATGTAAAAAACTCTAGCTATCAGGTAGTTGATAGTTAGAGTTTTTTTCTATTCATATGATTTAATGAGATTAAATAAGTCCTCTACTTCTGATGACGGTGTAGCTGATTTGAGATAAGCGTAATAAACTGTAAATGTTATCTGGTCCTCCGGTATTAGAGAGATTTTTATTAAATCATCATCTTCATCAGAAAGTGCGATATCAGCCAGTAAACTAACGCCAATCCCTTTCTTTAAAAGTTCTTTAAGAACGACAATGTCATCAGTCTTAAAGAATATTTCTGCCTTGTTTTGATGCTTTTGATTAAGTAGTTCAAAAGCTTTTAGATGAACAAAGTGTTCGTCTAAGAGTATAAAGGATTGATCTACTAATTCTGCAAAAGCAAGGGAAGGAGCATTGGCAAGAGGATGGTTCTTAGATAAAACGACATACAGTTCTTTATGAAAGAGTTCATGTGTCCCTATTAAAGGATGATTGAGTGGTTCAATCAAGCCGAGTAAGCTCGCATCTAGTTCTCCCTTAAGGAGAAGATTTAATAATTCTACGGATCCACCACGAATAGGACGTACCTTTTTTAAAAAATCAAATTCAGCTTCTTTATTTAAGACAGAGAAAAGATACTGAATGATAATAGGAGGGAATCCTACAGTAGAGCAATGCGCCAAAGAGCGATTAATTTCTTTGCGAGTAGAAATGACCTCAGGTAAAATCAGTTCTGTATGCTTCAGAAGGATTTGTCCTTGATTAGTTAGTTTAAAGGAGCGATGTGAAGGATCATGGTGAATCAATTTGCAATTAAAAGATTCCTCTAAGCGCTTGATGGCATAAGAAATAGATGGTTGGCTGACTTTATGTTGTTTTGCTACTTCCGTATAGGATTGAAGCTGGCAGAGGTCATAAAAATATTGTAGATCTTTTAAATTCATATGGGCTCACTTTCATTAGTTAGAGAAGGAAAATAAGTGGAAATCACCAGATAAATAATTTTTATCCGTATCCTACAATTTGACTATACGAGTATTCACCGGTTAAAATGTAAGTGAGTCAGGGATATCAAAGGTTATCTAAGATACTTTCAAAAATGACCAACATCTTTTCTCGTTTATCAATGGGGAGTTGTTTAACCTTCATGTTGATTCTTTTGAGTGAAAGATTGTCAGTCTTATCAGAGGTTGCTTCAAGGCTATCAAAATTGAAAAATTCCTCTGGGGTCATCTCTAGGGCGACAATCACTTTTTCAAGACTGTGAATGGTCAGATTCACATTTTGGTTTTCAAGTTGATTGATATACTTAAGCCCAAGTCCTGCTTGTTCCGAAAGTTCTTCCTGGCTCATTTTTTTCTGTGTTCGAAAATATTTCACTTTTTGGGAAATATAGTGTTGTAAATAGTTTTTATTCGTCATATAAATAGAATACAAGTTTTGCATGACAAAAAAACATCTTAAAAAATACAAAGTACTATATAACGAACTTACATGATATTTATTTTAATTCGGATTGCCAATTTGTAAGATTAGTTTCTTTTGCTCGAAACTTTTAGTAAAGAGTGATCATTGAGAGTTTTATGAGTCCAGAACTTTATAAAATATAACAACTTAAAGTGTCATTAATAATGGTGTTTTAAGTATAAAAGAGCTTATTAGAAAATTGTTCTCGTAGACTCATTATAACATATGCGTACACGATTGTATTTTTTAAACAACAAAGTTTTCCGAACAATTCGTTTTAAGTGGTATAATAGAAGTAAAAAGGAGGTTGCACTATGACTGCACATGATATTTTAAACAACCCTTTCCTCAATAAAGGTACTGCCTTTACCTTAGAGGAGCGAAAGGAACTAGGTCTTATTGGTTTACTGCCACCGTATGTTCAAACGATTGAAGAACAAGCGACGCAAACTTATGCACAGATGCAAACAAAAGCCAATGATTTAGAAAAGCGTCTTTTCCTAATGGAAATTTTTAATACCAACCGGACTCTTTTCTATTACCTCTTTTCTCAACATTTGGAGGAATTCAATCCAATTGTATACGATCCAACCATTGCAGATACCATTGAAGGCTATAGTGACCTCTTTGTAGATCCACAATATGCGGGATATCTTGATATCAATCATCCTGAAAATATTGAAGCCACTTTGAAAAATGCTGCTGGGGATCGCGAGATTCGCCTCATTGTTGTAACAGATGCAGAAGGAATCCTTGGAATCGGTGACTGGGGAACAAATGGTGTTGATATTTCTGTCGGGAAATTGATGGTCTACACGGGTGCTGCTGGAATCGATCCTTCTATGGTTCTTCCTTTAGTCATTGATGCAGGGACTAACCGTGAAGAACTTCGTAACAATCCTAATTACTTAGGAAATCGTCACGAACGGGTCCGCGGAGATCGTTACTACGACTTCATTGACCAATTTGTTCAAACAGCCGAGCGTCTCTTTCCTAAACTCTACCTTCACTGGGAAGACTTCGGCCGCTTGAATGCTGCCAATATCCTTGAAAAATACCGGAAACAAATTCCAACTTTTAATGATGATATTCAAGGCACAGGGATTGTTACCTTGGGCGGTATCTTTGGCTCACTGGATATTAGTGGTGAAAAATTAACAGATCAAGTTTATCTCTGCTATGGTGGTGGTACTGCGGGTGCAGGAATTGCCTCTCGTGTTCTTCGTGAAATGGTGAGTGAAGGTCTTTCTGAAGAAGAAGCTTATAAACGTTTCTTTATGGTTGATAAACAAGGTCTTCTATTTGATGATATGGATGACCTAACTCCTGAACAAAAACCGTTTGCTAAGAAACGTGCTGACTTTAGTAACGCAGACAAGTTGACTGACCTGCTTGAAGTAGTGAAGACTGTGAAGCCAACCATTCTTGTAGGAACTTCGACTCAACCTAATACCTTCACTAAAGAAATAGTAGAGGCTATGTGTGAAAACACAGAACGTCCGATGATCTTCCCTTTGTCAAATCCAACCAAACTAGCTGAAGCTATTGCCAAAGATTTGATTGAATGGTCAGATGGCAAAGCTTTTGTCGCAACAGGAATTCCTGCTGATACGGTTTCTTATAAAGGTGTCGACTATGTGATTGGTCAAGCCAATAATGCCTTGATTTACCCAGGTCTTGGTCTAGGTATGCTGGCTTCTGAAGCAAGTCTTTTAACTGATGAAATGATTGGAGCAGCGGCTCATTCATTGAGTGGTATTGTCAATCCAGGCCAACCAGGAGCTCCTGTTTTGCCGCCGTTCAAATATGTAGCAGATGTTTCTATTAAAGTAGCGGAAGCAGTCGCTAAAAAAGCGCAAGAACAAGGTCTTGCACGCGCTAAGGAAACAGATATGGTCAAAGCCGTTCGTGATTTGAAGTGGTATCCAGAGTATAGATAATTCATTCCTGTTGCTGTCTATCCTTCTATAGCGACAGATTTGTATGGGCTGTGGACTTAAGTAATATAGAAAGGATACCTATGTCACTCTTTTTAACCTCGATTACGAGTATCATTCCGATAATTGCTATTATTGTTTTGGGGTATATTCTTCAGGTGAAGGGATGGTTTGGAGATGACTTTGGACCTAACCTATCTCGTTTGATCATGAATGTAGCCTTGCCAGCATCAATCTTTGTGTCGGTGATGAAATACCTAACACTAGATAAACTAATCAGTCTTTCTGGAGGTCTCCTTTATACATTTGTGGCCTTTATCTTGGGCTATATCGTAGCTTATATTGCAGTTGTGGTTTTCAAGGTTCGTCCAGGACGGCGAGGGACCATGATTAATACCTTTGTGAATGCCAATACTATTTTTATCGGTTTACCATTAAACGTTGCTCTTTTTGGGGATCAGGCTCTTCCTTATTTCTTAATTTACTATATCACCAATACGATTTCCACCTGGACATTGGGCGTGTATTTGATGACGAGCGATAGTAAATCGGGTCAAAGCAAGGAGACAAGTAAATTTGACTGGAAGAAATTACTACCAGCTCCGCTTGTAGGTTTTCTTGTGGCTCTACTATTTTTGATTCTCCGAATTCCTATTCCAGATTTCGCAACGAATACCTTAACCTATGTTGGAAATATCGTCACTCCCTTATCTCTGATTTATATTGGTATCGTTCTTGCTAAGGCAGGCTTGAATACCATTGCTTTTGATAAAGATACAATTGTCACTTTAGTTGGACGCTTTATCCTAGCTCCTCTAATCATGCTTCTTGTATTGAAGTTCTTTGCACCAAATATGGCGACAGTAGAATTTAAGACCTTTATGATTCAGTCCGCTACGCCAGCTTTAGCTGTTCTCCCAATCCTTGCTAATCAAGGAAAAGGAGATGTGGAATTCTCTACGAATGTAGTGACTTTAAGTACGGTTCTATTTATCGTTGTTATTCCAATAATACAAACTTTATTAGGATAAGAAGGAAGAGGATAGGATTGAAAGTTATGCGTTAAGAAATTTCCCTATTTAATAAATATTGATTTAAATTTTATGAAATTAATCAGTAGATATCGTTCTGAAAAACCTTGATATTACGCTGTTTTTAGTCCAACTGAAACTCGTGCTTTCCAAATCAGGCTTGAAAAAAGCTCGTAAAGCATCACAATTTAGTAAACGTTCATTCGAGAGAATTACTATACTTACAAAGAGCATCTTTCGGGGTGTTCTTTTTGTACTTTCATACTTAAATTGGTGCAATTGACACAGTTGTTGCGACTTTAGTCGCTTACAAATGTGGCTGCAATCTGACAAAGTCAGTTGTTTCTTTGTATTCAACTCAGATACTTCTGGTCAGATTATTAACAAGCCTTCAAGAAGAGTGATTGGTGAAATAGGCTGTTTGAGGCTTTTATGCTATACTAGTTTTAATGACAATCTTCTATTTCTAATGCAACAATAGATCCGTAATTTGTTTTTAATTAAGGAGTTTTGGATTGTAAGAGGGAGATGATATATCTGAAGGAGCATCATTATGAAAAAACGTACCTTACTTTGGCTGATTTTAGCACTTGGAATATTTGGAGGCGGAGCATGGCTAGCACAAGAAACAAATTTATTTCTAAGCCCACGAGCTAAGCAGTTGGATTATTTAAAGGAACATGAAGAAGAAATTGTAAAATTTGTAAAGTCTAAAAATTCAAAGATTGAATCTGTTCAGATTTCTTGGGATGAAACTAAATGGGAAAAAGTTGGGAATGGGACCCCTCAAGGAGGCGGAGAAATTGTAAATGTATATGGTGGTTTTAATCATATTGAGTCCTCCTCTTGGAATGTAACTTTTGATATTGAGAATGGTAAAATTATTCCTAATTCAATGGCTTTAGCCAATTATTTAAGAGTGGGGGGAAGGATTTTTGACTAACAGTAATCTAAAAACCTTTGATAATTTTTACTCAAATATATAGGAGAAAAAGAATGAAAAAACGTACCTTGGTTTGGCTAGTTTTAGCTTTTGTAATATTCGGAGGCGGAGCATGGATGGCGAAAGAAGCAAATTTATTTCTGAGCCCACGAGCTAAGCAGTTAGCTTATCTGAAGGAGCATGAAGAAGAGATTAAGGAGTTTGTAAAATCTTTAAATCCTAAAGTCGAAAGTGTTCAGTTTGATTGGGATAGTATGAAGGTTGGTCAGGTAGGGAATGGAACTCCTCAAGGTGGTGGTTATATGATAACATTGAACGGTAGAATCAATAACAATAAGGATACTCAATTTACATTAGGGTTTCCGCTAAAACATAATTTAAATGAAACCCCTGAGAAACTTGTTATTATTCAAATGCAGCCAATAAGAATTTTGAAAGGAAATTTATGGGATCTTTATGAGTAATAGCAACTTAAAAAAATTTGATAATTTTTACTCAAATTTAACATCATTCATTCCCCACTGACTTTGAATACTTGCCAAAAGTTTTTTTACATTCATGATATAATAAACTTAGATTCCACTATATAGGAGGAAAGAGATGAAAGAGCGTACCTTACTTTGTCTAGTTTTAGCTCTTGTAGTCTTTGGAGGCGGCGCATGGCTAGCACAAGAAACAAATTTATTTCTAAGCCCACGAGCCAAGCAGTTGGCTTATTTAAAGGATCATGAAGAGGAGATTAAGGAGTTTGTAAAATCTTTAAATCCTAAAGTAGAATCGGTTCAGATTGATTGGGATGAAACAATGTGGGAAAAAGTTGGAAATGGAACTCCACAAGGAGGAGGTAATGTTGTAATAGTTGGAGGAGGTTTTAATAATATAGAGGGCTCAACTTGGCAAGTAATTTTTGAAATTGAAGATGGACGAGTTGCTTTTGATACTATGATGCAAGGCGGTCCATTGCGAGTAGGAGGAAGGATTTTTGATTAATAGTGACTTAAAACCTTTGATAAATTTTACTCAAATCTATCATCACTCATTCCCTACTGACTTACAATACTTGCCAAAAGTTTTTTTACATTCATGATATAATAAACTTAGATTCCACTATATTGGAGGAAAGAAATGAAAAAACGTACTTTACTTTGGCTAGTTTTAGCACTTGTAGTATTCGGAGGAGGCGCATGGATGGCGCAGAAAACAAATCTATTTGGAGGAGTATTTCTTAGTCCGCGAGCAAAGCAGTTGGCATATCTGAAGGAGCATGAAGAGGATATGGCTGATTTTGTGAAAGCTTTAAGTCCTAAAGTTGAAAGTGTTCAGTTTGATTGGGATAGTATGAAGGTTGGTCAGGTAGGAAATGGAACTCCTCAAGGCGGAGGCTATATGTTGACACTTAGAGGAAAGGTAAATAATAATGATAAAACAGAATTTACGGTTGGTTTTTCCTTAGATAATGATAGGAATAGTACACCAAGGGAATTTGGGATTTATGAAATGCAACCTATAAGAATTTATAGGGACGGGGTTTGGTATTATTATGACTAACAGTAATTTAAAAAACTTTGATAATTTTTACTCAAATTTAACACCATTCATTCCCAATTGACTTAGAATACTTGCTAAAAGTATTTTTTTTTACATTCATGATATAATATACATAGATTCCACTATTTAGGAGGAAAGAGATGAAAAAACGTACTTTGGTTTGGCTGATTTTAGCCCTTGTAGTATTCGGAGGAGGCGCATGGATGGCGCAGAAAACAAATCTATTTGGAGGAGTATTTCTTAGTCCGCGAGCCAAGCAGTTGGCTTATTTAAAGGAGCATGAAGAGGAGATTAAGGATTTTGTAAAATCTCAAAATGCAAAGATAGAATCTGTTCAGATTGATTGGGATGAAACAATGTGGGAAAAAGTTGGAAATGGAACTCCACAAGGTGGAGGGGAAGTTGTGAGTATATTTGGTGAATTTAATAATATAGAAGAGTCAGATTGGAGTGTCATGTTTGAAATTGAAAATGAAAAAGTAATTTTTGATTCTATGATATTAAGCGGTCCGTTACGTGTAGGAGGAAGAGGTATTGACGAATAGTAATTTAAAAGATTTTGATAATTTCTATGCGAATTTAGCTCAGTCAGCCTATACTGGTAGACCAATAAAATTTCCTTATGAATCTCAGAGAGAAAAAAATAGGGCTTTGTTAAATTCAGGTCAATCACTCTATTTCGATTTCTCTCAAGATACTAAGATTTATAACAAGGATAAAAAAGAATGGGAAATCACTCCCGGAGGTAAAAATCTTCCTCATAATGGTAAGGTCTACTTGCAACCAGATCCTGATTTACATACTGTGGAAGATACGATAAAACTCCAAGTTGGTGATCCTGGAGGAGGGATTCACCAAGAAGAGTATCCTATCAAACGCTATCAAAAAGGACTCTTAACGGATGAGAGAGCTGGTTTTAATGCCTACTACTTAACGGATACGCCAACCTTAACTAAAGATACCAAGAAAACCTATATGACCATCCGCGGAAGTGATGCTATCAGTATAGAGAATTTGAACGACTGGATTGACAACGATGCTCAGTTTGCGCTCAACCATATCCATACGCCGCAAGCCAAGTTAGCAACAGTAGGAATGAAAACGAAAATCGCTGAGATGCGCGAAAAGGCTCCAAATGCGACGATGGACATTGCAGCTCATTCCCTAGGAACCATTGTCTCTGCGCAAGGGGTAGCTGGCCTCAGTGATCAAGAACTGGAGAAAATCGGCAAAGTCGTCCTCTTTGACGGCCCGGACACGACAAAGAGTTTAAAGAAAATGGGACTCAGTGACGAGAAAATCAAAAAGATTAGCGAAAAAATCGAGTACTATGTCAATCCTTTTGATGTCGTGGGGATGCTTAATCGTGAGCATACCATCACCAAATTACCTGGGGATTCCGATGAACCACTTAAGAAACCCGTCGGTAAAGTCAATGTCCTTGTCCCCTTGCATTATACCCAGATTACTGATCCGGAAAGTTCCCATGACTTTGGTGTTTTCCAATCGGATGGAAAGGGAAATTTATTGACTGCGTCTGAGGATTTTCACCCAGAATTGCTCAGGGCAGGTGAAAAGCTGGCTAGATTAATTGCGACAACCTTGGATGTTTT
Organism: Streptococcus oralis Uo5; assembly: GCF_000253155.1. NCBI lineage: Bacteria > Bacillati > Bacillota > Bacilli > Lactobacillales > Streptococcaceae > Streptococcus > Streptococcus oralis. Next base: position 285,430 of record NC_015291.1, read on the forward strand.
AAGAAATCTAGGAGTCGATGAAAATGTAGCCTCAAATGTTTTAAATGCCATTATGAGGGGTGAGTTTAAAATAAAGGCAGCTATTGGTTATGCCGTTTACGAGAATTTTACAACTGAATATAGTAAGATCGTCGAAGAAGCTCGTCAGGAATCTATAAAGTGGGATCGAGAAGCTATTCCTCGTTATCAGGAACAACTGAGAAGCGGCAATCTTTCAGGAAATCAAAGAATCTTGGTTCGAGCTCAGTTGCTTCAGACAGCAGCCCAGTTGGCAAATTTTGACATGGAAGACAAAGTTAAATCTGTGAAAACTTTACTTTCAGATGCTAAGGAAGATATTCAAAACATGATAAAAGAAACAAGACAGACAGCGTTTGACATGGTTGGATATTTGTCAAGTTCAGAAGTTACAAATCTACTTTCTGGTTTTGACACAACAAGCTTTTGGGATGAAGGCGTTGCAAGTGACACGAAGACAGCAGCAACATCCTTCCTGACACAAATTGAGCAGCTAGGGGAAAGCCTGGTTAAAGCTAGTGGTTCCTTTGAAACCATAGATACAAATAGTGCTGAAGATTTTAACAATCTATTGGCGGATGTAAAACAAACATGGAGGGGAAAGAATGTTAGTCCTAACGGATGAGGATACTTTAATTACAAGAGAGCAACTCGACAGAGGCTTCAAGGAAAGAATGAAGGAACAAGAACGCCAAGCAGTCAGGGCCTTAGTAACTGCAAAAGAACTGTCAATCCTTGCTAAGGGAGTGGAGTTAGCTAAAAAGTTACAAGAAGCAGCCTCAGATATGCATGAGTACGCTTCGAAGACTTATGTAAACAATATTAAGGGTGGATTTGAGGGCAAGGCTGCTGATGCTGCTGAAACTTACTTGACTCAGACCATGCAAACCCCTACTTTACAAAGTCCAATCAAAAACTAGGAGAAAACTTGTGATGGATAAAAAGGAACTTCAGAAACTAGAGGATGAGCATAATCGTAAATTACGAGACTTAGAGCGTTTAGAGATGGATTTGGATGATGATTTCCACAAGTTTAGTAGGGAGACGGATCATCTCCTAGAGGCGCTTTCCTATGCATGCAGAGACAGTAGTTTTGCTGAAATTCAACCATATATCTTTGAGATAGAGAACAATTTGGATAACTATCATCAACTTTACAAGAGTCGTATAGAGAATGTGTTGGAAGCTCGTCATCAAGAGAATAAAAACTTTCATAGAAAGTTAGAAGAAAAGAACGTTTGACAAATATACCTTATAAAAGAAGGATGATATGAGTTTGTTATACTTTGTTATTATAAATAAAAAAAGAAGTAATTATACAAGAAAAGTAGATAATTTAATCTTTCTTACTAGTTTTTAGATGGAAATAGCTCTTATTTTTTTTATAAATAGAATAAAAAATGAATTTTAAACTTGCAATTGAGGCAAATTATTGATATAATGAGGGCATAAATTAATATAAAGGAGTTTCACATGGCTTTAATTCAATTAACAACAGAAGAATTGCGCACCTCTGCTCAAAAGTACACTCAAGGTTCTGAGGAAGTAAGACAAGTACTTCGTACATTGACTCAAGAGCAAAATACTATCCGAGACAACTGGAAAGGTGCTGCTTTTGAGAGCTTTGATCGCCAATTCACAGAATTGTCTCCAAAAATTGAGGAGTTTGCAACTTTGCTTGATGAGATCAATGCACAGTTGAACAAGGTTGCTGAAATTGTTGAACAAAACGACCAAGATCTTGCATCACAAATTTAATTTGTTATATAAGTGGCTTTAGGAGGGCGAGAGCCTTCCTATTTTTTATGACGGAGAAAATTTAAAGTAATATGAGGAAGAATAGAATTTTTAAATATATAGGAAGTAGTCTGCTGGCATTAGGATTGCTTGCATTGATTATTTTTTTGAATCTATCTGTTCAAAAAAATACAACGATTAGCAATGAAAATAATGCAAAGGCTAATCAGCAGACAAAATTAAATGTAGCTATCGTAAATGAAGATAAGCCTGTCTACGTAGATACAAAAGAATACAATCTAGGTGCTAGTTATGTAAAAAATATCGAGCGTGATAATTCACAAAACTGGTCTGTTGTCCCTCGTGGAGCAGCTGATTCTGGGTTAGAAAGTGGGAAATACCAACTCGTTTTAACAATTCCTAGTGACTTTTCTGAAAAAATACTCGATATTAACAGCATCAATGTTGATAAGACAACCATCAATTATAAGGTGAATGCGCAAGGAAATTTGCAAGTAGAAAATGATGCAAATAAACTAGCGAAAGATATTGTTGCTGATTTGAATGGTCAGTTAGTCGATATGTATATGGCTAGTATTTTGAACAATCTTTACACTGCACAAAAGAATGTTCAAGCTAGCTCACAGATACAAGCGACCAATATCGGAAACTATCGTACGAATTTATATAATACAGCTATCAACTCTAAAAATCTTTTCCCAACTCTCTATAGTATGTCTAGTTCTTCTGTTGACGCCAACAGTGCTTTAAAGACAGGTTTGGATAGTTATTCTCAGATTTTTGGTCGTTATGACGTTTCACAGATTGCCTATGGTAAAAAGCTTGACACTCTGCTTCAGGATAGGGTCACTGAGAAGAAAAATCATGCGGATGTTATCACTGGGCTCATCTCTCAGAGTCGGGAAGACGTTAAGGGACAAATTAAAACTTATAAGGAATTAATTAAAGCTCAACGTATTCTGACTTCTAATATAGATGGAACACCAGCATCCACTGATGGAACGTCACCAGAAGTTGAGGCTTACTATAAAAAAGTAGCAGAAAGCATCAGCACAGAGATTGGTAGCTTACAGAAAAATCTAACAGACGAAAGAACGAAGTTTGAAAATCATAAAAAGGATATTCATAACTTTATTGATGAGAAATTAGCCACTTACTATGGAACAAGTGATAAGAGCGAAATCACTCTCGGTCGATTTTTGGATAAAGCTGCAAACAAGGATTTAGAGAAGGTTGAGGAATCTCTAAAAGAGCAGCTGGCTTCTGCAATCTCAGAATTACCCAAAGAAGACTTTAGTGGAAAAGAATTTAGTGGTTTTGGTATGACACCAATCACAATTCCTTCTGTAAACTATACAGATTTAAAAACGATTAAAGAGCCAAGCGACGAGATTTCTTTGACGGACTTGAAGAATCTGGAAAATAAGGCAATTACTAGTACGAGTGCTGTTGGACGAACAGGAACAAAGGCTAAGGTATCATGGAAGGCTGGAACAGGAGTGACGGTTCATTCGGTCACTTATGATGGCACACCAGTTGAGTTTGGTCAAGAAATTGATTTGAAGACGGGTGGGACTTTCAAAGTAGCCTATAGTGTTGCAGAGGCAGCTCCGACTCCAACTACAAGTTCAACTGGGGCTTCAAGCCCAACTCCAAAAGCGGAGCCAAAGACTGTTGATATTTCCTTGAATGATGTTCAAGCAATCAGTGCTCCGATAGATGTCTTAGCCGTTCAGCAAGCAGCAGTTTCTTACGGACAAAAAGTTCAGAAAATAGCTTCTGCCTACCAAAAGGTAGAATCACTAAAACAAGCATACGATACCGTCAGAGGGTTAAAAAATAGTGATGTGTCTAAAGCATTGTCAGATATTTGGTTTGAAGCTATTAGTTCAAATCTGAAGAAGTATGAAGACAGCTTAACTGCACCTACTAGCGATACAGATAAAGATGGTGCTAAAGGGAAAGTAGATAAAGCCTTGTCAAATTTGACTACTCTGAAGCCTATTTTAGAAAAAAATGTGCAGGATGTTTTGACTACCAACCAAGAATTGAATACAAAAATCGATGAACAGTTAGAGTTGTACAAGAAGTTGGAAAAGAAACTAGATGATTTGGTTGGGGAGCAAGGGAAAGGCAATGATGCTTTTGAAGAGACTAATAATCAACTGAAAACTCTAAATACTGATTATGCAGCTCTATTGTCAGAAACTACGGGTGTGAAGGAGTCTTCTCAAAGTAATGTCAAAGCTGCAGAGTCTGTGAATGAAACTTTAGGTAATTTCAATCGTGAATTGTCAAACGCTCAAACAAGTACTGAAAAGTTGTCACAAGATGCTGACTCCTTGATGACGCAGTTTAACGAAGAATTGACTAACAATGGAAACTTTGTAGAATCCTTTGTGAAGGTTCTGAATAATGCCTATCAAAATGGGGTGCCAAACGAAGTATTGCTCAACTTCTTATCCAATCCTGTTACCCAAAATGCTACTTCAGTGAAAGCGACTGTCAATGTTTACCGTCCATTTACATGGATTTTACTATTGGAGATTGTTAGTCTCTTCACAGCCTATCTGTTTGCAACTCAAAACGTTATTCGCAAAGTCAAAGATAAGTTCAAACTTGATAAGTTACATGATACAGACTTGATGACGGTAACCATCCTATCTGCTTTAAGTCTCGTTGTCGGATTGGTAGTTGGTGTTGTATCAAGTGTTCAGCTACAGGTTGGTCGTGAGTATCAACCATCTTGGGTTCTATTAATTGTTTTAGCCGCATTTGTACTGATTCAAGGACAATATCTATTGCTTAAACATTTCCGAGTGATTGGTATGGGACTCTCCTTCTTTATGATGATTAGCTTTGTCTACCTATCAAATGCTATTGGGACAACAGCAAGTCTAACTGGTTTCCCAGCATTTATCAAAAATCTCAATGCGTTATCGATATTAGAAGGTTTGCTCTCAGGATACTTTGATGGACATCCAGCAGCAATTATCGCTTTTGTTGCAACGATTGTTGTCATAGCTGTTTTACTTGTTATAAATGTTTTTATCAGAGAAAGTAGTTTGTGGTTTCAAGCAAGCCAAGCTGAGAAAGAATAGAAATTAGAAATATGAAGAAAATCATTCTTTTCCTTCTTACCTTAGTAACATGTGCAGCAGTCTCTGGGGCTGCTGCAGATGATTTGAAGGATAACAGTCTGCAGATTGATGATTCCCGACTTGAAAAGAAAGAGGGATTGAAATTTGGTCTACAGTCTGAACAAATCAAGGAGCTTTTTAATGAAGCGACTCAAAAGAGGTTGCAGGACATGCAACAGCATCAAGAGGAACAGTTGATCACAGAAAGGGGCCAACTGTTTTCTGCTATACAGAGACCAGTGAAAAAATCTTCTGAAGAACAGTTGTTTCAGCCCAATGCTCAAAAAACAATCAAGTTCCAAACAAATATAGGCCATGTAGAAAAAGGTGGTCTGAATGACTTTCTTCCAGAGATATTCTATGTGGTGTTGATTTTCTTGCTTTTTGGAGCAACGGCAGTAATGAGTTATCGTGTGATGGTAGAAGGGATGGACTAAGTTTTTAACTAGTCTGTCTAAATAACTTAGAAAAGGATAAACCAGGCATAGGAGGCGTGAAAAAAGGTGGAGCAACATATCAATATTACCCTACGTTTGAGAGAAAGAGATGTGGATATTCGCATTCCACGGCGAATTGAAGTGCGCCGGCTGGTGCGAGAAGTGGATACGATTTTTAATCCAGGTATCAAGCGAAAAAAATATCAATTAAGAATTGTCAATAAAGGTTTGTTGATTGATGAAGGAAAACATCTGTCTGATTATCCTATGACGACAGGAGATTTAGTAGAAATTGAGGAGATATAGGTGGCTGAAGAAAAATTTGAATTTGGTGGACAGTCGTTTGTCTATGAAAAAAATGAAACAAACTGGGAATTAAAACTCAAACGTTCAGATGTTGCGAGTCAAGATTTACGGGAACTGTTACTATTGGATTTGCATCATCCATTCTTTTTGGAGCAATCGATGGTGTCTGATGAGGATAGTGTCACCTTCTCCTATCAAGTTGAAGCTTATGGACTGACTTATGAGGAAATAAAGGAACGTACCATTTCGGAAAGAATCCGTTTGGCCCTAAACGTTTTTCGTCTAGAGGGCGCCTTGGAGTTACCTGTGACTTTCCTTTTGCACCCAGTAAATCTCTTTATTACCAAGGATGCTCAGGCTAAGATTGCTTATCGTGGAATTCCTGGTCTGATGGTTCCTCAATCAATATCCTCAGAAGATTTTTTACGCCAGGCTAAATGTTTTACAGTAACACTATTTAGCGATTTGGATTTCATGGATCTTTATAATGGTTCCTTGGAATTAGAGACCTTGCCCGACTTCTTAAATGACCTATGTCAGGCAGATGATATAGAGGCTGCAGTAGCTGTTTTGGAGAAGTACTACACGGAGAAGGCTGCGAAAGAACGGGCAGATTTGGTCTTGGTTCCAAGTAGACGCCATCGTGTCTTTAAACTGGCAACGATTTGGTTAACAGCCAGCGTTTTCTTGTTGATCGTTCCACTTATCTATCTGATTTTTGTGCAAAATCCTTTCAAAGAAAAGATGTTGCAGGCAGATACTGCCTTTATTAAAGTGGATTATAGTGGTGTTATTACAGAATTAGAGAGAATTGATCCAGCTAGCTTGCCGAATACGCAAAAGTATGAGTTGGCTTACTCTTATATTCAGGGGTTGGAATTTTCTTCTGAACAAAAGAAAGTCATCCTGAATAATGTAACACTTAAGTCAGATGAGCTTTATTTGACTTACTGGATCCAGGTTGGGCGCAATCGTTTTGAAGAGGCTCTTGATATTGCCAAACGGATTAACGACAGTGACTTGATTCTCTATGCTTTGACTCAGGAAATCAAGCAGGTTCGAGAAGATGGAAACTTGTCAGGGAAAGACCGTGAAAGTAAGTTGAATACTTTGGAAAGCGAGTATAAGAAATACTGGGATAGTCGAAGTGAGCTACTAACGAGTGAATCAAGCTCCAATGCTTCTACAACTCCTAACCCTCAAGATAAGGCTTCTGAAAGCAAACCGTCATCTGAGAAGAAACCTGTTCCAAGTAGCTCCTCTAGCAATTAAAGTAGACCAAGGAGAGAAATTATGAAAAAACAAATCATTTTCTACAGCCAAGGTCTGCGTTATGAAGTAGAACTGAGTGCAGATAAGACGGTCTTGATTGGGGCGACTGAAAAGGCTCAAGTCTACCTTTCTCAACAGGAAATACCGATTCAGCTCAAGGTCGATGGTGACGAGGTCTTTTATCAGTACGACGATGAAGCGGGACTTTTGAAAGATGGTCTGCGTTTGGGTGAGGTCGTCTTTTATCTCCGAGAAGGGGAACCAAGGGTTTATGACCTTTTGGATTTATCAGAGTTTCAGATTGGCTCTCAAAGAGGTGCGCTGATCACACTAGATGAAGATGTTGAACTCTTACTCCAAAAATCTCAAAATCAATGGAAGCTAACTCGACTAAAAGGGGCATTCTATCGAAATAATCATCTGGAACAAATGGACCAGCAATTGATTGGTTTTGGAGATGAGTTGAGTCTAGGGGCGGTGACGATCAAGTTCTATCCAGATGAAGTATGGGTTCAGGGTCCTGCCCAAGTTGGGCAACAACTGACTCTGAGAGAACCATCTCGATATGGTTTTTATGAAGATTATCCAGATTATCATCGTTCTCCACGGATCATCTATCGTGGTAGCGAGGATAAAATCTTGATCAATCCCCCAGGCCAGGAGCCGGTTAAGCCGAGCGATGAACTGTTAAAGCTGATTGTTCCTCCTCTGATGATGGTCGGGGTAACCGTCTTGATCACCTTGATTCAACCTCGAGGGATCTATATTCTTGCGACAGTAGGGATGTCCATAACCACAATGATTTTTTCTATCCGTGGTTTTATCAAAAATCGTAAAAAGTACAAGGCTGATAAGAAGGAACGGGTCGATCTCTATCGTCTTTACCTGAAAGATAAGGTCAAGGAATTGACTCGTCTGGAACGAGAACAAAAAGAAGGGATGCACTATCATTTTCCGACTATTTTAGAGTTGACGGACTTGGTTGAGAGTTACAATCACCGGATCTACGAAAAGACTCCCTTGCATTTTGACTTTTTATACTATCGTTTGGGACTCGGGAAAATGCCGACTAGCTATGACTTGAAATATGGTCAACAAGAGCGCAGCGGTAAGAAGGATGCTCTGGAAGAAGAGGGTTACGCTCTCTATAGTCGTCACAAAAAGATCCCAGACATGCCGATTCCGGCAAACCTCAGCCATGGACCGGTGGGTTATATTGGACCTAGAAATCTCGTCCTAGAACAACTGCAACTTTTGGTGATGCAGCTAGCGACTTTCCATTCTTACCATGATGTGCAGTTTATTACGATTTTGCCTGAAGAGGAAAAAGAGCAATGGTCTTGGATGCGTTGGCTTCCTCATGCCAAACTGCAAGAACTCAATGTCCGCGGTTTTGTCTACAATCAACGAACACGGGACCAAGTTCTGAATAGTTTGAACCAAATCTTGAAACTACGTCGTAGTCAAAAGGAAGAAGCATCCCACAAGGAGAGCACCCTCTTCCATCCTCATTACGTGGTTTTAGTGACCGATGAGAAGCTGATTTTGGATCATATCATTATGGAGTTCTTTACTGAAGATCCAACGGAATTAGGCTGTTCTCTCATCTTTGTAGAGGATGTCATGAGTTCCTTGTCTGAGAACATCCAGACAGTGATCAATATCAAGGACCGTAATACAGGCCAACTGGTCATGGAAGAAGGAGTTTTGAAAGAGACGGACTTCCGTTTGGACCACTTCCCAGCAGATTATGACAAGGAGCGGATCGCCCGTACCTTGGCACCGCTCAATCACCTCCAAAACCTTAAGAGTTCAATCCCAGATTCTGTGACTTTTATGGAAATGTATGGGGCGGAGACCTTTGAGGATTTGCAGGTATCGAGCCGTTGGAAAAAGAACGCACCTTACAAGAGTTTGGCTGTGCCAATTGGTCTGCGTGGTCAGGATGACCTGGTTCAACTCAATCTGCATGAAAAAGCCCATGGACCTCATGGTTTGATCGCAGGAACGACTGGTTCAGGGAAGTCCGAAACCATCCAATCCTATATCCTATCCCTCGCTGTCAACTTCCACCCTCATGATGTGGCTTTCTTGCTGATTGACTACAAGGGTGGTGGGATGGCCAATCTCTTTAAAAATCTGCCCCATCTCTTGGGGACGATTACCAACTTGGATGGTGCCCAATCTATGCGGGCTCTGGCTTCGATCAATGCGGAGATCCATCGTCGTGAACGACTCTTTGGAGAGTTCGAAGTCAACCATATCAATCAATACCAGAAGAAATTTAAAAACGGAGAAGCGACAGAACCGCTCCCTCACCTCTTTCTCATCTCAGATGAGTTCGCAGAGCTCAAGGTCAACCAGCCCGACTTTATCAAGGAGTTGGTATCTATTGCGCGTGTCGGGCGTTCCCTCGGGGTCCACTTGATCCTAGCTACTCAGAAACCATCTGGTGTGGTGGATGACCAGATCTGGTCTAACTCTCGCTTCAAGATCGCCCTTAAGGTGGCAGACCGTTCGGACTCTAATGAAATGCTTCATACACCGGACGCGGCCGAGATTACTCAGACAGGACGTGCCTATCTACAGGTCGGAAATAACGAAGTCTATGAACTCTTCCAGTCAGCTTGGTCAGGGGCGGATTACCAGCCGGACAAAGACGATATGGGGATCGAGGACCATACCATCTACCTGATCAATGAATTGGGGCAGTATGAGATTTTGAATGAAGATCTTTCAGGCTTAGAAGATGTGGATGAGATCAAGGAAGTTCCAACAGAGTTGGATGCGATAGTGCACCATATCCAGCTCTTGTGTGAGGAACAAGAGATTCCTCCAGTGCCACAGCCATGGTTGCCACCACTTAAGGAGCGCATCGCGCTAGAGGAGCTGGAAGAAGTGCAACCAGCAGTAGCATGGGCACAAGAGAAATCACTCTCAGTTCTACTTGGAATGGCAGATATCCCGCAGGCTCAGAAGCAGGAAGCCGTTTCTATCAATCTCTCCAAGGATGGTCATATCCTCCTCTACGGAAGTCCGGGTACAGGAAAGACGACCTTCTTGCAAACCGCAGCCATGGACTTGGCGAGAAAGCATAGTCCCAAGGCCCTTACCATGTACTTGATGGACTTTGGTACCAATGGTTTGGCTCCATTGTCTAAACTTCCGCAGGTGGCTGATACCATGCTTTTGGACCAAACGGAGAAGATCTCTAAGTTTGTACGAATCATGGAGAAAGAACTCAACCGTCGTAAGAAACTGCTTGCGGACTATGGAGTTGGGACCTTAGAACTCTACCGTCAGGCTAGTGGTCAGGAAGAACCGGCTATTGTCATCCTTTTAGATAGCTATGAAGCCTTCAAGGAAGAAGCCTATGAGGCGGAACTCTTCAAGCTCTTGGTGCGTATCTCCCGTGAAGGTCTCAGCATCGGGGTTCACCTCTTGGTGACAGCCGGACGTCAGACCAACCTTCGTGCTCAACTTTATTCAAACTTCAAGCACCAGTTGAGCCTGCCACAGAATGAGGCAGGTGAAGTGCGAGCCATCGTGGGCTCTACACCACTTGCCATGACCATGGAAGATATCAAGGGACGTGCCCTTATGAAGCGTGAAGAGGTGGATGTCATCCAGCTGGCACTCCCAGTTTATGGAGCCAATGACACCCAAGTCCTCAATAACCTACGTCAGGAAGTCGCTTCCCTCCAAGAAGCCTGGACCGGACAGCGCCCAAGTGCCATCCCGATGGTGCCAGAGGAGTTGACGATGGATGTATTTCTCAATCTGCCTACAACTCAAGAAGCGATTCAAAATCATGAATTACCGATTGCAATTAGTTGCGAGGAAGCTGAGATTATCCCAATTAATCCATCTACATTAAAAAATATTGTAGTTTTATCAGAAGGTAAGCAATCTCTTCAGTATACAATTTGTCATCTAGTTAGTGTAATTAATCACTGTCTAGACAATGGTCATGTATTGTTAGTAGACTCTAACGAAGAGTATTCATTCTTAAAAGAAAAGGCAAATGCATATATTTCAGGAGAAGAAATCTTAGATCTATTTAGTAATCTTGATAAGGAGATAACAAACAGAAAAGAAACTCCAAAAGATGTTCAAACTTTCATCGTTATACCAGATTTGGCTTCTTTTGTTGAAAAAGTTTCTATATCTGAAGATGATTTTTATCAATTGTATATTAATGCTTATAAATACGGTCTGCACTTTATTACTGCGGGTTCAAAATCAGTATTCTTTAAGGTAAATCCTGTGATTAAAGTCATTAAGGAAAATATTACAACAGCAGTTATTGCTATGCGTTTATATGATCAATCAATTGTGGAACACAATTCAAATAATAGAGAGAAAAAATTAGAGTGGGATCAAGCCTATATTTATGATAAAGGAAGAACTCAAAAAAGTAAAATTAATCAAACAAGAAATCGAGGAATAAATTATGTCAGAAAAACTTTACCCATTAGGAACAGTAGTGTATTTAAAAGAAGGAACAGAAAAACTCATGGTTATCGGTCGTGGGGTCGTTTACCAGGATCAGGAAACAAACTCTGAGATGTTTGTAGATTATATGGGTTGTCTTTACCCAAGTGGTATCAATCCAAATAATACAATATTCTTTAATCAAGAAAATATTGATCGAGTTGTTTTCAAAGGTTTTGTGGATGAAGAGGAAGAACGTTTCATAGAAATTTATCAAAATTGGGAGAAGTCTCTTACGATCCCTAAAAAGAAAATAGATTAAACAAAACTTTGATGGAGGTGGTCGTAGATGAATTATAAGGAAAGAATTGCTGCTTTGAATACTTTTAAAACTGCCATAACAGAAGGAGATACGACAGATAGTGTATCAGGTGTTTCTACAGATGTTTCTGGTTGGGAAGGTAATGCTGATTCGAAGTTTGATGATTATGTTCTAACAATTAAGGCCGACTGTGCAGATATTTCTGCCAAAAAGGCAAGTTTTCTCAGTGAGGTTGATGGGAGAATATCCCAAATTCAAGCGATGTTTGATCTTGACGTTGCTTTAAATAGTTGGAGATTGGGTATGGTGTACGATTCAAAAGATTCGGCAAACAATAAAGCTCTAGTATATGATTCTATTAGCCAAGCTGATTTGGATTCGAGTGTACGTGATTATCTATTGACTATGGTTTATTAGGGGGGAATATGACTACTATCAAGATGGACAAAGAAACATTTGTATCATCGGTTGAGAAATTGATACAAAACGTTGATAATTATACAAAAAGTGTGACAACTTCTGCTTCCCAATTTAGTTTATTTCAAAGTGATTTGTTGGGGGACGGCTATACTAAATTATTTAATAAAGTAGATTCAGAATTAAAAAAACCAAAAGCTCTTAGTGGCAGAATGCATTGTATTGTCTGAAAGTGCAAAAAGTTTTGCTGAAGAGATTTCGTCTGCTGAATCTTCTGTTTCATTTTGAGTGAAGGGGGATAGATTATGGCAGAAATAAAATATATCGCAGATCAACATAAACAGTTTCAAGATGAGTTACAAAAAATTGGGGATGGGTTTGATAACCTGATTACAGAATTAGGGAATGTTAAAACATCCGTTAGTTCAAATCTTAAGGGTGAAGCAGCTACTGCATTGGAAACTGCAATTAATGATTTAACTGCAAAATTAACAAAAAGCAAAGACTAATTGGCATACGACCAATGAAAATGCGAAAAAAGTAGAAGAGATCATCAAAAAAGCAGATGAAGATGCTAAGAAGATAGTGGATGAGCAGAAATAAGGAGGATTTGCATGGCTGATGGAGTATTTACAATTCCAATGAGTGAGTATTACAGTAAATCAAGTGAGCTTAAGGGGAAAGTTTCAGATTTGATTACTGATGTTGAAAATAATTTTTTAAGTAAGGTTAGTGCGAATATTGATACACTGGATGAACAAGATATCAGTGTTGTAGAAGGCTTTGCCTCTTATACGAACGCTAAGAGCAAATTAGAAACTCTGAAAGAATATGAGACACAACTAACGAAGATGTCCTCGGAAGGAGATAGCAATCCTCTAAATGGAGTGGTGAGTCTAGATAAACAGTATAGCGCCAAGTTTTTGGATGTTTCAAAAGGAGCAGACTCTCAAACGGTTGCATCAGCTATTTCTGCAATTGATCGAAATATTAGTTCACAAGCAGAGGTGATAAAAGCTAGAGAGAGTTTTCTTGCTTTTATATCCAGTTTGACAGGAATAGGTGAAAAAGAAGCAATCGCTAAAATCCTTGGGATAGATGTCAAAGATCTTGGTAAGTGGGCGAAAGCTGCGGCAGATAGAATCAAGGGTGCTGATGATTTTTCGAAATTACTAGACACTTTATATACAGGAAGTGGTAAGGGAATATCATTTCAAACACTCTTATATAGTAAAGAAATAGGTCAAGCTCTTCAAAGCTCCCCGTTGGTAGAAAAAGTATTAACCTTTATGATGGACCTGCCCGATGCACTAAAAAGTACTAAATGGGTTAGTAAGTTAAGTAAGCTTGTGGGGCCTGTTACAAAGGGATTCAAACACATCAAAACAGCGGCTTCGTTTTTTATGGGAGAATATGCAACAGGGATTGGTAATATAGCAAAGGATTTTATAAAAAGTGACAAGTTTAAAATCGGGGGAGAAATTGTAGGTTGGGGTGTATTGGCCGTGGAAGAGGGAGTCAATATCTATAAGAACTACAACAATTCCAAGACCGATTCGAAGACGGCTGTAGGAAAAGTCGGGAAGTCTGTGATCGGTGGGACCATTGATACCATATCTAACGTTGGCCCCTTAGATGGTATGTGGCTTGGAGCTAAGGCAGGAGCACTAGGAGGACATCCAGTAGAAGGAGCTCTCATTGGTCTTGGTGTAGGAACGTTTAATCTTATCACTTCTGCAGTCGCACCGGAATTTAAAAAGTCTGTTTATGACGGAGTTAAAAATTTTGCTTATGGTGCTGTGGACGTGGTAGAATCGACGGTGGAGTCTATCGGAAATGGAATCCACCAGGGCTTGGAGACTGTCAAAAGTGTGGGCAAGAATGTTTCTGATTTCTTTAATGGTGGTCTGAAGACGGTCTCATCCTTGTTTGGATAATAGGAGAAAATAGATGGATAAGATGCAAAAAGATATTAATGATGCACTTGAAACAGCACGAAGATTAAACTTAGTAAAGGCGATTTTTGGACTATCTCTATATTCTCTTATGGTTATGATTGGGACGTCTTTACCGATAAGTGTATTTCGAATGGCTAGTGAAGCTGGGTATGACCCAGCTATTCCACTGACCTCAATGGTTACACAGCTAACATCAGTGGAAAAAGGGCTCATTCCCCCAGATAGTTTCTTTGGCTTTCTATTTTTTCTTTGTTGCGGTCATTTTACTTGTTTTTATATTATTTCTAAAAGAAATCGCATTAAAGCCTATTTAATGACTCAGATTTTTCAATTGTTTTTGCTCGTAATTACATATTATAGTTGGTTTGTAGCCATCTTGTATTTAATCCCTCTAGTAGCAATTCGTATCGTTTACTGGATTGGGTTTGTCTTATCACTGATTTACCTTATCTATATCCTTGTTACAAAGCAACGCGCTAGAAAGGATTATTTCTCCTCAGAATATTATAAAAAATTTTTGAATGTTATTTTGTTCTTATGGTTGTTGATGTATGGAATCAATCTCTTCATCAACGGGCTCAATCATTTCCTAGCGTATCTCTTGCTTGCTTTGTTACCTATTGCACCTATTTTCCTAGGACTATTTTTGGTATCATTTTTTAAATCCAATGTAGTAACGCTAGAGAACTTGAATACAGTCAATAAAAACCAAGAGAAATACCGTGAAGAATATGGCTATACCATTGAAGAATGGTACGGGAAAAAGTCAAAAATCTACAAGGAACATGTCAAGAAGTCTAAAAAGAGATAAAGATTTATAGACACTATTTCTAGTCTCTTGAAACTAACCACCTGAAACAAATTCAGGTGGTTTTCTTTTGCTTTTCTCATCTTCTCACGGCATTGCCCATGTGGTATAATGGGATAAGGATTGTTCCTCGTTTTAGACGAGTTTATGGAATTCAGGATAAGTTAGCAGGTGAGAAGAGTATTTCTGTCAGCCTCCTATACACCTGTTAACAGCTATCCACGATAAAAGGAGATTGTAGATTGGTTTTATTAGTATTAGGGATTTTGGTTTTGCTCATTCTAATTTTTAAAAGGAAACAGAAAACTGCTAAAAAATCTGAAGGAAACGCCAAGAAAAGAAATTGGCTATTAATAGGTTGCTTATCCATAGCGATTCCAATGGTAATCTTCACAGTGTTCAGTCCGATTTTTTCTCTAATGGATATGTGGGGGCTATTTGCCCATGCAAGTCGAACTGAGATTGAGCAAGCTGTGCATCGTTCTTATCAAAATTACGGTCTTACAGGACAGTTTGAGTTAGAAAAATACGAGAAAAACTATACAAGTGTGGGAGGATTTATAATCCATGGTACCTATAGTGAAAATATAGCTGGAAAAACCTATCAGGTTAAAACTCGATTTAAATACTATACTCGCTTTTCGAAAAGTGAAACATATGGAAAGACAGATGCAGAGGTCGATTACAAAAATGGTAAAAAAATTTATGATGTTTTCCCAGAATTAGCCTATTTAGGGATTGAAGTTAGTCCAGGAACCAGTGAATTTTTAAAAACACTGGACAGTTCAATCAAAGATCCTAAACTGCCTGATTTGAAGTATCAAGGTATTGATTTTGAATTTAATAACCAATCTGATAATATCTATCTTTATAATGAAATATTAGAGGAAAATCAAAGCAAGGGCCAAGCTCTGCAAGGAATGTATCCAATGGATGCTCAATATCTTTTCCAAAAAGAGATTTTTATACCAACATTTGAATTTCAGTATTTCGTTCCAAAAGAAAAAAGAGATCTCTTGTATGATGACTATCTAAAAGAGCTTGAAGCGCTCATGAAGGAATTTTTTGCCAACCAACCCCTACCACGAGGTCTTTATGCTGTCAAAATTGCTAAATATAAAGAGGATAAACTTGTCAATGATAGTGGTGTATACTATGTGAGGATTGAAAATCGTCAAGTTGTAAAGCTGTTGCAAAAATTAGAGTAGGAGTCGCTAGGGCTAGGTCAGTCTAACAATATTTTTACTAAGAAGAGAAGGGGAGATTTGTTAGCTTATCCAAGATTTTAGCTGGTATCAATATGCGAAAATTTGAGTGTGGATAATGATGGGAGAGGATTTGAAATGATCAGTTTAGAGTTGCTGTCTGAAGCAAATAGTCTAGATGTCTATTCTTTTGAAAAAGAAAATCGGGAGTATTTTGAGCGGAATTTACCTCCTAGACCAGCTAACTATTTTGATTTAGAAGGTTTTAAAGAAATCACGAGGGAATTGTTAACAGAACAAACCAATCGGGCTGTCTACATGCATCTTATTAGAGATTCGCAAGGTGTTATGGTCGGAAGAATCAATTTAAGTGTCTTAGATGGTGATCGGAAAACAGCAGAACTTGGGTATAGAATTGGGGAAAATGTTAGCAATTTAGGCTATGCCAGCGAAGCGGTTAAACTTGTTTTAGACAAAGCCTTTACTACTTATGGTTTTAATAGAATCATTGCAGGAACGGCAAGAGATAATCTAGCTTCTCAGAGAGTGCTTTTAAAAAATGGTTTTATCTTTAGTAAAATGATAGAAAATGACTTACAAATTCATAATGAGTGGGTTCATACAGCAGTATTTGAGATAAGGAGACCATAATATCATCAATTCCGGTCTATTAACAAGGTTAATGGAGTTATAATCTGTCCAGACATTCAAGAATATTTTCTTGGATGTTTTTTGATTTATTCTACTTTAAAAAATTTTATCTGAAAAATTTGATTATAGAACAAACGTTGAGGAGAAGTATCTATTTTTATAATCTTCTTTACAAAAGATTTCTTATAAAGTTTAATTTTAGTTTTTTAACTTGTAAAGATAACAAATTGTTTTGAAGTGATTCTTAAAATAATGTGAGATTAATAGTTCTAAAATGACTTGATTATCGGGATGAGAGTTGGTTTCAATTAATAAGGTTATCTCTAGTTAAAAATGGAGTAGATTAAATTGTTCTATTTAAAGAGTCTAGGAGTTATTTGTGTTTTTTAAGTTGTAATCTTCCTCAAATCTAGCTAGTATAGTTCAAGAAAAAATATCAATATTAGTATATTGAGAGGTATTATGCATCAAAAATATGCCATAAATTAAAATTTTAGAACAGATTGTATAATAAGAATGTATTAAAGAGAAAAAATAAAATTTAAAATGAGGACTACTTCCTTAGTAAGTGTTAAGGTGTGTGATCTAGAGTTGACGAGTTATTTAGGAAATTATATAATGATGTTAACTACTTGATCCCACATATTAATTTTATTTAAATGTGTATATATAAGGAGGATAAATGGCAAGTTCAAATGTTGATCAGAACAGGAATGCAACATCTAGTTGGAGCGGTTATATCCATCAAGGGAAAGTTGGTTTTTTAGTTGCGCTAAGACAATTACGATGGTGCATTGAAAATGAAATAGAAAATTTTGAAGATTATGCTATAAGATATGAGAATGCTGAGGATTTTGATATTGTTGATAAAGGGAGGAGTGTAATATCAAGGCATCAAGTGAAAGCGTATATTAATGGAAATGAAAGAGAAGATTACTCAGATTTATTTAATATACAAAAGAGGAAGTTTGAAGATGAAAAAGAAAAAATAGACACAAAGGGATTTCAGATTCATGAATTTGATGGTAAAGGAAATGCAGTACGAGTGATGGTTCCTTGTGACGCCAGGTTTTTACATGTGATTGTAGACGTGCCAGATTTTAGACTATCAAAGGATGATTATTTAAAAAAATATTCTGGGCGAACAAAATATACAGATAATGATTCTTGTGTCAAACTTTATGAGTATAATCAATCTGAAAAACTGTTTTATTGTCCACTTTCTCAGGATGATAAAAATGATACAATTAGAGATTATTGTAAAGCTGAAATTAAAGAAATTTTAAAGATAGAAAAAAATCCTTTAGAAGAGAATAGTTCTCATCTTGAACAAGTATATCATAGATATATTGGATCGTTATTGGATCATAGTATCGGAAAAGCACACAGTGAATCTGGTTTTCCAGAAATATCCTTTGGAGAGATAATTGCTATTATTAAAAATGCATTCCCTAAAGATAAAATATTTGAATTAAAAAATAAGTTAATTTATAGCTGGGAGCAGTATCACCAAGGTTATGCAGATGATATATGTGAAGATGATTTCATTCAAATGGATAAGATAATAAAAAAATTACTATCTATGTCTAAAGATGAATTTTATAAGTTTGTAAAGATGATTTTACCTGATAAAACATCAGACGAAAATATTCTGGAGTTATTTCCTATTCCTTCTTTAGAAAATATATTTTATCTGTTACTAGAAAAAACTAGAAATTTTTCATTTGAAGGTTATAATTATTTAGATAGTAATAATAAAAGTTACAGAGTTTCTTTGATAGATATTCAGGATAGACCTGGGATAATTGCAAAAAAAAAAATTCAAGAAATAATTGATAATTCAGAGTTTTTAAAAGCAACTTTCAATCATGATTTTTTGATTAATAGATCAATAAATGATATTTCTATTGATTCGAGGATTGATGAATTATCAGATGTACCTGAGAATATTCGATATAAAGAAGAATGGGATACTGGTATAAAAAATAGTATTTTTAATGTTAATATGGAGTTTATTAAAATTGATACAGCTCTTGAAAAAGAGTTAAGAATTTCAGAGGAGTAGTATGAAAAACATCATTGTAAATTTGTTAAAACATAATCATTTTGATTGTGTAGACACAGATTTTAATTTATATACTAATCAATTAAAATCTGAGTATTTTATAGTTAGTCAATATAGTCAAGAAGAGCTGCATAATTTTTTTGATGATGATAAGACTTCACAAGTAATAAAAGAGTTTGAAAGATTATCTTTGAAATCAGAACACGAGAATATTAAGAAAAATACCTCTCTGTTTATTTTAGTAGAAGTTGATAATTTAAAAGAAGCATTTGAAGATGAAAAATTCCAACGCTCAATATTGTTAATTGAAGAGGACTATTACTATTTTAGAAAGTTCATTTTATTATATACTCAAGATGGGTTGTCGGATTTACGAGATAAAGAGACTAATGAAACGCTCTATACTTACTTAGATTCTAATATTGATGCTTTTGAAGAGGATATGTTTTTTAGCGAGTCGTATTTTATGGCGATGGAAATTGGAGTAAAACTACCATTTTTTACACTCCCTAAAAGAAATGATATTTATCAAAGTATAGAAAATCAGTATCAGGATGATAATGATGAATTAGATAATAGATTATTGGATTTTTATACTAAGGTCACTGATGAGATTCTATTAGAATCACTAAAAGATATTTCTACCGATGATGAAAATATTTCTGATTTACTACAAATAGGAGAATTATTACCATGAAAATACAAAAAAAATTTATAAAGAACTTTAAAAATATAAAGGGAACTCGAATTATTGATTTTCAAGAGAATGTAACTTTGTTTGTTGGACCAAATGGATTTGGAAAAACTACAATTTTTGATGCACTTGAGTTATCATTAACTGGGAGAATCCGTCGAATTGAAGAGTCCGATTATAGCGATGGTAGAAGTAGTTTTAGCACTCCTTATTTTCAAAATAATCCTGAGGAAGATACATTCATTGAGCTAATGTTAATAAATGATGAAGGTAGTTCTCTGATAGTATCTAGTCTCTATAAGAGTAGTTTGAATACTGAGGGAAGCAATGTCCCAAAGTTTTCATTTTTTAAATTTAAAAGAACAGTTCGAGTTGGACTAGGAATTTCATTTCAACCTATTGAAGATTTTGATGGTTTGAGTGAGGACGATATACAAAAGGTCATTAGTCAGTTTTTAGGATATGAATCAGAAAATTACAGCTTAGGTGATACTTTTGATTTATTTCATTACATTCAACAGGATGAAACTGCTTATTATTTGAAGCAAAAGGAGAAAGATAGAAAGGAACAACTGAATTTTCTATTAAATATTGGGAACTATGTTAATAGAAAAAACCGATTAGCTGAACTAAGAAAAACGTTACTGTCTAGTAAAACCGAGCTGGAAAAGAAAAAAAACGTGTTAAAAAATCTTCCTATAGGAAGTGAGGTTGCTTATAATGAGTTACCCCTTAGAGCAGATACTGACTTTACTTTTAACAATAAATTGATTGTTTTTGATGACGAATTATCAAATGAAAGTTTAAATATATATCTATCAGAAATTGATAAGTTACAAGAATTTCGAAATTCATTTTCTCCAAAGGATTACTTCCTCAGAAAACAAAGTGAGCAGTTTGAGCGAGAGATTCTGGATGATAAAGACTTTATTTTCTACTTAATAGTTAGAGAAATTTTTAAAAATCAGAATAATATAGAGTATATTGAACAAAACCATACTATAATTTCAAATGATAAAAATTATTCCTATTTTTTACTTAAAAATTATATCGGACAACTAGAGTCATTGGAAAATGACAGTAGAATGTTTAAACGTGGAAAAATTCTAGAGGATCTACTTGATGTCGAAATTGATAAACTTAATATAGAGACAATTAAGAATTCTTTAAATGATTTTCCAGATTGGGAATTTGGTCAAGTATGGCTTGAAACGTTTGATTCCAAGTTAACAAATTACAAGATTAAAAAAGAGCAACTGGATAATGGTACAAATTCGATTAACAAGTTACTCGAGATAAGAAGCCGTCTAAAAGAACATAGTGATGAAAAAAAATCAGAATGTGTGTTTTGTGGTTATGATTGGATTGAAAGCGAGAATTTACTGGTAGCCTATGAAGAAACAACGAATCAACTGCGTAAAAATTTGACTAATTTTGAAATGGAAGTTTCAAATTTAGTTGAAGAATTAAATCAATTAAAAATGGAGTTGCAAAATCAGATTCAAATTGAGCAAGAGAAACTCTTTGTTCTTCCTGAAGATTTTTTGGCGCTGATACGCTCTATAGGTAAGTATAATTTTCCTGAGTCTTTTAGCAACTTAGTTGCAATGAACTCAGAGATGACGCCTATGTTAGTTGATAAGAATGCTTCGCTACAAAAGTTTGAGATTTTGAAAAAAGAGTTAATAAGTTCATTGCAAGAAAAACTGTTGATTCCAAATGAAGTCTATGATAATTTCCTTAGAGTTGTAAATAAGAGAGTAGATTTTGAAAAACTTTTAGAAAAATATTCTATTCTAGCTAGAGAATCAATAAGGGAATTTGGAATTTCTTTTGGACACTTACCCATTTCCTTGCATAAATTTGAAGAGAACAAAGATGGGTTATTAGTATTCTTAGAGGAGGCTAGATCACAAATAGTATTTGATAATTCTAAAAGTTTAGATTTACAAAATATGTTTGATAAGTACTTTGCATCTAATGAGAAAACTTTTGAGAACTGTACTATAGAAAGTATCAATCAAAAACGAGAGTATATTATTAACCAGTTTGAATTACAAAGTTTAACAATGTCTAACCAAATTGAGAAACGTCTTCAAATAATTGAACAAACGATTACCTATCTTCAGGATCGTGTTAGGAAATTAAATGATAATATAAAATCTTACCAAGAACAGATGATTCGAAAGTTGAAGCTTCCCTTCTATATGTATACTGCTAAAATTTTACAAAATTACCAACAAGGAATGGGAGTTCTACTAACTACTCAAAATAATTCTAATATCAGGTTTATAGCAAATAGCAATAGTGAGCAGGATGTGATGTATCAATTGAGTTCTGGACAAATAGCTGTTATTTCATTTGCTTTCACTTTGGCACTAAATACTACATTTAAGATTTCCAAAGAGTTCAAATTTTTATCAATTGATGATCCGATTCAAGATATGGATTCTATGAATGTATATGCTTTAATTGATTTAATAAGACATTCATTATCAGACTATCAAATTATTATGTCCACACATAATGATGGTAGTGCTATGTTTATAAAATATAAATTTGAACTATTTTCAGATTCTGAAATATCAAATGTAGGGCTAAAAAATATAAAGAACATATTATTGGAGGGTTATGAAGTATAAATAAAATACGTGGTAAGAAGAATTGATATAGTTTGATTCTATTCTTTGATAAAAAAAGTAAAAAAACAGTGGATAATGCTATAAAGTTATTATAAAACTATTTTAAATGAATTGTTTCCAACAAGGTCTTAAGAAAGCTCGTAAAGCATCATAATTTAGTAAACGTTAATTCGAGAGAATTACTATACTTACAGAGAGCACCTTTCGAGGTGTTCTTTTTTTGTTCAGAATCTCCAGGTATGTCTGTTAAAATTTGATTTTCCCAGTGGACAATCGTCCACTTTTTTTATATAATAAAACTAAACCGAATTGGTTGAGTTTTAGAGATGTAAGCTCAACCATCGATTTGTCTTTCTAAGAGAGATATTCTCAATAAAGTATCACACTAGGGGGTGAAGTATGTATCAGCCAGAAAAACTCAAGGCTCGGAGAAAAGAGTTGAAATTGACACAGAAGGAAATTGCAGAGGGGTTGGGGATTAGTTTTCAGGCTTACTCGGCTTGGGAACGTGGAATTAAGGAACCATCCAAGGAGAAGGTTGCCCAGCTAGAAAATATTTTAAAGGTGGCAAAGGGATATTTCACTCAGATCGAGATTGTTCGTCTCTACAATAGCCTTTCCAAGCAAGGGAAGGACAAGGTTGTGCTCTATGCTCGCAACCTGGCTCAAGAAGAACAAACACAGAAGGTGACGACCATGCCAGAGCGCCTCTACGAGTACCGTGTCTATGAACGTATGTCAGCAGGGATAGGGGCTTCGGTCTATGATGATCAGAATTTTGATACGGTCTACTTTAACGAGGAGTTGGCCCATGATTTTGCATCTTGGGTATCTGGGGACTCTATGGAACCTAAATATCAAAATGGTTCGGTGGCTCTGATTCGAGAGACGGGATTTGACTATGACGGGGCGGTTTATGCAGTGGTTTGTAACAACCAGACCTATATCAAACGGGTTTATCGGGAGGAAGATGGTTTGCGTCTGGTTTCTATCAATCCTAAATACAAGGACATTTTCATCTCCTATGAGGAAGATCCTCGGATTGTGGGGATTATCGTTGGGAATTTTGTGCCGATGGAGGGTTAGCCTATGGGCTACTTTGATTATTCCAGAGAGCCCAAAAGTGATATTGCCTTTGTCGATATGAAATCTTTCTATGCCAGTGTCGAGTGTGTAAAAAGGGGCTTGCATCCGCTGAAGACCTCGCTTTGTGTCATGAGTCGCGCGGATAATTCAACTGGTCTTATCCTAGCCTCCTCTCCCATGTTTAAGAAGATTTTTGGCAAGTCAAATGTGGGGCGTGCCTATGATCTGCCCTTTGATATCAAGACCCGCAAATTTTCTTATTACAATGCTCGAAAGCAAGGCTTGCCTACTGACTCAGACTATGTTCGCTACATCGAAGATTGGGCTCAAGTCACCTTGATTGTCCCTCCTAGGATGGATGAGTACATAGCGGTCAATATGGAAATCCAGCGAATCTTTCAAAACTATGGTAGCCCAGATGATATTTATCCCTACTCTATTGATGAAGGTTTTATTGATTTGACTAGTTCGCTCAACTATTTTATCCCAAACAAGAGTCTCTCTCGCAAAGACAAGCTGGATCTGCTTTCTGCCCGCATACAGAGGGATATTTGGAGGCAGACAGGGATCTACTCTACAGTGGGTATGTCCAATGCCAATCCCTTACTGGCCAAGTTGGCTCTGGATAATGAGGCCAAGCACACTCCGACCATGAGGGCCAACTGGTCTTACCAGGATGTGGAAGAGAAGGTTTGGGCCATTCCCAAGATGACGGACTTTTGGGGGATTGGCAGGCGGATGGAGAAACGCTTGCATGCTCTGGGGATTTTTTCCATCAGAGAATTGGCCACCAGTAATCCAGACCAGCTACAGAAAACACTTGGTCAGGCTGGCCTGCGTTTGTGGTTTCATGCTAACGGGATTGATGAGAGCAATGTTCATAAGCCCTATAAAGCCAAGTCTCAAGGGTTAGGAAATTCTCAAATCTTGCCGAGAGACTACGTAAAGCTACGGGATATTGAAATTATTCTCCGAGAAATGGCGGAGCAGGTGGCTATTAGACTGAGAAGGGCTGGCAAGAAAACAACCCTTGTCTCTATCTATGTTGGTTTCTCTAAACAGGAGGTCAGGTCGTCTATTCACACACAAATGAAGGTCGAACCGACTAATAATACTGCTGTTTTAACAGACCACGTTTTGAAGCTATTTCATAATAAATACACTTCTGGAGCGGTCAGAAGTGTCGGAGTCAACTATTCAGGATTTGTGGACGAGTCCTTTGGCTTAATCTCCCTCTTTGATGATGTTGACAAGTTAGAAAAAGAAGAAAGGCTCCAGACGGCCATTGACTCCATTCGGGAACAATTTGGTTTTACCTCCCTCTTAAAGGCCAATGCACTGGAAGAAGCCTCTAGGAGTCTTGCCAGAAGCAAGCTGATTGGGGGGCATTCTGCTGGAGGATTAGATGGACTAAAATGATTGATCGTTCTTATTTACCTTTTCAATCTGCGCGTGACTATCAAGATCCAGGGATGCAGAAGTGGATGGGCTTTTTCCTCTCAGAGCATACTAGTTCACTTGGTGAAGAAAAAAATCGGGTTGCTTTCTCGACGAATTTGAATTTCGTTGAGAAGTCGCTCTTGCTTTCACAGCTTTATGTCGGACAACTAAAGGGATACTTTGTAGTCAAGGAAAAGAAGCAGAAAACCACGATCATCGGAGAGGTAAGCGAATTATCACCTCAAACTCTATCTATTAGGACAAGTGAGGGCTACAGGCTGATAGAGGTAGCAGATGTTCTCGAAATTCGACTGTGGGAGGAGGGAGTGTATGACTAGAAAAGACTTGTATGAAAACAAACTGCAGATGGATTATTTTTCAGAAGCCTATATTCGTTTTGAAGAGGATTTTCAAAAATACTCTGCTATGAATGTGCCTTTGACTTTTTTGATCGATGACATCCTACGCACCATGGCGATGAATCAGAAAAACTACTTTGTCTTAAACAAGGAAAACGCCAAGGATGGGCGGGAGCATCGCTTTTATTTTAGGGTGGTGACGGAAAAAGAGTGTCCCAGAAATCGAACCTATGCATACGCTGGACTCAAAAATAGTAGTCAGTGACTAGGTGTAGAAGAGGGAAGTTTGATTTAGGAAAGATGGCTTGTGAACGTCAGAAGATCTCATGGTATTGGAATTCGAAACACCATCTTTTATCTGTGGAGTTCTTGCAGAACTTATGATGGTAGTTCGGATGAGATAAGACAAGGGGCACTCTCTTTTTAGATGAGCGTTTATTTGAAAACGTGGTTGGATTTGAGAACAGCTATCTTCAATGATCATCTTACTTTATAGAGTCATACCAAAACATCCATGTATATTTGTGGATGTTTTTTAATTTTACAGATAGAAAAAGAGAAGACCAAATGGTCTTCTCAACGGGGGAACTGAATCATTAGAAAGAATCAATCAAAGAGGGTTATTAGTCTTTGAAATTCTTTTGGAAGATGAGGAGAGACAAGATAGAAGTAATGGCTGCCAAGAAGAGGAAGGCACTTGCTTCTTGTTCCCCAGTTGCAGGGAGTCGTCTTTCCTTGTCTTCTTTGATTGTAGCTGTAACAGGAGCTTTTTCATCTTTTGATGATGAATTATTTGTTACGACTGGAGCAGGTTTTTCAGTCTCTCTTGGTAGAACATACTCAGGAAGAGTCACAACTGGTGGCGCTTCTGTTCCAACTGAGCTTTGTTTGCTACCTACCTCAATCACTCGATCTTGAGCTGGAGTTGCTTCTGTTTGGAGAATCTTGCGATTGTCACCGTCCACTTCAACATACTCGACTAAGAGACCGTCTTTCCCTTCTGATAGAACTTGCTCTTTTCCTTTGTCTAATTGTGGGTTTTCGCGACGAATCGTCTTGAACGGTACGACCTTATTGACGATTTCTAAGCTTGGAAGTGTAAAGACAAGGTCTTTAACCCCTTCCTCAGGACTTGAAGAAGTAATTGGTTTCTCAGGCTGAGCCGGTTTTTCCGGTTGCGCTGGAGTTTCCGGTTGAGCAGGTTTCTCAGGTTGCGCTGGAGTTTCCGGTTGAACTGGTTTTTCCGGTTGCGCTGGAGTTTCCGGTTGAACTGGTTTTTCAGGTTGCGCCGGTTTCTCAGGCTCAGCAGGTTTTTCCGGTTGAACTGGATTATCAGGTTGCGCTGGAGTTTCCGGTTGCGCCGGTTGTTCAGGTTGAGTCGGATTTTCAGGCTGAACTGGTTTCTCAGGTTGCGCCGGTTTCTCAGGCTCAGCAGGTTTTTCCGGTTGAGTTGGTTTTTCAGGCTGAGCCGGAGTTTCCGGTTGAGTTGGTTTTTCAGGCTGAGCCGGAGTTTCCGGTTGAGTTGGAGTTTCCGGTTGAGCCGGTTTTTCAGGTTGAACTGGATTCTCAGGTTGAGTTGGTTTTTCCGGTTGCGCTGGCTTTTCAGGCTGAGCAGGTTTCTCAGGTTGAGCCGGTTTCTCAGGCTGAGCCGGAGTTTCCGGTTGAGTTGGTTTTTCAGGCTGAGCTGGTTTTTCAGGCTGGCCAGGTTTCTCAGGTTGAACTGGATTCTCAGGTTGAGTCGGATTTTCAGGCTGAACTGGTTTTTCAGGTTCAGCAGGTTTCTCAGGCTGAGCTGCTTCGAGCTTGTTGATTTGTTCGAGAGCAGTTTCTAGCGCTTTATTGACTGCTTCCTGAGTTTTAGCTTCTTGGATTGCAGCAATGGCTTGGTCAGCAATTTCTAATAATTTCTTCTTAGCTTCCTTGTTGGATCCAAGTTCAGCGACTTTTTTCTCGATAGCTTTCGTCAAGCTGTCCATAGCCTTATCGTACTCAATTTCCGGTTGTTTTGGCTCAGCTGGCTTTTCAGGCTGAGCCGGTTTTTCAGGTTTCTCAGGTTCTTCTGGCTGTTCCGGTTGCTCTGGACTAGGCTCCTCTTGGCCTCTTTGATAGTTCTCATCCTTGGATAGGATATCTTGTAGGGCACTGACTGTCAACATGACATCCTGAACATCCACTGCATCAGCACTGAGTTGGTTTCTCAATTTTTCTAGATTTGCTTGGAAAGCTTGGCGTGCAGTAGCCGTATTTTTCAAGCCTGCTGGATCAAAGTTGGACAGATCATCTTTCCATTTAGAGATAGACTGGATGATATCTGCTTTGCTGTAGAGTTCACTGCCTTCGCCACGAGTGATAAATTGGTCTACCTGAATACCGATATTTCGAGACAAATCGTTTCGATCAGGATCTAGTTGAAGGGTGACTGCGTGCAAGTTTTCGTCCAGACCTTTTAAGCTAACCAGAGTTTGATTGCCTTGACGTTGGGCTGAATGACCGCTAAAGTATTTCTTGCCCTCAATAGTTGACGCATTTCCCATGCCCTCTTGGTAAGGAACTTCTTTGCCATCTAGGAAGACTTTGTAGATACCATGATTTGGATCGACATAGCCCTTGATATCAAGTCCAGTACCGTAGAAGTAGGCTGTGACAGTTGTCTTTTTCTTTTGCTCATCAGTTAAGCGACCAAAGGAAGCCCAAGACTCAGTCTTTTGGTACTTGTCTGCCGAATTGGTTTCATGGTGCCAGCCAGGACTGTAATCCAACTGACTAGCTTGGTCATCATAACTTGTTTGATCCTTGATCAGCAATTCAGCTTTCATCACTTGGATGGTTGCATCGGTAGCAAAACCGAGCAAGGCACCATCAGAAACAGAAGTGAGCTTGGCTTTGAAGTCAAAGATAGAGTCGGCTTGTTCTGTAAAGTCAATCGTTGGGATGGTCACAGTCTTTTCTGTTTCTCCATCTTTAAAGGTCACATCTTGAGTTGTATCTTGGTAAACTTTACCGTGAACCCCAGTTCCAGGTTCTGTGATGAAGCGAACAGTAGCAGCCCCCTTGCTTCCACCAACACGTTTAATCTTAACAGTGACTGGTTTTCCTTTTTCGACTTCGTAGTTGGTAGACTCAAGTTCAAACATCCCTTTACTATCATTGTTTAGGGTGTAGATCCCTTCTGTAGCAATTGGTTCACCTGTTTTATTAACAAGGGTAATGGTATGTTGGCCAGGTGCTAAATCACCTGTCTCAAAGACTTTTTGGCTACGTTTACGGCTAGTGTTCTTAGTTTGCACATCCGCAACCTTTTGGCCATCAACGTAGACGGACATTTCTCCATGACCTGGGTCGACTGTAGAGACAACATAGGCTTTGGTTCCTGTGAAGGTATAGCTTACTTTGGCATCTTTTTGATTGGTCCACATAGAAGTGCCACGAACACCTTCAGATTCATTGTACCAAGTTGTACCAGCCTTGTCAGCGGTTGTATTTGAGTGGTATTCAAGTCCAAGAGGGTAGCCGTCTGTTTTTTCAATACTGCTTGGTGTCTTGTAGACTGAGAAGTTGTTCAAGATTGGAGTTGCTTGTGCTCCTGTGATGGTCACACGGATTTTTTGTGCTTCTACAGGTTGTCCTTGAATCAAACGACGGTAGCCTACTGTTGAACCTTCCCCATATGGAACCCAGCGTCCGTTGATTTCGACTTCAATCTTGAAACCAGAGATCCGTTGACCTTTGGCGATGTCTTCTTTGAGTTCGACAACGTCAAAGCGTCTCTTTTGTCCTAAATCGACTGTAAAGCTACCGGTTGTGGCATCATTTGAGAGCGCCCAGCTAGTATCATCTTTACCGTCTGTCAGGTGACTTTCCTTGTAGAGGTGGTTCTGACGAGTAGAACTTGCTGTTACAGTGGCACCTTTGGCAAAGTCAGTCGCATACATTTGGTCTAGAGTTGCCTTGAATTCCTTCAAGCGAGCCACATCCGCATCTGCGAATTTTCCTTCTTTGTTTGGTGGAATGTTGAGAAGGAGTGGGGTTCCACGACCAACAGACTTGAAGTAGATATCCATCAATTCTTTGAGTGATTTTGGCTGTTGGTTGTCATGATAGAACCAGCCCGAACGGATCGAAACGTCAGCTTCCCCTACAGAATACATATCACCATCTGGGTCACCATGGTTGAGGTATTCGTTTTTAACATCGTCTGTGATGTTGGCCCTTTTGACTTTATGCCATACAGGGTCGCCTGCTATACCACGTTCATTTCCGATCCAGCGAACGCTTGTCGGTTGAGCAGAGAAGATAGCGATATCTCCTTCAGCTTCTTTGATGTATTTGAACCATTCATCAAAGGTATAGGTTACTTTTTGGGCACCGCTACCACGCGCACCGTCCATCCAAACCTCGATGAATTTTCCTTTATTTCCGTATTTCGGATTTCCAAGGATTTCTTTCAGTTGGTTGAGATAGTATTCGTTGTATTCCTTTTCGGTTGCAACATGGTATTTTGGATGGTTGGCATCCCACGGTGATAGGTAAACACCCATATTCATGTCGTACTTGCTAGCAGACTTGGAAACTTCTTCGAGAAGGTCACCCTTTCCATCTTTCCATGGGCTAGCAGCTACGGTATGATCCGTATACTTAGAAGGGTAAGCAACGAAACCGTCGTGGTGTTTAACAACCATAATGGTTCGTTTGAAGCCCGTTTCCTTCAGGGTGCGAATCCATTGGTCTGTATCCAAGTTGGTTGGATTGAAGTATCGAGGGTCTTCTTTCCCATTTCCCCATTCAGAATTGGTATAAGTATTCATTCCGTAGTGGATGAAGGCCGCCAATTCTTCCTTGTGGTAATCAAGTTGGGCCTTGCTTGGAAGAGGTCCATGATTACCAATCTCAGTTTCTTTATCTTCTGGATGAGCGACTGGAGGAGTCGGTGTCGTTGGATTGGATGTGTCAGCGATTGGCTCGTATTCAAAGACGACCTCATTCACACCTTTTTGCTGGATCCTTGCTTCCAGGCTAGTTTTGACTGGACGGTAACCAGTAATGTCTTTTGCATGGAAGGTGTTGACAAAGGAAACCTCATACTCTTGACCGTCATTGTTATCAACTGTCGCTTCCGCTAGTTCAGTAGTGGTTCCTTTTTGACGGTAGTAAACTTTGAAAGAGCCTTTGTTGACTTTATAGACCACCTTGATGATACGGGTACCGGCAGGCGCTTTGCTGACAACATTGTGCTCTTCAGTCCATGCATCTTTTAGCTGTTTATTGACTGCTACGCCATCAATGGATACAATTTCGTATTTATCTTTATTCTTCTGATAGAAGTCCGTCTGCTCGATTTCTTTTTTGAAATTGTAGTCAAATGGAGAATCAACAGCTGTCTGTTCGATAAAGGTATCATTATCTTTGACAGGATTTCCTTCTTCGTCTTCGTGTTGGATAACAACGCGACCGTATTCAACTCCCTTGGTCAAGGTAGCAATCCCATCTTGGTTGAAGGAATATTCGTTGCTTCCGATAACAGCTTTCTCATTCCGAAGCATACGTCCTTCATCGGTAAAGTAGTAACGATTTCCGTTATCACCTTGGTACCAGCCTTTCACACCATACTTGGCAATCATGTCCCTAACCCATTTCAGTTGTTCAGGTGAAAGGACGAGTCCGCCACCAAAGCGATCCTTTTCAGCCACACCATTGTCAACGGTTCCGTGTTGGTGAACCCCCAGAACTTTTCCTTGGCTATCGACAATCCCGCCACCAGACAAACCAGATACAGAAGTGGTTTTGTAGGTGATACCAGTTGTACCCTTATCATCGTAGGACTCAACAGATCGGATGGTCCCATCTGCCTTGTAAAGCTGACCAGCTAGGATAGGTTGTTTCAGTTCCTTTGAGCTCGAGTCAGTTGGGTAGCCAATCGTACTGATGGCTTCTCCAGGCTGATGCGTCTTGTGCTCCGCTAAAGGCGCAAAGGTTGCTGCTTTGTTTGGACTAGCAATCGGAAGAGGAATAGGAGCTTCTACAAGAGCAAGGTCATTCTTATAGCCTTTTCCAAACTCCTTCTTGTTCCAGAAATGGATGTCTTTTTCTCTGAATAAAACCGTAGTTCCAGAAGATGGCAGTGAGTTTTTCTTTTCGCTGTTTGAACCAACGTTATAGTAGAACTGGGCAGATTTTCCACCACGAATGTGACCTTCGCCAGTTTCTTTATTGGCCTCTAGGAAGTTATGAGCAACGGTAAGAATCAAATTAGGTGCAACAAAGATACCAGATCCTGAAACGAGGTAGCGTTGCTCTCCTGCATTGTAAGTGCTGTAAACCATAGTGGCAGCAGTAGCAGGTTGCCCCTCGTAGTTGATGTGTTTGAGGTCTTGTCCTCCGTTAATAATAGCACGGTTTCCATTCTCAGCTTCTTTTGGAGCTTCTTCCTTATCCTTTAGAATGCTCTTAGTTTCTACTTTTGGACTAGCTTTCTGGTCAACGATAGTAGTCGTGTCGAGTTCTTTGACAGGTGTGTCTGGATAAGCACGATCCTGAATTTCTTCAGGGAGCAAGTCAGCACTGCTGGTATCGGCAGCAGGCGTTTCTTGCTTTTCAGCTTCTACACGGCCTTCTTCTTTGACTGGTTCAGCCTTGGCCTCCTCTATGTCTGCGACTTGTTCAATCTGTTTGTCAAAATTAGATGTCGTGGTAGGAGACGTTTCGTCCGCACGCACGGTTCCAGAAGCAAAAAATGCCAGTCCGACGATAACAGAGGCCACACCTACAGTCAACTTCCGAATGCTAAATGTTTGCCCTTTTTCAAAAAGGTATCGATTCATAATATACTCCTAGTTTTTAGAAAGGCAGTCAGCTACTGCCCAAGCCCAAGTCTGACTTGGTTACAACTTGATTTAATGAAAAAACTCTCTGATAATTTGTAAGCCACCTTACCTCCTGTTTATAAAGCGCTTTCATTTTAAGATAAAAAAATTTAAAAGGTCATTTCTCCCTTAAAATGACTGAAAACTTTTAATATAACAAATATACTAAATTAATGAAAGAATTGCAATAGCAAAAAGAAATATAAATTAAAGAAAATCAGTTACTTTTTAAAGAAAAAACGCATCCTTTCAGGGCTCAAACTAAATGAAAGGATACGTTTTAAAAAGAAATTAAAGTATTTTTTGAAGAGACTCTTGGATGGTTTGGGGGTCTGTTTTGGAAGAGAAGCGCTCAAGGACTTGCCCATCTCGACCAATGAGAAACTTAGCAAAATTCCATTCGATTCGTTTTCCTAGCGGGCCAGATTTCTGGTCTTTTAGCCAAACATAAAGAGGATTTGCCTCCTTGCCGTTGACCTTGATCTTGGCAAAGCGAGGGGAAGTGGTCTGATAGTGTAGGCTGCAGAAGCTATTGATTTCCTCTGCGCTTCCGGGTGCTTGTCCCATAAACTGATTGCAAGGGAAATCTAGGATTTCAAAGCCCTGATCTTGATAGCGTTCATAGAGTTCTTGAAGCCCCTGGTACTGGGGTGTTAAACCACATCCTGTAGCAGTGTTGACAATCAAGAGAATTTTACCACGATAGCTCTCCAAGGGGATTGCTTGGTTGTTTTGGTTTAAAACTGAAAAATCATATACACTGGTCATGAGGGTCTCTTTTCTTTTTCTACATTGTAACAGTTTTTCTTTTTTTCGTCGAGTTGGATGAGAGAAGTTGTTGAAAAATACACAATTGTACATAAATCAGGACAAAATGATGCTCCTTTTATGAAACATGGTATAATAGGCCTATATAGCTAAATGAAGTAAACTTATCACAAGGGAATGAGAAAAAGGATAAAACAGCCATGTCAACAGTAAAAAAGCGATCTAAATCTTGCGCAAACATATGCGACTCAGCTTAAAAATGCTTGTCAATCGTTAACAGCGATCGCTGCGGCTAGTCAAGACGGCTTAACGACCCTTCAAGGGAATAACAAGGCTCATCAATGTCTGACAAAGGATCAAAATCTAGCTAGTCAGATTACAGCCGCTGTCGTCCTAACTTCCGAACGACTTCACTCTGTAGCGAGCGATTTTGAAGCGCTAGATAAGGCTGCTGCCAATGGTTTTGGGAGTCATACATGAGTAAGTTGGATGAGTTGAAGAAAAGAGAGCGAGACCTCTTGTACCAGCTAGAAGACAATGGAAAAGAGAACTACCGCACCAAAGCACTGATAGAAACCTTTGAAGGATATGATAGAGCTAGCCACCGTTATCAAAGTGATTTGTGGGAGGCGGCCTATCAGAGCCGATATGCAGGGCAGTTGGAAGAAACGCTCCTGCAAAGAAACCAACTTAAAAACCAAATCTTTGAGGACCTCAGCTATCACATGGATGATTTGAAAAAAGAAAAATTCCGGTTAGAGGGAGACTTGGATGCGGTTTACTATGAAAGACGCAAGGAACTAGAAAGAGGGGAGGAGAAACGACATGGGCATTGATATGTATTTGGAACAATCACAACTACAAAGTTCGAGTGTAGCGACCATGTGCCAATCTCAGGTGGAGGCTTATCAAGACTTGCAATCAGCCATCCAAAAGTTTTCAGAGGATAAGGAGAGCCTAAAGGGTGACGCTTATGATTCGGCTAGAAGTTTTTTTGCAAGTGTCTTGCTACCCTTGAGCAAAGGGGGACAGCTCTATGCAGAAACCTTCTCTCAAGCCATCAAGAAACTACCAGCAGACTACCAAACGATGGTCGACAGCAAGAGTTGGCGTGAGGATGATCTACTTGATAAGATCCGCAAGGAAGAGCAAATGATCGCCTATCTAGATGAAGTCAACCAATCCCTTTCTTCCTTGACCATGGATAGTGAAGAAAAAGGGAGATTGAGACGTAGCAATGTGGAACTCATGCGAGGACATCATGCCAATAAACGCGTCTATGAAACGATTTTGAAAGACCTACGCGCCTATGATAGCTACTCAGGAGGCCTGTTCGATGATCTAGCTAGTATTGATGTGCAACTGAGTCGTGGACTAGCTCAGATTGAAACGAGTTGGGATGCAAAGAAAGGGGTCTTTAAAGTTCCATCTGACCTGACTTGGGCCAACTACCTGACTGCCTATGCTGATACAAAGGACCTGAAGCTCAGCCGTCAAGAGAAAGCCTTTGTCCAAACCATGATGGCAGAATACGGCTTTGATGCCGAGACAGCCCAGCAGCTCTTGACCATCAAGCAAGGGATAGACAAGAAGTTCCCAACCTCAAGTCAAGAGTTCCGTGACTATATCTTTTTGCGAGTCGTCGGTGCCGCCTACTATAATGACTTTAGGTGGAAGGAAACAGCGGGTCATTTGAAAACTTATTTTTATAATGTGACTGTTGGCAGCTCGATTACAGGAAAATCAAGAACAGTAGAAAAACCGCTTCTTGAAATTTTTAAAGAACTTGGAATCAAAGATGAAACAGATGCAAAAAAATTGATTTATAATCTTAGACTGCAACATGAGATGGCAGGTGGGAAATCTGATAACATAGAAAAAATTAAGGATGATGATCAAAAAAATGGAACTAACCATTATGATTCCTATAAAAGTACTTATGAAGGGATTTATGGTGATAAGGGTAACTTTGACCAATTTTGGGATAGCAAACTGAAGGCCTATTCTAACAATGGGGCAGGTCATGCAGACTTTACCCACCAGTCTATCACTATGGCGACTCATCTTAATCCTAATCAAGTTCAGTTAGCCGATGTCTATGGCGGTAGAGAGAATGTCAAAGATCTTTCTGGCTGGGAGGGAGACACAACCTTTAATGCGAACGATATGAAGCCAAGCATTGGCGAGGATGATTACAAGGCAGATTTGGACTCGGTCAATCTTATCGGCCGTATGCAGAAGGGACAATCCTATGACCAAGCCATATCTTCTTACTATGCTGACCTTCAAAAGGATTCGACTCTTAGAGAAAGAGAATTTTTGAAAAATAAGGATTGGAAAGAGGTCAGAAGGACGATCTATTATAGCATAGTACCTGCGTATATACTGAAAAAGGGTGAGGCATCTATTAAAGAGTATATTGAGGAAAAATACCCAGAAGTATCCACATTTTTAAATCGTTTAGAGGCTGTGGCAGACTAGGAGGAAAAGTTAATGAAGAAAACACTCGGTTTAGTAGCCTTATTCGTGATTATCATATCATCCTGTTTTTACTTTTTTTGTGCGTCAACCTAAAAACATTTTTGATGAGATTTACCAAGAAACGGAGAAGACTTATCGAACAAATAATATTTTAAGAAACATAGAAGGCTTTGAAATTAGTTCAGGTTGGCCTAATGATGGAGAATATTTTGCATACACCCCTTCAGGGAAGTATCAAACTCATCCTAAAGGTTATAAAGACATAAGTATTAGCTTTAATTTTGGAGAAGGTATTAAAGGGATGACGATACGTTTTGAAAAAAGGATTAATTCAGATATTACCCTAT
This sequence comes from Streptococcus oralis Uo5, assembly GCF_000253155.1. Classification (NCBI taxonomy): domain Bacteria; kingdom Bacillati; phylum Bacillota; class Bacilli; order Lactobacillales; family Streptococcaceae; genus Streptococcus; species Streptococcus oralis. The sequence goes on from NC_015291.1 coordinate 320,898, forward strand.
GGTATTCGGCACACTATAATATGCAAAAGAAGGTACTTCAAAAGGAGCTTGCGATTTTTGAAGAGCCAAGGAAGCCAGGTCAATTTATTGATGATGAAGAAAAAGTAAGAGAATATTTAAGAAAAAATAATATTTCCAAAGAAGATTTAGACAAAGACTACGACGAAATCGTCAATCAAAAAGTCTTAAAAGACTGGTGTTCGATTTATGACAGTAAGTACTCGCCAAGCAACTATGGCGAGGTGAAAGTAGAGACTCAGTGGGAGAATTGGTGATAACATGAAGAAAATCCTAGGCCTAGTAGCACTATTCGTGATAATCATATCATCCTGTTTTTACTTTTTTGTACGTCAACCTAAAAACATTTTTGATGAGATTTACCAAGAAACAGCAAAAAATTATTTGGGCCATTATAACTTCAAAGACTTAAAAAATGTGACAGTAAAAAATCGAAAGCTTTATGATTCGAATATGAATGAAACGGATAAGTATGAATCAATAATAACATACGATGATTCTTCTCTTGGAAGCGATGTAAAGAATTTAGAACTACGGTTTAATTTTGATGGTAGTAGTAAAGGGTAAATATTTGGTTTGAAAGATATGCTAACTCAGGAGAAAAAATTAACTTTGTTATTCATTATGAATTTAAGAAAAAAGTATTAGTTAAAAAAATTATGATTTATGAAATTAGATCAGAAACATACATTAAAGACGAGGCCCAAGTGAAATCCTACTTAGAGCAGTATGGTATCACTGCCAAGGATTTGGATTCTTATTACGACGAAATCGTTAACCAGAAAGTCTTGAAAGACTGGTGTACCATCTATGACAGCGAGTACTCGCCAAGCAACTATGGCGATGTCAAGATTGAGACCCAGTGGGAGAATTGGTGACGAGGGTCAGTAGATATTTTGGAAATTATCCTATGAATTGAAGTGGAAATCCCACCTAGAACGAACTAGGTGGGATTCTTTGCCTATAAAATGAGAAATTAGCGAATCTTGCTCTATTTTTTAACGTGTTCCGATAAAAAGGCATAGGTCATGGTTCCAAAGATGGCACCAATACCCAACCCCAACACTAGTAAAGGGAGCATTTTATCGAACTGGGAGAGATTGTCCCAAAAGGTATCGAGGGGGAGATGCTGAACAAAGAGTTTGTGAAAGGCTGATAAGACAAACAAGCCAATTGGAATACTGATGAATACACCCCAACTACGAAGGTTGATTTGGCTTTTGCTGTAGCTTTTGTGATGGATTTCGGACTGGTCATCCTTGTCCAAATGTAAGTCGCGAACTGCTAGTCTCGACCTAGATGAGAGGACGAAGATAAGTCCAAAATAGAGGTAGGGCATGGCATCTCGAACCAACTCTATGAAGCGTCCAAATAGGAGATAGAACAAGAAGAGTAGGAGGGAGGAGTATTCGATTTGGATCAAGGCACGGGCACAAGCCTTGTAAATCATCTCTTGACGGCATTCATCAAAAGGCCCTTGTATGTGAAAGAATAGTTTGAGTAAGCGAGTGGTGAAATCTTCTTTTTTCATGGGAGTAACCTTCTAAATGAACGATTTTTGATTGACTTCTTTAAAGAGTTGATAGAGAGTATAGAAGTAAACCAAATTAAAAATGATACAGATTATTAGAAATACCAGGTATCTCCAATCCATAGGATTTGTTAAAAGTTGTGGAAAGGATACGAGGATAAAACAGAGAGATGCGTTTAGAAGACGTATTTTTTTTGATTGGATTTTCTGGAATCTCTGTCCCTTGTTCAATACAGGAAGGAATAAAAGAAAGATAATCAAGAAAGGATGCTCAATATGTCCAGAAAGTAGGAAAAAGGTAACAAAGATACTGATAAAAACATGACTGATCAGTAGTCTAGCTAGTGATTTCATAAGGTACCTCCTAGTCGTCTTCTTGGTCTTTCTTGGCTTTTTGAATGCGAAGAGAGACGATAATTTGTATGGTCACTCCGAAGAAGAGGGTAGCTAGGATAGTTGATACAAAATGCCCTGTATTTAAAAGAGAACCAAGATAATCCTTGCTATCATCGGTTAGGACATTCAGAAGCGGTATTCCAAAGAACATGCCCATGCCATAGATTAGACCGGCTTTTAGACCCGGAAGATGTAGCTGTTTGCTTTCTTTTTGACTCAGCATTTCGGGATCAATAGCTGTGATGCCCGTTTTCTTGGTTTGGGAGACCACATAGAGGGCAGCTACCATCGAAATGCCAAACACCACGAGAGGATAGCCGATAGCGACAATTTGCGGGTATTTATAAGCAAGGACAAAGGGAATGAGATTACCTAAAGTCATGAGGTAAAAGAGAATCACAAAGATTTTATTTCCGATGCGGTCAGCTTCGCGTCGTTTGTGTTCATCAAGTGGTCCTGAAATGCCATAAATGCGTTTGATAAGTTTTTCAGTGAAGGTTTCTTTTTTCATGAGTTTGCTCCTTTTTTAAAAATTATCCTCCCAAAAGAGACTGTTGAGGTCAGTTTGGAGGCTGCGGGCGAGATTGAGACAGAGTTCCAGGGTTGGATTGTACTTGTCGTTTTCAATCATATTGATGGTCTGTCTCGAGACACCGATATCTTTGGCGAGTTCGAGCTGGGAAATGCCTAGTTCTTTGCGAAATTCTTTCACACGATTCATCTGTTCTCCTTTCTGATTTGTGTCGTATATATTTGACTACATTATATTCTTCTATAGAGCGAATGTCAAGCATATTTGACATATTTCTTAAAGAAATCTTACTTGTTTTTTGTCTATTTGTCTGACAAGTGCAAGCTGGTCAGATTTGTGGTAAAATAGATAGGATATGACAAAAGAATTTCATCATGTAACGGTCTTGCTTCATGAAACGATTGATATGCTTGACGTAAAACCTGACGGTATCTACGTTGATGCGACTTTGGGCGGAGCAGGCCATAGCGAATATTTATTAAGTAAATTGAGCGAAAAAGGGCATCTCTATGCCTTTGACCAGGACCAGAATGCCATTGATAACGCGCAAAAACGTTTGGCACCCTATATCGAAAAAGAGATGGTAACCTTTATCAAGGATAACTTCCGTCATTTGCAGGCACGTTTGCAGGAGGCTGGTGTCCAGGAAATTGATGGAATTTGTTATGACTTGGGAGTGTCCAGTCCTCAGCTAGATCAGCGTGAGCGTGGCTTTTCTTATAAAAAGGATGCGCCACTGGATATGCGCATGAATCAGGAAGCTAGTCTGACGGCCTATGAGGTGGTCAATCATTATGACTATCATGACCTAGTTCGGATTTTTTTCAAGTATGGTGAGGATAAATTCTCTAAACAGGTTGCCCGTAAGATTGAGCAAGCGCGTGAGTTGAAACCTATTGAGACAACGACAGAATTGGCCGAGATTATCAAGTCCGCCAAGCCTGCCAAGGAACTCAAGAAAAAAGGTCATCCAGCCAAGCAGATTTTCCAAGCTATCCGTATTGAGGTCAATGATGAACTGGGTGCTGCAGATGAGTCCATCCAACAAGCTATGGAATTACTAGCAGTGGACGGAAGAATCTCAGTCATTACCTTTCATTCGCTGGAAGACCGTTTGACCAAGCAATTGTTCAAAGAGGCTTCAACAGTTGAGATACCAAAAGGCTTGCCTTTCATTCCAGATGAGCTCAAGCCCAAGATGGAATTAGTCTCTCGTAAACCAATTCTACCAAGCAAGGAGGAGTTGGAGGCAAATAATCGTTCCCACTCAGCCAAGCTACGAGTAGCTAGAAAAATTCACAAGTAAGGGGATAAAATGGTAGACAAAAGAGAAACGACGAGCCAATTGCTGCAAGCTCGTATCAAGAGATTTTCGCGTGTTGAGAAGGCTTTTTACCTTTCGATTGCCATTACAGCCCTTGTCTTAGCCATCAGTGTGGTTTATATGCAAACCAAGCTCTTGCAAGTCCAGAGTGAATTAACAACTGTTAATACTCAGATTGAAGAAAAGAAGACGGAGCTAGATGATGCTAAGCAAGAAGTCAATGAATTGATCCGTTCAGAACGACTGACAGGGATTGCGAATTCGCAAGACTTGCAATTAAATAATGAAAATATCCGATCGGGGGAGTAGTATATGAAAACCTGGAAAGAAAAAATAGTACACTTTGCCATTAAGAATCGCAAAACTACCCTTGAAAACCGCAGACGAGTTGGGAAGAGCCTCAGTCTCTTGGCCGTTTTTCTCTTTGCTGTTTTTTTGGTTAACTTTGCGGTGATTATTGGTACGGGGAAAAAGTTTGGTGTTGACTTGGTCAAAGAAGCTAGTAGGGTCCACCAAACGACTCGAACAGTCCCTGCTAAGAGGGGGACCATTTATGATCGTAATGGAACGCCAATTGCAGAAGATGCAACCTCCTACAATGTTTATGCGGTCATTGATAAGGATTATAAGTCTGCGAATGGAGATATTCTATATGTTGAGGAATCTCAGTACAATAAGGTAGCCGAAATTTTCCATAAGTACTTGGATATGGAGGAGAGTTACGTCAAGGAACAACTCTCACAACCAAATCTCAAGCAGGTTTCCTTTGGTGCTAAAGGAAATGGGATTACCTACGCTAATATGATGTCCATTAAACAAGACTTAGAAGCTGCCAAGGTCGAGGGTGTCAATTTTACCACTAGTCCCAATCGAAGTTATCCAAATGGGAAATTTGCTTCATCCTTCATTGGTCTAGCTCAGCTCCATGAAAATGAAGATGGTTCAAAGAGCCTTATTGGAACATCTGGTATTGAAAGTTCCTTGAATAGCTTGTTAGCAGGGACAGACGGTATTATTACCTATGAAAAAGACCGTGTAGGAAATATCGTACCAGGTACAGAACTGGTATCGCAACAAACTGTGGATGGCAAGGATGTTTATACAACATTGTCTAGTCCGCTACAATCTTTCATGGAAACTCAGATGGATGCCTTTCTAGAAAAAGTAAAAGGTAAGTATATGACCGCGACCTTGGTCAGTGCAAAGACCGGTGAAATTCTCGCTACCACCCAACGACCTACCTTTAATGCAGATACTAAAGAAGGAATCACTGAGGACTTTGTTTGGCGTGACATTCTTTATCAAAGTAACTATGAACCAGGATCAGGCATGAAGGTTATGACGTTAGCTTCTTCTATTGATAATAATACCTTCCCAAGTGGAGAATACTTCAATAGCAGTGAATTTAAAATGGCGGATGCGACGACTCGAGATTGGGATGTTAATGAAGGTTTGACTACTGGTAGTATGATGACTTTCTTACAAGGTTTCGCTCACTCCAGTAATGTTGGAATGAGTCTACTTGAACAAAAAATGGGAGATGCTACTTGGTTGGATTATCTAAAACGCTTTAAATTTGGGGTTCCAACTCGCTTTGGCTTGACAGATGAATACGCTGGTCAACTTCCAGCTGATAATATTGTTAGTATTGCTCAAAGCTCATTTGGGCAAGGAATTTCAGTGACACAAACACAAATGCTTCGTGCCTTTACAGCTATTGCTAATGATGGAGTTATGCTGGAGCCAAAATTTATAAGTGCTATTTATGATACTAACAATCAGTCTGTACGTAAGTCACAAAAAGAAATAGTAGGAAATCCTGTTTCCAAAGAGGCAGCAAGCACAACTCGAAATCACATGATCTTAGTTGGGACGGACCCTCTATATGGAACTATGTATAATCACTACACAGGAAAGCCAATTATAACAGTTCCTGGACAAAATGTAGCAGTTAAATCCGGTACGGCTCAAATCGCTGATGAGAAAAATGGAGGATACTTGGTTGGTTCTACCAATTATATTTTCTCAGTTGTGACTATGAATCCTGCTGAAAATCCTGATTTTATCTTGTATGTAACGGTTCAACAGCCTGAGCATTATTCAGGTATCCAGTTGGGAGAATTTGCCACCCCAATCTTGGAGCGGGCTTCAGCTATGAAAGAATCTCTCAATCTTCAATCTCCAGCCAAAAATTTAGATAAAGTTACGACAGAATCTTCTTATGCAATGCCTAGCATCAAGGATATTTCACCTGGTGAGTTGGCGGAAGCCTTACGCCGAAATATTGTGCAACCAATCGTTGTAGGTACTGGAACAAAGATTAAAGAGACTTCTGTAGAAGAAGGGACCAATCTTGCACCAAACCAACAAGTTCTCCTTTTATCGGATAAGGTAGAAGAAATTCCAGACATGTATGGCTGGAAAAAAGAGACTGCCGAGACCTTTGCTAAATGGTTGGATATTGAACTGGAATTTGAAGGTTCAGGTTCCGTTGTTCAGAAGCAAGATGTTCGGACTAATACAGCTATCAAAAACATTAAAAAAATTAAATTAACTTTAGGAGACTAATATGTTTATTTCTATTAGTGCTGGAATTGTGACATTTTTACTAACTTTAGTAGGAATTCCGGCCTTTATCCAATTTTATAGAAAGGCGCAAATTACAGGCCAACAGATGCATGAGGATGTTAAACAGCACCAAGCAAAAGCTGGGACGCCAACAATGGGAGGAATAGTCTTCCTCGTAACAAGTGTTTTAGTTAGTTTAGTTCTTGCACTTTTGACTAATCAACTAACCAACAATGTCGGAATGATCCTCTTTATTCTCGTTTTGTATGGTTTGGTTGGCTTCTTAGATGATTTCCTCAAGGTTTTTCGTAAAATCAATGAAGGGCTCAATCCTAAACAAAAGCTCTTGCTTCAATTAGTAGGAGGAGTTATCTTCTATCTCTTTTATGAAAGAGGAGGGGATGTCTTAAATGTATTTGGGTATCCATTGCACCTAGGCGTTCTTTACATTTTCTTTGCTCTCTTCTGGTTAGTTGGTTTTTCGAATGCTGTTAACTTGACTGACGGAATTGATGGGTTGGCAAGTATCTCAGTAGTGATTAGCCTATCTGCCTATGGAGTCATTGCTTATGTACAAAACCAATTGGATATTCTCCTAGTGATTCTTGCCATGATTGGTGGTCTTCTTGGTTTCTTTGTCTTTAACCATAAGCCTGCTAAAGTTTTTATGGGAGATGTGGGAAGTCTTGCTCTTGGAGGAATGTTGGCCGCTATTTCTATGGCGTTACACCAAGAATGGACCTTGCTCTTGATTGGGATAGTGTATGTTTTTGAAACAACATCTGTCATGATGCAAGTTACCTACTTTAAGTTGACTGGAGGAAAACGTATCTTCCGGATGACACCAGTTCATCACCATTTTGAGTTGGGTGGATTTTCAGGTAAAGGCCAAGCCTGGAGTGAGTGGAAGGTCGATTTCTTCTTCTGGGGAGTGGGCTTGCTTGCTAGTCTCGTGACCTTAGCCTTTTTATACCTACTGTAAAACTAACTTTTGATTACAAAATAAAACAGGATGAAGGTGATCTTCATCCTGTTTTTGTGTGCTTAAAGGTTAGTTGGAGTCATCCTTTCTTCCTTTTAACATAAAAGTGGCTGTAAGGGCTAGGCTGAGTCCTGCTAAGAAGAGGAGTGGGTTGGACGCTTCTCCTGTCGCTGGAAGTTCTTCTTTAGGAGAATGATTTCCAGTTTTCGCAAGGATCGGACTAGCTGAAAGTTGTTCAGCCTCGTGTGCCAAGGATTCTTCATCTGAAGTACTTGGTTTTTCCTCTGTGTTAGAGCTTGTTCCAGTTGCTTGATAGACGACAGCATAGGTACTGAAATGATTAGTGATGAATTCTACCTTTCCGTCTTGAACGGTGAAATCAAGGGCTTGCAACTCCTTGGTCGGAGTGATGTAGTAGAGATTTTCTACGCTAGCTGAAATAGGCAAGCGAACCAATACAGAGCCTTTTGGCTGCAAGCTATGATCTGTTGGATTTTTAAGCTGTAGGTCATAAGCGTCATAGGTCTTGCCAAAGAGTTCTTGAGCTAGGACACGTCGGCTAGAAACGTGAGAAATTCCTTCTAAGTCGCTGGCTCCACCGATGATTTCTACTCCAGTTTCCTTATCTTTCAAGACTCGAACTGGATAGTCAGGAAGGCTAAGGCTTGGAGCAGCCTGATCCCCACTAGTTCCGATAGGTTTGGTGTATTCAGGTTTTTCAACAGTAGGTGCTTCCTCTTGATCTGCTGTTCCGATCGGTTCGGTGTATTCAGGCTTATCTACAGTAGGAGACTCTTCTTGCCCGGCCGTTCCGATAGATTCGGTGTATTTAGGAATTTCAACTGTTGGAGCTTCTTGTTCTCCCGCAGTTCCGATAGAATCAGTGTATTCAGGAATTGTCACTGTAGGTGGTTCCTCTTGCCCTGCCGTTCCGACAGGATCGGTGTATTCCGGAATTTCAACAGTAGGAGCTGGTTCGTCCCCCTTGCTTGTAGTTGGCTGACTCTCGTCAACCTTTTTCTCATCCTTTTTAGTAAAGACGGCTACGATAGGGCTGCTTGTGGTATTTCCTTGAATGGTATAAGCTTCAATGGCATTTCCAGCTTTGCGATCGGTTTCTTCAGGGATTGGGATTTGAACTTGATTGTCTTGGATTGATAGGATAGTCTGATCTCCACTTGTAACTAGATGTGTTTCATCCACCTTACGCAAAACTAGAGGATTTTTGACACCTGGGAAGGTTACAGCGATGGCTTCCCAATCTCCAGCTGGTAGGCTTAAGGAAATTTCTTTGTCATTTTCCTTAAGAGGCGCGATGCTCGGGCTATCTATACCAACAGCAGGGGCTTTGATGATATCAAAGGAGTCTAGAGAGATTTTCTTGCGACCTTCTGGCGAATCTGGGTCAACTTGTAATGTCAGGGTGTGCGGACCGTCAGTAAGGTTTGTAAATTCGCCAATAAAAGCTCTCTTTTCGGTTGCACCTGAAGTGTAGAAGTCTAGACTTGGCATTTCTTTGCCATCTAGTGTAACACGTGCTCGTCCAAGGGCAAGGCTCTTCAAGCCATAAATACGAATGCCCGTCCCTGTAAAGGAAATAGTTGCCTGAGCTTCTGAAGCCGCACTAGAGTCGCTGTTGTTAATATCAGCGTATTTTTCTGTACCACCGTAGAGTTCAGGGTCAGACCAGTCCTTAAACTGGGCACCATACTGGATGCGCGGGTCGCGATCATCCATCTTTTCAATCGTGTTGCCTGTTCCTGCTAGGACCTTGAAGTAGTCTAATGAAATTTTCGAGCGTTCACTTCCTCGTCCTTTGTGTTCACGTTTAACACTAAGAGTCAATGTGTGAGGTCCGTCTGACAATCCTGTAAAGCGACCGATGAGGCTGCCTTTTTCAGTTGCCCCAGCAGTATGGAAATCAAGTTCGCCAACTTCTTTGCCATCAATTTTAGCAGTAGCAAGACCTAGTTCGGACGATTTTAGTCCATAGATTTCGATGCCAACACCATTGAAAGGAATAGTAGCAGTCACGTCTTCGTCTGTGTAGTTTCCTTTTGAAAGATCAGCAAACTTCTCCGTTCCTCCAAATAATTCTGAGTCTGCCCAGTTTCCAAAGGCAGCCCCGTACTGGATGCGACTGTCTCGGTCATCCATCAATTCACTAGGAGTTTCTACAGTTGCCTGTTCAGATACTTGTGTGGAAACTTCGCCCAGCATCGCCTTGACGGTATAAGTATAGGCGAGTTGAGGATTTAGTGATCGGTCGATAAAGTGGGTTTGATTGGTTACAAATTCTCTAGTTGCAGAGGTTTGGCCAGATTCGTCTTTTACTTGTCTTTGGATGACATAGTGGGTAGCGCCTTCTACTTGGTTGAAGGTGAGTTCGGCAGTGACTCCATTTTGTCGAACTGCTGTCAGACTGGTTACACGACCAGGGAAGTGTTCAAAGGTAATGACGTCACCTTTTTGTGTTGCCAGTTGGATGCGATTGTTTTTGAGAATCGTTGCCTTGACTGGCTTGCCATTGACCTTGATCTGACTGGCTTCGATATTTGGATAGTCTACAATTAGGTCTCCACCGACATTTGAAAGGAAGGACAAGCTTTGCAGGTTTTTATCTTTCCACTTCATGCTGACTTCAAAGTTTCCTCGAGCAACCAAGCCAGAAACCTGACCGTCTTTCCAAGCATCAGGAAGAGCTGGTAAGGGTGCAATATAGCCTGTATGAGATTGGAGAAGCATTTCTGCCATCCCACTGGTTGCTCCAAAGTTTCCGTCTATTTGGAAAGGCGCGTGCGTATCCCAAAGGTTTTCTAGAGTTGAGTACTTGAGCTGTTCGGCGAGCAAGCGATGGGCACGGTTACCGTCCAGCAGACGAGCCCAGAGATTGATTTTATTGGCCTTAGACCAACCAGTACCACCATCTCCACGGTGGTTCAAGGTAGCACGCGCAGCCTCTAAGTATTCAGCCTGGTCCTTGCTAAAGAGCGTACCTGGGAAAAGACCAACTAGATGGGAAACGTGGCGGTGGTGATTTTCAATCCCTTCATTGGTGAATTGGGGACTGTCCTCTTCGTACCATTCCTTGATGCGTCCTTCATTGTTGATGTGAAGGGGTTTTAGTTTGTCAAATTTAGCCTTGACCTCTGTGACTAAGTCTTGGTCGACATTCAGATGGTTGGCGACTTCCATGTAGTCGTGGAATAGCTGCCAGACTAGCGATTGGTCAAAGGTATTTCCGATGGTAATGGTCCCGTGTTCTGGTGAGTAGGATGGAGAAGACACCCAACGGTCGCTGGCCTTGTCATAGTGCAAGAAGGAGTTCCAGAACTTAGCGGTTTCCTTGAGCATTGGATAAATCTTTTCTTTGAGATAAGTCTCATCCTTGGTAAATTTATAATAGTCATAGACATTCTGCATCATCCAAGCGTTAGCAGCCGGAGACCAACCCCAATAGTAATTCCAGCCTGGAGTAGTCCAGCCAAATGGTGTCGCCTGAGTGTGGACCAGCCAACCATTTTCTTGTCCGTCTTTGGATTCGATACCTGCGTATTCCTTGGCAGCGATACGGCCATAATAGCGCATGTCATCAATGTAATTGATCATTGGCTTGGCAGTTTCAGCAAGGTTGCTCATGTAAGCTGGCCAATAGTTCATTTGCAAATTGACATTGAGGTGGTAGTCAGCGTTCCAAGGTGGATTGTCTACAGCGTTCCAGACTCCTTGGAGGTTGGCAGGAAGAGCATCTGTCCGATCACGAGACGAACTGATGAGTAGATATCGGCCATATTGGAAGAAGAGTTCTTCCAATTTTTGCCCTTTTTCTGGGTTATAGCCTTGAAGGGCCTCTTTTGTCGTTTGAGTAGTCTTGGTTCCGCCTAGATTTAGTTTAACGCGGTTAAAGAGACTTTGATAGTCCTTGATATGGGCCTTTTTAAGTGTCTCGTAGTCTTTGGCCTTAGCTACTTCGACAATCCCTTTAACTGTTTTTTCGAGGTCAATGTCTTTTCGATAGTTGTTTTTTGGATTCTGAGCAAAGTTGGTCTTGGCACTGAGATAGAGGGTCGCATAACTTGCGCCTGTAACGGTCAGAGTTTCGTCCTGAACAGTCACCTTTCCGTCCGTTTTAATTCCTAGATAGGATGCAAATTGGAGGCCGTTATCTTTGACAGTTCCCTTTAGAAGGATTCCGTTTGCATCTGTAGTGACATGACCATTCTTATAGTTGGAATATTCCCAAGAGTAGTTGCCATTAGCAAGCAAGTCTTCTGTCAAGCTGTTCCAAAGGGTAAAGTCAAGTGTCTTGTTTCCTTTTTTGGTCAAGTGGGTTACAGTGACATCATCAGGATAACTGGAGAAGGTTTCGCGTTTGAAGGTCGTCCCATCTTGGGTGTAAGAAGTGGTCGTAGTGGCTTCGGTGATGTCTAGATTACGATGATAATCAGTTACAGTATCTAGTCCTTTCTTCTGGTTATTAAAGACCATGAAGATATCTCCAAAGGCTAGGTAACGTCCATACTGGGCGTTGTTTGGTCCAACTAGATTTTGTTCAGCTAGCTGTTTGGCTTTTTGGCGGTCACCAGCTTCGAGGGCTTTACGTATCTCTGCTAAGACCTTGTAGCGATCCTTGTAGTTTCCTCCGTTATAGTCGGTGCTATCAGGTTGTGGTCCTCCTGACCAGAGGGTCTTTTCGTTGTACTGGATTCTCTCTTCGCCAATGAGTCCGAAAACCTTGGCTCCCATCTCTCCATTTCCGACAGGAAGGGCTTGTTTTTCCCATCCATCATAGGAGGGAGCTGTTGGTTGATCGTAGTTGAGTTGATAGTTTTCTTGCTTTGTCACAGGCTGATCTGCTTTTTCAGGTTCCTTATTTTCTTTAGCTTCTACAATGGCTTCTTCACTAGCTTGACTATTTGTCGTCTTAGTCTCCTCAGCTGACTTGCTTTTGGAAACTACTGGACTCTCGGCTAGAGATGGTTTTGTAGTTTCAGTAGCTTCAGCAGCTTTGGGTTCACTATCAGGCTTAGTGATAGCTTCGACAGAGGTTGGTTCAGTTTGCTTGACCTCAACACTGTCTGCGGCTACAGTATGGTTGACTAGAAAAACAGCCCCCAGTAAAACAGAAGCAGTCCCAACCGTCAGCTTGCGGATGCTATAGCGACAGGATTTGTCCCAAAAGTGTTTTTTCATAAAACCCTCCTTTGTTTATCCGAAACCGCTTACATTTCATGAAGCAGTTTTGTTTTAATTTGTTTCTATTTATCTCCTCACCTCTCATTCTAATGGTCGATTAGCATTTGTCAATAGCTTTTTGGTGAAAAACATATTTGATATTGCTTTTTCTTAAAATAGTAGAAGAAAGAGAGGAAAGGGTGGAATTATTCGTAATTTCATAGTTCAATCTGATTGTAAGACTAGCTTAGAATTGGCTTAACCCCCTCTTGAAAGCGTAAAACAAACTAGTCAGGAAAGTCACTTTGTGGTATAATATAGAAGACTCAAAAAGAAACAGGAGAAAAAGAATGGATTTACTTTTAGCAATTGTCTTGATTGTGTTAGCTTTTCTAGGAGGAGCTCTTGGAGGGATTTACTTGGCTCGTAAGCAAATCGAAAAAAAATATGCTGACAACCCACGTTTGAACGCTGAGGCGGTTCGTGCTCTCTTGAGCGCAAATGGTCAAAAGCCAAGCGAAGCCAAGGTACAACAAGTTTACCACCAAATCATCCGCCAACAAAAAGCAGCCCTTGCTAACAATAAAAAGAAAAAATAAATAGGAAAAGTCTGGGATGAAAGTTCCAGACTTCTCACTATGTTCAATAGTTCTCAAGGATAAGACTTTTTCCTTGCATTCTATTGATATTTGATTATGATTAAAAGAGAGGCAGTTGCCATTCTATCAAGCTGTCTATCCGTTCATTTAGGACGAGTAATTATGATGAACTATCAATCAGAAAAAAGACTAGAAAGAAGACTATATGGATAATCGACCAATTGGTTTTTTGGATTCGGGTGTCGGTGGCTTAACCGTTGTTCGTGAGCTCATGCGCCAGCTTCCCCATGAAGAAATCGTCTATATTGGAGATTCGGCACGGGCGCCCTATGGTCCCCGTCCTGCTGAGCAAATCCGTGAATATACTTGGCAGTTGGTCAACTTTCTCTTGACCAAGGATGTCAAAATGATTGTCATTGCTTGTAACACTGCGACTGCGGTCGTCTGGGAAGAAATCAAGGCCCAACTAGATATTCCTGTCCTAGGTGTGATTTTGCCGGGAGCTTCGGCAGCTATCAAGTCCAGTCAAGGTGGGAAAATCGGAGTAATTGGAACCCCCATGACAGTCCAATCAGATATCTACCGTCAGAAAATCCATGATCTGGATCCGGACTTACAGGTGGAGAGTTTGGCCTGTCCAAAGTTTGCCCCCTTGGTGGAGTCTGGTGCCCTGTCAACCAGTGTCACCAAGAAAGTGGTCTATGAAACCCTGCGCCCCTTGGTCGGTAAGGTGGATAGCCTGATTTTGGGTTGTACCCATTACCCACTCCTTCGCCCTATCATCCAAAATGTCATGGGACCAAAGGTTCAGCTCATCGATAGTGGGGCAGAGTGTGTACGGGATATCTCAGTCTTACTCAATTATTTTGAAATCAATCGTAGCCGAGATGCGGGACCTCTTCAACATCGTTTTTACACAACAGCCAATAGCCAAAGTTTTGCCCAAATTGGAGCAGAATGGCTGGAAAAAGAGATTCATGTGGAGCATGTAACTTTATGACAAACAAAATTTATGAATACAAGGATGACCAGGACTGGTATGTCGGTGTCTGGGATGTCTATGGAGGCATCTATAGCCTTATCAAAGATCCTCTCGAGCTTGATTTTATGGATTTAGCGCGGATTTTTCGTGACGAAGAAAATGGCTTTCCGATTACGATAACGGTGATGCGCTGGTCTTCCAACTTCCGTCTGCTCTCCTTTATCGTTGAGATTTTAAATGCAGAAGCAGGACGTAACTTGGAAGTCATCCAACGTCAGGGAGCCCTGCTCTTGGTTGAAAATGGGCAACTCCTGCATGTAGAATTGCCTAAAGAAGGGGTCAATGTTCAAGACTTCTTTGAAACTAGTAAGGTTAGAGAAACCTTGTTGATTGCGACTCGTAACGAGGGCAAGACCAAGGAATTCCGAGCTATCTTTGATAAGTTAGGCTATGATGTGGAAAATCTCAATGACTACCCTGACCTACCTGAAGTAGCTGAAACAGGCATGACCTTTGAAGAAAATGCCCGTCTCAAGGCAGAAACCATTTCCCAATTAACAGGCAAGATGGTGCTAGCAGATGATTCAGGTCTCAAAGTCGATGTCCTCGGCGGTTTGCCAGGAGTCTGGTCAGCCCGTTTTGCAGGTGTGGGAGCAACTGATCGTGAAAACAATGCCAAACTCTTGCACGAATTGGCCATGGTCTTTGAACTCAAGGACCGCTCAGCCCAGTTCCATACAACCCTAGTCGTAGCTAGTCCAAACAAGGAAAGCTTGGTTGTCGAAGCTGACTGGCCAGGTTATATCAACTTTGAACCCAAGGGGGAAAATGGCTTTGGCTATGACCCGCTTTTCCTTGTGGGAGAGACAGGTAAGTCAGCAGCAGAATTAACCCTTGAAGAAAAAAATAGCCAATCCCACCGTGCCTTAGCCGTTAAGAAACTTTTGGAGGTATTTCCATCATGGCAAAGCAAACCATCATTGTAATGAGTGACTCCCACGGAGATAGCTTGATTGTGGAAGAAATTCGTGATCGCTATCTGGGGAAAGTTGATGCCATTTTTCACGATGGTGACTCTGAACTCCGTCCAGACTCTCCGCTTTGGGAGGGCATCCATGTCGTTAAAGGCAACATGGACTTTTATGCTGGCTACCCAGAACGTTTGGTGACTCAACTTGGTCCAACCAAGATCATCCAGACGCATGGACACTTGTTTGATATCAATTTCAACTTTCAAAAGTTGGACTACTGGGCTCAGGAAGAAGATGCCGATATCTGTCTCTATGGTCACTTGCATGTGCCAAATGCTTGGATGGAAGGCAAAACACTCTTTTTAAATCCAGGCTCCATCAGCCAACCACGAGGAACCATCAGAGAATGCCTCTATGCCCGTGTGGAGATTGATGACAGCTATTTTAAAGTAGACTTTTTGACACGTGATCATGAGGTTTATCCAGGCTTGTCCAAGGAGTTTGCTCGATGATTGCCAAGGAATTTGAAGCATTTTTATTGGAGCAGGAAGAGACTTTTCTTACCCCTGCTGAGAATCTAGCAGCCTTGATTGATACCCATAATGCTGATCATGCGATTTTAGTGCTGAGCCAAATCACCTATACCCGTATCCCAGTTGTGACCTTTGACAAACGCTTTGTCGGAACCATTGGTCTGAGAGATATTTTGGCTTATCAAATGGAGCAAGGTTTGACAGATGAACAGATGGCAACGACAGATATCGTCAATATGACTAAGACAGATGTGGCAGTTGTCGCTCCAGACTATAACATCACAGAAGTCCTCCATAAACTGGTGGATGAACCCTTCTTGTCAGTGGTAGATGATGAAGGAATTTTCCAAGGAATCATCACGCGCAAGTCCATCCTCAAGGCCGTTAATGCCCTCTTGCATGACTTTAGTAAGGAATATGAGATTCGATGCAAATGAGAGATAGGATTTCAGCCTTTTTAGAGGAAAAACAGGACTTGTCTGCCAATTCCAAGCAGTCCTATAAGTATGATCTGGAGCAATTTTTAGACATTGTAGGTGATCGGATCTCTGAGACCAGTCTTAAGATTTACCAAGCCCAGCTAGCCAATCTAAAAATCAGCGCCCAGAAGCGAAAACTTTCGGCCTGTAACCAATTTCTCTACTTTCTCTATCGAAACGGAGAAGTGGACAGCTTTTACCGTCTGGAATTAGCCAAACAAGCTGAAAAGAAGACTGAAAAGCCAGAGATTCTAAATTTAGACTCTTTTTGGCAGGAAAGTAATTATCCAGAAGGACGCTTGCTGGCGCTTCTTATCTTGGAAATGGGCTTGCTGCCGAGTGAGATTTTAGCCCTTAAGGTTGCAGATATCAATCTGGATTTTCAGGTGTTGCGAATTAACAAGGCTTCCCAACAGAGGATTGTCACCATTCCCACGACCTTGATTCCAGAGCTAGAACCCTTGATGGGGCAGACCTATCTTTTTGAAAGGGGAGGGAAAGCCTATTCTCGTCAGTGGGCCTTTCGTCAGCTGGAGTCCTTTGTCAAGGAGAAAGGTTTCCCAACCTTATCCGCTCAAGCCTTGCGGGAACAGTTCATTCTAAAACAGATAGAAAACAAGGTCGATTTGTACGAAATTGCAAAAAAATTAGGATTAAAAACAGTCCTGACCTTAGAAAAATATAGATAATGGATATTAAATTAAAAGATTTTGAAGGGCCACTGGACTTACTCTTGCACTTGGTTTCTAAGTACCAGATGGATATCTACGATGTGCCCATTACGGAAGTTATCGAACAGTATCTAGCCTATGTCTCAACTCTGCAGGCCATGCGTCTAGAAGTGACGGGCGAGTATATGGTCATGGCTAGTCAGCTGATGCTGATCAAGAGTCGCAAGCTCTTGCCAAAGGTAGCAGAAGTGACAGACTTAGAGGATGACCTAGAGCAGGACCTTCTCTCCCAGATCGAAGAATACCGCAAGTTCAAGCTCTTGGGTGAGCACTTGGAGGCTAAGCATCAAGATCGGGCCCAGTACTATTCCAAAGCGCCGACAGAGTTGATTTACGAAGATGCAGAGCTTGTACATGACAAGACGACCATTGACCTCTTTTTGGCTTTTTCAAATATCCTAGCCAAGAAAAAAGAGGAGTTCGCTCAGAACCACACGACCATCCTGCGCGATGAGTATAAGATTGAGGACATGATGGTCATCGTAAAAGAGTCCTTGACTGGACGAGACCAGTTGCGCTTGCAGGATTTGTTCAAGGAAGCCCAGAATGTTCAAGAGGTTATTACCCTCTTTTTGGCAACCCTAGAGTTAATCAAAACCCAGGAGCTGATTCTCGTGCAAGAGGAGAGTTTCGGAGATATCTATCTCATGGAAAAGAAGGAAGAAAATCAAGAGGCACAAAGCTAGACTTGATAGAGAGGAAAGATGAGTACTTTAGCAGAAATAGAAGCGCTCTTGTTTGTAGCAGGTGAAGATGGGATTCGGGTTCGTCAGTTGGCTGAACTCCTCTCACTTCCACCGACAGGCATCCAACAGAGTTTAGAAAAATTAGCCCAGAAGTATGAAAAAGACCAAGATTCGAGCTTGTCCCTGATCGAGACAGGTGGTGCATACAGATTGGTCACCAAGCCTCAATTTGCAGCGATTTTGAAGGAATACTCCAAGGCACCCATCAACCAAAGTTTGTCTCGGGCTGCTCTTGAAACCTTGTCCATCATTGCCTACAAGCAACCCATCACGCGGATAGAAATTGATGCTATCCGTGGTGTCAACTCGAGCGGGGCCTTGGCAAAGTTGCAGGCCTTTGACTTGATACGAGAAGATGGAAAAAAAGAAGTGTTGGGTCGTCCCAATCTCTATGTGACTACGGATTATTTCCTAGATTACATGGGAATTAACCATTTGGAAGAACTGCCAGTGATTGATGAGCTTGAGATTCAAGCCCAAGAAAGCCAATTATTTGGTGAAAGGATAGAAGAAGATGAGAATCAATAAATATATTGCCCACGCAGGTGTGGCCAGTAGGAGAAAAGCAGAAGAGTTGATCAAGCAAGGTTTGGTGACAGTTAACGGCCAAGTGGTGCGTGAACTCGCAACGACCATCAAGTCTGGTGACAAGGTCGAAGTGGAAGGTCAGCCCATCTACAACGAAGAAAAGGTCTACTATCTGCTTAACAAACCACGTGGAGTGATTTCCAGTGTGACAGATGACAAGGGCCGCAAGACTGTTGTGGATCTCTTGCCAAATGTTAAAGAACGCATTTACCCTGTGGGACGTTTGGACTGGGATACATCAGGTGTCTTGATTTTGACCAATGACGGGGACTTTACAGACGAGATGATTCACCCCCGTAATGAGATTGACAAGGTCTATATCGCGCGTGTTAAAGGTGTGGCCAATAAGGATAATCTCCGCCCCTTGACCCGTGGTCTTGAGATTGATGGCAAGAAAACCAAGCCGGCTGTCTATGAAATTCTCAAAGTGGATCCAGTCAAAAACCGCTCTGTGGTACAGTTGACTATCCATGAAGGGCGTAACCATCAGGTTAAAAAGATGTTTGAAGCCGTCGGTCTTCAAGTTGATAAACTGTCTCGGACACGTTTCGGACACCTAGACTTGACAGGTCTTCGTCCAGGAGAAGCCCGTCGCCTTAATAAAAAAGAAATCAGCCAACTACACACTATGGCTGTAACCAAGAAATAATGAAACGAATCTTAATAGCGCCAGTACGCTTTTACCAACGTTTTATCTCACCGGCCTTTCCACCCTCTTGTCGCTTTGAGCCGACTTGTTCTAACTACATGATTCAGGCTATTGAAAAACATGGCTTCAAGGGTGTTCTGATGGGCTTGGCTCGGATTTTACGTTGCCACCCCTGGTCGCCAATAGGAAAAGATCCTGTACCAGACCACTTTTCACTCAAACGAAATCATAAAACAAAAAGAATCAGCCTGATTCTTTTTTGTATACTCTAGAAAGGAAGTTGGAAGATTAAGATTTCCACTATCCTTCTCCTATAAAAAGTGGTAAAATGGAGGACAGAAAGAAGGAACTGATATGACAACATTATTTTCAAAAATCAAAGAAGTAACAGAGCTTGCTGCGATCTCAGGTCATGAAGCACCTGTCCGTACTTATCTTCGTGAGAAGTTGACACCGCACGTGGATGAAGTAGTGACAGATGGCTTGGGTGGTATTTTTGGTATTAAGCATTCAGAAGCTGCGGATGCGCCACGCGTCCTGGTCGCTTCTCACATGGACGAAGTTGGTTTTATGGTCAGCGAAATTAAGCCAGATGGTACCTTCCGTGTCGTTGAAATCGGTGGCTGGAATCCAATGGTAGTCAGCAGCCAACGCTTCAAACTCTTTACTCGTGATGGTCGTGAAATTCCTGTGATTTCAGGTTCTGTCCCTCCACATTTGACACGTGGAACAGGAGGACCAACTATGCCAGCAATTTCAGATATCATTTTTGATGGTGGATTTGCAGACAAGGCTGAGGCAGAAAGCTTTGGTATCCGTCCGGGTGACACGATTGTCCCTGATAGCTCCGCTATCTTGACAGTCAATGAAAAAAATATCATCTCAAAAGCTTGGGACAACCGCTATGGAGTTCTTATGGTTAGTGAGCTAGCAGAAGCCCTTTCAGGTCAAAAACTCGGGAATGAACTCTATCTTGGCTCGAACGTCCAAGAAGAGGTTGGTCTTCGTGGCGCTCATACTTCTACAACTAAGTTTGACCCAGAAGTCTTCCTAGCAGTTGACTGTTCACCTGCTGGTGATGTCTACGGTGGCCAAGGCAAGATTGGGGATGGCACCTTGATTCGCTTCTACGATCCAGGTCACTTGCTTCTCCCAGGCATGAAGGATTTCCTTTTGACAACGGCTGAAGAAGCTGGTATCAAGTACCAATACTACTGTGGAAAAGGCGGAACGGACGCTGGAGCAGCTCATCTGAAAAATGGCGGTGTTCCTTCTACAACTATCGGGGTCTGCGCCCGTTATATCCACTCTCATCAAACACTCTACGCGATGGATGACTTCCTAGAAGCTCAAGCTTTCTTGCAAGCCTTAGTGAAAAAATTGGACCGCTCAACTGTTGATTTGATTAAAAATTATTAAACATAAGGGAGGTGGTCAGGATGGTAGAACCAAATCTAGAAAGCCTTATAAAAGATCTCTATAATCATGCCCGTCAGGGCTTGAGTGAAGATTTAGTTGCTGCTCTCCTAGAGACTGCTAAAAAACTACCAACTACAAATGAGCAATTACTAGCAGTCCGTCTCTCAGGACTGGTCACCCGTGAATTGCTCACCAATCCCAAACACCCAGCACCTGAACTGATCAACTTGGCGCGCTTTATCAAAAGAGAAGAAGCCAAGTACAGAGGCACTGCAGTTTCTGCTATTATGTTTGGAGAGCTATTTAAAATGCTTTGATTCCATTGTGAATCAAAGCATTTTTTATATGTCAGAAAAGCCATTCTTGATGAAGAGACGAAAAAAGCCATCCCATTCAGGATAGCTTTTTGGTGCTTAGATTTGTTCAGCGATGACCTTTTCAGCTAGGTTCATAGCATGGTCAGACACACGAGTGTAGTGGGAAATGATGTCGATAAAGTTGACTCCAGCTTGTGTAGAACACTCACCCTTATTAAGGCGTTTGATGTGGGTCTTTCTGAGAACGCGTTCCATATTGTTGATTTCTTTATGGCGTTCAATCAGACTTTGAGCTTTTTCAATATCATTGTTTTCCACACTATCAAGGGCATCCTTGATAAATGCAGTTGTTGCTTGATAAAT
Organism: Streptococcus oralis Uo5; assembly: GCF_000253155.1. Lineage (NCBI taxonomy): Bacteria > Bacillati > Bacillota > Bacilli > Lactobacillales > Streptococcaceae > Streptococcus > Streptococcus oralis. The sequence goes on from NC_015291.1 coordinate 341,801, forward strand.
CTCAGCTAATTCCTCTAAAGCAGCATCAGAAAACTGAACATTCTTACGTTGGAGGTAGTCTGTTAGGTTGAGAAGAGCTTCTGCGTGGTCCCCAATCCGTTCCAAATCACGAGATGAATCCAGAATGTTAGTCAAGACTTCACTTTCCTTTTGGCTCAAGGATTCGCTTGAGAGTCTGATGAGGTAACGAGTGAGTTTTTCATCGATGGTGTTGATGGCTTCCTCTGTTTTGTGCCCTTTTTCAGCTACCTTTTCATCCAAACCGATAATATAGGTATAAGAAAGGTCAAAAGCTTTGGCTGCATAGTTCCCCAAGTGCAAAAGTTCTTTTTTAGCATTTCCTAGAGCGATAGAAGGAGATTGCTGGATAAGTTGCTCGTCGAGATAAAGGGGCTCGTACTTGACAACCTCGTCTTCACCAGGGATGAGCTTGGTTACAAAGTAGGCCAAGGCTCCGATGAAAGGAAATTGTACAATGGTGTTACTTACGTTAAAGGCACCGTGAGAGAAGGCGATTGTCATCTCAGGTGAGAGGTGAAGGAGTGCCTGGAAGTACTCGATCATAGCAGTGAAGGGGCCTAATAAGATTAAGCAAAGAATAGTTCCTAAAACGTTAAAGGTAACGTGGGTTGCAGCAACGCGTTTTGCAGAGATGTTAGCTCCAGCTGCTGCAATGATAACGGTTAAGGTTGTTCCGATATTATCTCCGAAGAGAACTGGTAGTGAACCTTTAAGGTCAAGGAATCCACCTGCATAGAGACCTTGCAAAATCCCGATTGTAGCCGAGGAAGCCTGGATGAGGACGGTAATCACTGCACCGGCTACTACTCCTAAAATAGGATTTTGTCCCAAGGTTACCATATATTCCTTGAATTGTGGTAAATCTTTAAGCGGACTCATACCGGCACTGATGAGGTTGAGAGCGTAGAAGATCCCCCCTACACCAAACAGGATGCGCCCGATATTGTTTGCTGTTCTGTTTTTTGTAAAGAAGAGGAACATGGTTCCAAGGAAAATCAAGGGTAAAGCATACTCACCTAGTTTGAAACCGATGATAAAGGAAGTAACGGTGGTTCCGATGTTGGCTCCCATGATAATTCCGATAGCCTGTCTAAGAGTGAGAAGACTAGCGCTGACCAGCCCAACCGTGATAACTGTAACCCCTGTACTTGACTGAATCAGGGCGGTCACGACAATCCCGACTAGAACACCTAAAAAGGGATTGCTAGTGTACTTGTCAATGTAAAAACGAAGGCGATCTCCAGCAGCTTGTTGCAAACCGTCTCCCATGGTCTTGATACTGTATAAAAACAGTCCTAGACCTCCTAAAAAGTGAAATAAAATTTCCTGCCAATTAATGGACATTTCTTTTTCCTCCGAAAAATAATAACGGAATTTCTCCTATTCTATTTTAAAGGATAAAAGTAAATCTCACAAGTGTTTAGCTGAAATTTTCATAAGAAAGAAGAACTTTCTTTTAAAATGAGATCTAGTTTCCCTTTAAGATAGATGATTTATAGGATTGTGTCCAAATTTTACTGATTATTATCCTAGTTATAGTTTTTATGTTAAATAGATTGACATCGCTTTCATATAGGATAAAATGAAGATGATCCTGTTCTGGTGGTGAGTACTGAGAACAGTTACTTTTTATCAAAAAAGTAAAGCGCTTACTTTATATTTTATTAGGAGGATAAGATGAAAAATCTATTTTTTGAAAAACGTTGCCGTTACAGTATTCGTAAGCTGTCAATCGGGGCTTGTTCCTTGATGATTGGTTCAGCTCTGTTCGCAAGCCCAGCTCTTGCGGAACAGGTCGCTGTCCCTGAAACAGCCGCAAACACGAGCGCTCAAGCTACAAGTACTAGTGAGACAACTAATCCAGATACCGCAGCTCTCGAAAAACAATTAGAGGAATCTGAAAACAAAGTAGCTGAGCAACCCATTTCAGAAAACACTCCAGCAATAACGGATCTAGTTAATGAAAAAGAAGAAGCGAAGCCAACTCCGACGGATAAAGCTGAAAAACCTGCTCAACCAACTGAAAAAGAAGAAGTCAAACCAGAGGAAGCTCCTCAAGTGGTTGACAATAAAGCCGACAAACCAAGTCTAGCAGACGTTCCTAAAAATGAAGAGAAGAGTCTCCGACCAAAAGAAATCAAATTTGATACTTGGGGTGATTTGTTGAAATGGGAACCGGGTGCGCGCGAGGATGATCCCATCAATCGTTCCTCAGTTGAACTCGCCAAGCGCCATAGAGGTCAGTTGGTTAACGAAAAAGCAAGCAGAAGAGCCAAGGTTCAAGCTCTAGCAAATACCAACTCAAAGGCCAAAGACCACGCTTCTGTTGGTGGAGAAGAATTCAAGGCCTACGCCTTTGATTACTGGCAATACTTGGATTCAATGGTCTTCTGGGAAGGTCTAGTTCCAACTCCAGATGTCATTGATGCCGGTCACCGCAACGGAGTTCCCGTTTATGGAACACTCTTTTTCAACTGGTCAAATAGCATTGCCGACCAAGAGAAATTTGCAGCTGTCTTGAAACAAGACGCAGATGGCACCTTCCCTATCGCACGAAAACTCGTCGATCTTGCTAAGTACTATGGCTTTGATGGCTATTTCATCAACCAGGAAACAACGGGTGAATTGGTAGAACCTCTTGGTGAAAAAATGCGCCAATTCATGCTCTATACAAAAGAATACGCAGCCAAAGTCAACCATCCAATCAAGTATGCTTGGTACGATGCCATGACCTACAAATACGGTCGTTACCACGAGGATGGTCTAGGTGATTACAACTACCAATTCATGCAAAAAGAAGGAGACAAGGTCCCTGCAGATCAATTCTTTGCTAACTTCAACTGGAACAAGGAAAAAAATGACCACTCTGTAGAGATGGCAAAATGGCTAGAACGTAGCCAGTATGATGTCTTTGCAGGCTTGGAATTGCAACAAGGTGGTTCTTATAAGACCAAAGTCAAATGGGATGCTCTTTTAGATGAAAAAGGTAAGTTGCGCTTGTCACTTGGACTTTTTGCGCCGGATACGATTACCAGTCTAGGAAAAACAGGTGAAGACTACCACAAGAACGAGGATATCTTCTTCACAGGTTACCAAGGAGATCCAACGGCTCAAAAACCAGCTGACAAAGAGTGGTATGGGATTGCCAATTTAGTTGCGGACCGCACACCGGCAGTAGGCCGGACTTTCACCACCTCTTTTAATACAGGTCATGGTAGAAAGTGGTTTGTAGACGGCAAAATTTCTAAGGATTCTGAATGGAACTACCGTTCTGTTTCAGGTGTCTTGCCAACATGGCGCTGGTGGCAGACTTCAACGGGTGAAAAACTCCGTGCAGAATATGACTTTACAGATGCCTACAATGGCGGAAATTCTCTTAAATTCTCAGGTGATGTAGCTGGTAAGACGAACCAAGATGTGAATTTGTATTCTACCAAACTAGAAGTAACTGAGAAAACCAAACTTCGTGTTGCCCACAAGGGAGGAAAAGGCTCTAAAGTTTATATGGCCTTCTCTACGACTCCAGACTACAAATTTGAGGATGCAGCCGCATGGAAAGAACTGACTCTTTCTGATAACTGGACAAATGAAGAAATTGACCTTAGCCCACTAGCAGGTAAAACCATCTATGCAGTTAAACTCTTCTTCGAACATGAAGGTGCTGTAAAAGATTATCAGTTCAACCTAGGACAATTAACGATCACGGACAATCACCAAGCGCCACAAGCACCTACAGGTCTCTCAGTGGTGAAGCAATCTCTTAAGAATGCCCAAGAAGCTGAAGCAGTGGTTCAATTTTCGGGTAACCAAGACGCAGATTTCTATGAAGTCTACGAAAAAGACGGTGACAACTGGCGTTTGTTGACAGGTTCATCTGCTTCAACCATCTACTTGCCAAAAGTTAGCCGTTCTGCTAATGCGACTGGTACGACTCAAGAATTGAAAGTCGTTGCAGTTGGTAAAAATGGCCTCCGTTCAGAAGCTGCAACTGCGTCATTCAACTGGGGCATGACTGTTCAGGATACAACTCTCCCAAGACCTTTGGCTGAAAATATTGTTCCAGGGGCAACGGTTATTGGTAGCACTTTCCCGAATACTGAAGGTGGGGAAGGCATCGAAGGCATGTTGAACGGTACGATTACAAGTCTGTCAGACAAGTGGTCTTCAGGACAATTGAGCGGTAGTGTCGATATTCGTTTGACTCAACCACGTCGTGTTGTCAGATGGGTAATGGATCATGCGGGAGCTGGTGGTGAGTCTGTTAACGATGGTCTGATGAATACCAAGGACTTTGATCTTTATTACAAGGATACAGATGGCGAGTGGAAACTAGCTAAGGAAGTCCGTGGCAATAAAGCGCACGTTACAGATATCACTCTTGACAAACCAATCACCGCGCAAGACTGGCGTCTAAAAGTTATCACATCTGATAACGGAACACCTTGGAAAGCCATTCGTATCTACAACTGGAAGATGTACGAAACCTTGGACACAGAAAGTCAAAATATTCCAATGGCTAAGGTAGCTGCTCGTTCACTTGGAAACCACCAAGTTCAACTAGGCTTCTCTGATGTTCCAGCAGGCGCAACCATCACCGTTTACGACAAGGCTGATTCACAAACACCAATTGCAACCTTGAAGTCTGAAACTGGTGGCGATCTGGCAACAGCACCATTGGCCTTTGACAAACAACCAAATCTCCTCTACTATCGTACTCAACTACCTGGCAAAGAAATCAGTAACACCTTGGCTGTAGCGATTCCACAGGATGAAAGAAAAATTAAATCTGTTAGCCTTGAAAAAGGACCTAAGAAGACAGTTTATAAAGAAGGAGAAAAACTGGACCTCAGAGGCGGAACACTCCGTGTTCAATACGAAGGGGGACAAGCCGACGAGCTGATTAACCTTACTCACTCAGGTGTGACGGTATTTGGATACGATGCTCATCAAAAAGGGGAACAAAACCTAACACTTCAATACCTTGGTTTACCAGTGTCAGGTGATCTGAAAGTCCAAGTGACAGGACAAGATGAAGGAAAACCAAAAGAAGTAGCGGGCTTGTATATTACTAAGAAACCAAAAACAGACTATCTAGTAGGAGATCAACTGGATCTCTCTGAAGGTCGCTTCGGTGTTCTCTATGATGATGAGACGGAAGAAAGTCATGCCTTTATGGATCAAGGTGTTGAAATAACGGGCTACGATGCTCAAAAGACTGGTCGTCAAACCTTGACCCTGCATTACAAGGGGCACATCGCTGAGTTTGATGTTTTGGTTTCTCCAAAAGCAGCTGTCAACGATGAGTACCTCAAACAAGAAATCACTGCAGCCCAAGGCCGTCAGTCAACCCTTGCCTACACCTTCTCTAGCGAGGACAAACAAGCAGCACTAGTAGAGAAGCTCACTGCAGCGAAAGCTGTAGCAGAAAACCACAATGCTAGCCAAGAAGAAGTTAACCGGGCTTTGAATGAGTTGAAACAAGCAGGGACAGACTTGGATGGAAATCAACGTTATCAGACAGCTAGAGAAGAATTGGAAGGTTTGCTCGAATCTATCCGTAAAAAAGATCCTAAAGCTGAGTTGATTGAACAAGCAGAAACTTTGTTGGCTTCAGAGATGCCAACTCCACAAGCTTTTGCGGAAATGAAAGAAAAGTTGAATAAGAAACTAGCCCCTGCAGAAGAAAGCCATCATGTTGGAAGCATGGATCCAAATGAAGTGGCTCCAACGGTTGAAGCTCTCCCTGAACTAGTTATTGAAACTGAAACAACAGCCTTTGAACATCAGGAGCGACCAAACGCCGAGCTTCTCAAAGGACAACGCCAGCTAGTTCAAGCAGGAGCGGAAGGTCAAGTTCGTCGCTTTGTAGAAGTAGATACCCAAGGCAAACGCACTCTTCGTTCGACTGAGGTAGTCAAGGAAGCAATCCCAGAAATCACAGAAGTTGGAACAAAAGTTCTATCAAGCAACCAACCAGCTGAGGGAATAAAAGACCTAGTTTTAGAAATTCCGAAACTAGAAATTGAAGAGGATACAGTGGCCTTCGAACGTCAAGAGCGACCAAATGCAAGCCTTCTTAAAGGCCAAGTTCGTCGCTTTGTAGAAGTAGATGCCCAAGGCAAACGCAGCCTTCGTTCAACTGAAGTTCTCAAGGAAGCTATCCCAGAAATTGTTGAAGTAGGAACGAAAGAGGAGCAAGTCTCACAAACAAGGGATCAAGCGCTTTCAGCAGCATCGGCAAAAGTTGAAAAGGCAACAACTCAACTTCCAAATACTGGTGCAGAAACAGATGCTAGTCTAGTAGCGCTGGGACTCCTCGGAGTAATGAGCGGCTATGACTTGCTTGTTAGAAGGAAAAAAGAAGATTAATCGGATTTACGAATTCTTGGGATTTCTCATAACAACTAAAAAACAAGGCTTGACTGTAGATCAGTCAAACCTTGTTTTTAGTTTTAAAATTGAAGAGTAAATTTGAAGCTAGATTTTTGTTATTCAATTCCTTGAATAAATTTTTGGAAACGATAGGTGTCGAAATAAATATTGGATGCAACTAATTTATCAAACTCATCGAATTTCAGAAATTCTGCGACATCCAGTTCTAGTTCTTTTCCTTGAGGGGAATGTAGATGGTAGCGATTTAAGGCTGAGACAGTTCGACCATCAACAAATAATTGCTTCACTTCAAGATGCTGGCTCAAAGCATAGAATTGGCCTGCGCCTTGCAAATAAATATCACGTCCTTGTCGAATTTCTATACTATCGCACATGCCATAATCAAAGTTTTCAGCTACGAAATCTTCCCAGCCTCCCTCATTTACTGCCGTAAAATAGCTTTCTGCAAGTGTTTTTGTATCCATTTGGAACCTCCTGTAAAATAATTGGGCTATGATGAATATCACGAAATATTTTGCCCACTTAAGAGTATACAAAAGGAAATATGACTACAGGTTGTCATATTGCTGAAGATTTTTTTTGAGAGTACTGACCAGTAGATTTTGTAAGTGACTTGGAGATACGACCTTTACTTGATAACCAAAGCTTAAGAGTAAATCAAAAAATGAAGGAGTTAAAGCTCTAAATGCCTGAACTTTTATTATTTCGTCCTCGACTCTGATTTCTTCTTCCGTGAAGTAATCGTAGATTTTTGGAAGTGCAAATCTTGTAAAAACTAGTTCGATTTCTTCTCTTTGCCCCTCCACTTTATGTTTTGGGGGATTTAAAAAAAGCTCTAACTTTTCTTGAGATAAACGTGGATAATCGAATGGTTTATCTTTTATCTCCACTGGTTCTAGTTCTCGAATTCGAGTTAATTTAAAAATGCGAAAATCTAATTTTTCTAAGCAGTAACCGATAACATACCAAGCGTTCAGTTTATAGATCAATCTGTATGGAATAACTGTTCGCTGACTTTTCTCTTGTTTTTTCGAATAGTAAGAAAAAGAAATCATCTGTTCAGTTTGTATCGCTTCCTCAATTTCTAGTAAATAATTTGTATTAAGAGTCCAGGAACTGAGATCAAAGTAAAAAGGACTGTTTACTCTTGTAATTTCTTGAGAAGACAGCTTGTGTTCGATACTGTCAAGACTTGAATGACCAACGATTTTACTAACATTTTGGCTCATATTAATGATAAACTGTCTCTCTTCCTCAGTGAAAAAGTTTCTGTCTATCTTATAGTCGCTTGGTATATAGAAACCTCCCTTATCTCCACGTTCCGAATAGATTGGGATCCCCGCTAAACTGAGTGTATCCATGTCTCTATATACAGTTCGAGTAGATATTTCAAACCTCTCTGCAATCTCTTTAGCTGTTATTCTCTTCTTATTTAAAAGAGACAGTAAAATATAGATTAGTCTTTCTAATTTCATGGTAGCAATTCCCCTTCTTTTAATCTCAAATAGCACAAACTGAAGAAACTATTTTAGTTATATTGTATAATAAGAAGCCTAGCAATTCAAAAAGAAGGACTGTAGAATTTAGAATATTAAGGATTAAAATCTTAGAAAAAGGATAGTGTAGAAGTAATTAGGCAGAGCAATCAAGAAATTTGCCTAAATTATTCCAACCGAATTATGTGAAGATTGCTATTTCCCACACTGCAATCCTAGGTTTTTAGGTTAATAAATAGAAGAAAGAACAAGAAAAGTTTAGGGTTTTTCTATCTCTTTTGCTGATTTTGTGATATAATTAACACGTATAAAAAAAGAAGGAGTCATATCTAATGGCAAAATTGACTGTTAAAGACGTTGAATTGAAAGGGAAAAAAGTTCTCGTTCGTGTTGACTTCAACGTACCTGTAAAAGATGGCGTGATTACCAACGACAACCGTATCACTGCAGCTCTTCCAACTATCAAGTACATCCTTGAACAAGGTGGACGTGCTATCCTCTTCTCTCACCTTGGCCGTGTAAAAGAAGAAGCAGACAAAGCTGGTAAATCACTTGCTCCTGTAGCTGCTGACTTGGCAGCTAAATTGGGTCAAGACGTTGCTTTCCTTCCAGGTGTCACTCGTGGTGCTGAATTGGAAGCTGCGATCAACGCTCTTGAAGATGGACAAGTTCTCTTGGTTGAAAACACTCGTTACGAAGATGTTGACGGCAAGAAAGAATCTAAAAATGATCCTGAACTTGGTAAATACTGGGCATCACTTGGAGATGGTATCTTCGTAAACGATGCATTCGGTACAGCTCACCGTGCACACGCATCTAACGTTGGTATCTCAGCAAACGTTGAAAAAGCTGTTGCTGGATTCCTTCTTGAAAATGAAATTGCCTACATCCAAGAAGCAGTTGAAGCTCCAGAACGTCCATTCGTAGCGATCCTTGGTGGTTCAAAAGTATCTGACAAGATTGGTGTTATCGAAAACTTGCTTGAAAAAGCTGATAAAGTTCTTATCGGTGGTGGGATGACTTACACATTCTACAAAGCACAAGGTATCGAAATTGGTAACTCACTTGTAGAAGAAGACAAATTGGATGTTGCGAAAGCTCTTCTTGAAAAAGCAAACGGCAAATTGATCTTGCCAGTTGACTCAAAAGAAGCAAACGCATTTGCTGACTACACTGAAGTAAAAGACACTGAAGGTGAAGCAGTGGATCCAGGTTTCCTTGGTTTGGATATCGGTCCTAAATCAATCGCTAAATTCGACGAAGCCTTGACTGGTGCGAAAACAGTTGTATGGAACGGACCTATGGGTGTATTTGAAAACCCAGACTTCCAAGCTGGTACAATCGGTGTGATGGACGCTATTGTGAAACAACCAGGTGTTAAATCAATCATCGGTGGTGGTGATTCAGCTGCCGCAGCCATCAACCTTGGCCGTGCAGACAAGTTCTCATGGATTTCTACTGGTGGTGGAGCATCAATGGAACTTCTTGAAGGTAAAGTTCTTCCAGGATTGGCAGCTTTGACTGAAAAATAAATAGTTTAACTAAAAGAAGATGGTGTGACCATCTTCTTTTTAATTTAATTTATAAATATGTAGAATTATTCTATAAATAAAAAGAAAAAAGAGTAAATATTTGCATCCTGCCTTGTAAAGTGCTAGTATAAGAAGTAACGACTAAATTCATATAAGGAAAGGGATTAAAATGAAAAATAAAAAAGAAGTCTATGGATTTCGTAAAAGCAAAGTTGCGAAAACTTTGTGTGGTGCTGTTTTAGGAACTGCTTTGATTGCTTTTGCAGACAAAGCAGTATTTGCTGATGAAGTTACAGAGACAACTAGTACAAGTACAGTTGAGGTAGCTACTACAGGAAACCCAGCTACAAATCTACCTGAAGCTCAGGGTGAAATGAGTCAAGTTGCCAAAGAAAGCCAAGCTAAGGCTGGTTCTAAAGACTCAGCTTTACCAGTAGAAGTATCATCAGCTGATTTGGATAAAGCAGTTGCTGATGCAAAATCTGCAGGAGTTAAGGTAGTTCAAGATGAAACAAAAGGCAAAGGAACAGCCACAACTGCTACAGAGAATGCTCAAAAACAAGATGAGATTAAAAGTGACTATGCTAAACAGGCTGAAGAAGTAAAGAAAACAACTGAAGCATATAAAAAAGAAGTTGCAGCTCATCAGGCTGAAACAGATAAAGTCAATGCTGAAAACAAAGCAGCGGATGACAAGTATCAAAAAGATCTAAAAAGTCATCAAGAAGAAGTTGGAAAAATCAACACTGCCAATGCAACAGCTAAAGCAGAGTATGAGGCTAAGCTAGCACAATATCAAAAAGATTTAGCAACTGTCAAAAAAGCAAACGAAGATAGTCAACAGGATTATCAAAATAAACTTTCAGCTTACCAGACAGAATTAGCTCGAGTACAAAAAGCTAATGCTGAAGCTAAGGAAGCTTATGATAAAGCAGTAAAAGAAAATACTGCGAAAAACGAAGCGCTTAAAGCTGAAAACGAAGAAATCAAGCAACGGAATGCCGCAGCTAAGACAGATTATGAAGCTAAAGTTGCGAAATATGAAGCAGACCTTGCCAAGTATAAGAAAGAGTTAGCAGAGTATCCAGCTAAATTAAAGGCATATGAAGATGAGCAGGCCAAAATTAAGGCTGCATTGGTAGAACTTGAAAAAAACAAGGATCAGGACGGGTACTTGTCTAAGCCATCTGCTCAGAGCTTGGTTTATGATTTAGAATCGAATGCTCAACTGGACCTTAAAACAGAAGGAAAACTTCTTACAGCAGCAGCAGTTGATGAAGCCTTTAAGAAAGACACAGTACAATATGGCAAGAAAAATCTTCAGTTAGACAATCTAAATGTCAAGAACTTGGAGAACGGTGCGACTACTTCTTCAGTGGAATTGTATGGTAATATTGGAGACAAATCTGACTGGACCACCAATGTAGGGAATAAAACTGAAGTTAAATGGGGCTCAGTTCTTCTAGAACGTGGACAAAGCGTAACTGCGACTTATACCAACCTTCAAAATTCCTACTACAATGGTAAAAAGATTTCGAAGATTATTTACAAATATACTGTAGATCCATCTTCAAAATTCCAAAATTCTAGTGGGAAAGTTTGGTTGGGAATCTTTAGTGATCCAACTTTGGGAGTCTTTGCTTCTGCTTACACTGGTGATGTTGAAAAAGGTACTTCAATTTTCATTAAAAATGAATTTACCTTCTATGATGAAAATGACCAACCAATTAATTTTGACAATGCCCTTCTTTCAGTAGCGTCTCTAAATAGAGAAAATAATTCTATTGAGATGGCTAAGGATTACACTGGTAACTTTATTAAAATTTCTGGTTCATCTGTTGGAGAAAAAGACGGAAAGATTTATGCCACAGAAACCTTGAACTTTAAAAAAGACCAAGGTGGATCTCGTTGGACTATGTATCCAAATGGTCAACCTGGTTCAGGTTGGGATTCATCAGATGCACCAAACTCTTGGTACGGTGCTGGAGCTATTAGTATGTCTGGCCCTACGAATCATGTTACTGTTGGTGCTATTTCTGCGATCCTAGTAGTTCCTTCTGATCCAGTTATGGCAGTTGATACAGGTAAAAGACCAAACATCTGGTACTCACTCAATGGTAAGATTCGTGCCGTCAACGTTCCGAAAATTACCAAGGAAAAACCAACTCCACCAGTTGAACCAACTGCTCCACAAGCTCCTACTTATGAAGTAGAGAAACCATTGGAACCAGCTCCAGTAGCACCAAGCTATGAAAATGAGCCAACTCCACCAGTTAAGACTCCAGATCAACCAGAACCATCAAAACCAGAAGAGCCCAATTATGATCCATTGCCAACTCCGCCTGTAGCACCAACCCCTAAGCAGTTGCCAACACCACCAGCGGTGCCAACAGTTCACTTCCATTACAATCGTCTATTTGCACAACCTCAGATTAATAAAGAAATTAAAAACGAGGATGGAGTAGATATCGATCGTACTCTCGTTGCTAAGCAGTCTGTAGTGAAGTTTGAGTTGAAAACGGAAGCGTTGACAGCTGGTCGTCCAAAAACAACTTCGTTTGTATTGGTAGATCCACTTCCAACTGGCTATCAGTTTGATTTGGAAGCGACCAAGGCTGCAAGCAAAGGTTTTGAAACAAGCTATGACAAAGCTAGTCACACTGTAACCTTTAAGGCTACTGAGGAGACCTTAGCTGCTTTCAATGCAGATTTGACAAAATCCTTTGAGACTCTATATCCAACTGTTGTTGGTCGTGTCTTGAATGATGGGGCGACTTATACGAATAACTTTACATTGACAGTCAACGATGCCTACGGTGTTAAGTCAAACATTGTTCGTGTAACGACTCCAGGTAAACCAAATGATCCTGACAATCCAAATAACAACTACATCAAGCCTTTGAAAGTTAACAAGAACAAGCAAGGTGTGAATATTGATGGCAAAGAAGTTCTAGCTGGTTCAACGAACTACTATGAACTCACATGGGATTTGGACCAATACAAGGGAGATAAATCGTCTAAAGAAGCAATTCAAAATGGTTTCTACTATGTAGATGATTATCCAGAAGAAGCCTTGACCCTTCAACCAGAATTGGTTAAGATTCGTGATCTAGAGGGCAACCTTGTATCAGGTATCAGTGTTCAACAATATGATAGTTTAGAAGCTGCTCCTAAGAAAGTTCAGGACTTGTTGAAGAAAGCAAACATCACTGTTAAAGGTGCTTTCCAACTCTTCTCAGCTGATAATCCAGCCGAATTCTACAAGAATTATGTAGCAGCAGGAAAATCATTGCTAATCACAGATCCGATGACAGTTAAACCTGAATTTGGTCAAACGGGTGGTAAGTATGAAAACAAAGCCTACCAAATTGATTTTGGAAATGGCTATGCTACAGAAGTAGTTGTTAACAACGTACCGAAAATCACACCGAAAAAAGATGTGACAATCAGTATGGATCCAAGTAGTGACAATATTGATGGCCAAACAATTCCGTTGAACCAGTACTTCAATTATCGTTTGATTGGTGGTTTGATCCCGCAAAATCATTCTGAGGACTTGAATGACTATAGTTTTGTAGATGATTATGACCAAAAAGGTGATCAATACACTGGAAACTATAAAGTTCTTGCCAAGGTTGATATCCGATTGAAAGACGGTCGTGTTATCAAGGCAGGTACAGACTTAACAGCTGAAACACAGGTTGAACATGATCAAGATAAGGGAATGATTACAATTCGCTTCAAGGAAGAATTCCTTCAAGAGATTCAGTTGGATTCTCCATTCCAGGCTGAAACTTATATTCAAATGAAACGAATTGCTGTCGGAACCTTTGAAAATACCTATGTAAATACTGTGAATAAAGTTGCTTACGCCTCAAACACAGTTCGTACGACAACGCCAGAACCTAAGAAACCAGAGGAGCCAACAACTCCTAATCCAAATCCAAAAGGTAACCCTACTCTACCTCAAACAGGTACAAATGATTCAAGCTACATGCCGTATCTTGGTCTTGCAGCTTTAGTAGGAGTTTTAGGACTTGGTCAGTTGAAGCGTAAAGAAGACGAAAGCAAGTAAGCTCTGACAGTTAAATAGAAAAGAGGGACTCTGTTTCCTCTTTTTTATAGCCTTAAATTAAAAACGTTTCCTATTGATTTTCACTCATAAAATCAACTAATTTATGTTAAAATGGTAGTAGAAAGTTGAGATTATGAGTTATTTTAAAAAATATAAATTTGATAAGTCACAGTTCAAGCTTGGTATGCGAACCTTCAAAACAGGGATTGCCGTATTTATAGTTCTCTTGATTTTTGGTTTTTTTGGCTGGAAGGGACTTCAAATTGGAGCATTGACAGCGGTTTTCAGTTTACGAGAGAGCTTTGATAAGAGTGTCCATTTTGGAACTTCGCGTATCTTAGGAAATAGTATTGGCGGTTTTTACGCCCTTGTCTTTTTCCTCTTAAACACTTTATTTCATGGAGCCTTTTGGGTAACCTTACTAGTTGTTCCAATTTGCACCATGTTAACCATTATGACAAATGTTGCCATGAACAATAAGGCAGGAGTTATCGGTGGCGTAGCAGCTATGTTGATCATTACCCTATCAATACCGAGCGGAGAAACATTTTTGTACGTATTTGCACGTGTATTTGAAACATTTATGGGAGTTTTTGTCGCAATCCTTGTAAATTATGATATTGAGCAACTGAAACTCTTTTGGGAGAAAAAAAGAAAATAATGTTACATTTTATGACATTATTCGTTGACGTTTGTCTTTTTTTAGACTATAATAGACAGGAAGAAGGAAATTGTAAATGAAGGAAAGAGAATTTCGCCGAAATATGGCAGTTTTTCCTATCGGCAGTGTTATGAAATTGACCGATCTCTCGGCGCGTCAGATTCGTTATTATGAAGATCAAGAGTTAATCAAACCTGATCGAAACGAAGGGAACCGTCGCATGTATTCCTTGAATGACATGGATCGTCTGCTTGAAATCAAAGATTATATCTCTGAAGGTCATAATATTGCTGCGATTAAGAAAAAATATGCTGAACGCGAGGCGAAGTCCAAGAAAGCCGTGAGTCAGACGGAAGTGCGTCGTGCACTTCACAATGAACTCCTCCAGCAGGGGCGCTTTGCTTCAGTACGGTCACCCTTTGGTCGCGGTTAGGCAATCGCAAGTAGTCATATATTAAGGAGAAAACCCATGCCAATCACAGCTGCAGATATTCGTCGTGAAGTCAAGGAAAAAAATGTTACCTTTATTCGTCTCATGTTTTCAGATATTCTGGGAACCATGAAAAACGTCGAAATTCCTGCTACAGATGAACAGTTAGATAAGGTCTTGTCAAATAAAGCCATGTTTGATGGCTCTTCTATTGAAGGTTTTGTACGTATCAATGAATCAGATATGTACTTGTATCCAGACTTGGACACATGGACAGTCTTCCCTTGGGGAGATGAAAATGGAAGTGTTGCAGGTCTGATCTGTGATGTCTATACAACAGAAGGCGAACCTTTTGCAGGTGATCCACGTGGCAACCTCAAGCGTGCACTTCGTCATATGGAAGAAGTAGGATTCAAATCCTTCAACCTTGGGCCAGAACCAGAATTCTTCCTCTTTAAGCTGGATGAAAATGGCGATCCAACTCTTGAGGTAAATGACAAGGGTGGCTACTTCGACTTGGCGCCTACAGACCTTGCGGACAACACACGTCGTGAAATCGTGAATGTCTTGACCAAAATGGGATTTGAAGTAGAAGCGAGTCACCACGAGGTTGCGGTTGGACAACATGAAATTGACTTCAAGTATGATGAAGTACTCCGTGCCTGTGACAAGATTCAAATCTTTAAACTCGTTGTTAAAACCATTGCTCGCAAACATGGCCTTTACGCAACCTTTATGGCTAAACCGAAATTTGGTATTGCTGGATCAGGTATGCACTGTAATATGTCCTTGTTTGATGCAGAAGGAAATAATGCCTTCTTTGATCCAAACGATCCAAAAGGAATGCAGTTGTCTGAAACGGCCTACCATTTCCTTGGCGGTTTGATCAAGCATGCTTACAACTATACTGCTATCATGAACCCAACAGTTAACTCATACAAACGTTTGGTTCCAGGTTATGAAGCGCCTGTTTACATTGCTTGGGCTGGTCGTAACCGTTCGCCACTTGTACGCGTACCGGCTTCACGCGGTATGGGAACTCGTCTTGAGTTGCGTTCAGTGGACCCAATGGCAAACCCATATATCGCTATGGCTGTTCTTTTGGAAGTTGGTTTGCATGGTATTGAAAACAAAATCGAAGCACCAGCTCCGATCGAAGAAAATATCTACATCATGACAGCAGAAGAGCGTAAGGAAGCTGGAATCACTGATCTTCCATCAACTCTTCATAACGCCTTGAAAGCTTTGACTGAAGATGAAGTGGTTAAGGCTGCCCTAGGTGAACACATCTACACTAGCTTCCTTGAAGCCAAACGTATTGAGTGGGCTAGCTATGCGACCTTCGTTTCACAATGGGAAGTTGATAATTATCTTGACTTATATTAAGAATATAAAAAAGATTGTCTGATTGGGCAATCTTTTTTATTTTTTTTGCAAATTTTTAAATGTATTTTGATGCTGTTTTTAGTATAGGGAATATAGGTAATTTAAATTCTTTAGCTTACTTAAAATTATGCATAGCAAATGGGAATATTCTGATATACAGACGGAGTAGAAACAGGTCGTGTTGAGAAGTCCAACACAATCACCACTCCAGCAGTAGATGAGATCGTTGAAGTAGGAACTAAGAAAGTAGCCTCTACAACAACCAACGATAATAAGAATGATACTGCAACAACAGGGAACCAAGCTGAAAGTACTAAGAAAGAAGAAACTGTAAGCCAAGATCAGAAAGTTCTACCAAGCACAGGTACAGCTTCTACCAGTCTTCTTTCAATGATTGGTTTATTTATCGCCGGTCTAGTAGGTTTAGTCGTTCGTAAGAAGGACTAAGGCTCTCGAATATACAAAAGTATCTTTTGTACGAGAAATACTAAAAAGAACCCAGAATCTATTCTTGGGTTCTTTTTTATAAAAAATTAAATGTATTAATGTTTATGTGTGGCTTGAGTACGTTATGAAACTCATAGAGTGATAATAGGTTCAACTATAAAACAGCTATTTACATGGTGTAAATGCCTGTTCTGAAATTTTGATATTTTAATTATTCTCACGAAAATTGACAATCTGAAAATACAAAATAATAAATTTTTATCATAATCTACTTTTAATTACCCCCCTTTTGTGTTAAAATGAGATGAATATTTCTTTTGAAATGATTAAACAATCATTTTTAGTTTTGGAGGTACATTATGAAATGGAAATATCGCATGAGAATGCCTTTTTCTACTATTTTCAGTAGAAAAAAACAGGCTTTTCTCGGACTAGTCGTTTTACTTTTTTCTATTTTTCTTCTTCCGCTTCAATCTTATGCGGCTTTAGAAGAAATAAAAAATGGAACGGATATCTCAACCTTGGATATTCGTAAGTTTAATTTGAACATCAACAATTTTAGTGTTTTATCTAAATCACAGGCTGTTGATCAGTTTCATTTATCGAATCCCCACTATGAATATCTCTGGGGTGGTGCCTATCCAGGAGAGATGGAGAACTTTACTCTTAAAGTAGATAAAAGTAAAAAACAGGATCAAGTTTTTGAAAATCCTCTTTCTCTAAAATTCACAAATATTGGGACAGTTAATGGTAAGCAAGTAGATGCTTATCTAAATTTCAATAAAGTAACCCTACACTATCTTAATACTGCTCAAGCAGAGTCTGAAATGAATAGTACTCAAAAATCTACGGTTGAATTTTTCTCAATTTCTGAATTATGGGAAAGTAGTGCTTTTGAAATTGGGAATGTTCCATACGTAGATGCGAACCATGATTACATCATGAATAAAGCATTTTGGATTGATGCTGATGTAACAGCCGAGTTGAGTTATGCAGATGGTTCAGAGACAGATTTGAAGTTGGTCATGAAACCAACGGATATCGATGCAATGGATGCAAACAACTTGAAGGAAACCTTCTATATTAAAGATTATCAAAATGATGTTAATCTTCGTCTGATGAACAATGCCAATGTTTTGAAACAGGAAGACCAAGGAGAACGAACTGCTTGGATTGCGACTCAGATTACAAGTGGTAGCTATTCTGAGAACAATATCTCTGGTTTTGCCCTTCGATCGAATAGTAATAGGATGAATTTTGCTTATTCATCAACAGAGGTTGCTTCGGCCGTCTTTGGTCTCTATATTGAAAAACTTGATCCGAGCCCTGTTCTAGAAGTAGATCCTACAGAGATTCCAGCTAAAGAGGGGCAGGATGTAACTTATAAGGCCACCTTTAAAATTCCGGTTCCAGGTAAAGATCTTTTAGCAGCTCCATCATCTATTGAGATGGTTCAAAATTTTGATGATCGCTTGGACTATAAAGAACTTAAAGTTGAATCAGGTGGGGTGACTCTGCAAGAAGGACGTGACTATACGATCGAGAAATCAGGTCAAACTGTTACTGTTAAAATGACACCTGAATACATAAAAGCAAATTCTTCTGCTGAAATTATTGTAACTTATAATACTACTACAAACAAAAAGGTAGAAGAAAAAGGTCCTGAAAAAATTAACAACACTGTAACCTTGCATGTTGATAACTTATCAGCTCCTTCTAATCAGGTGAGCACTGCTCTTCTTTACGAAAAACACCATGAATTTGTCAGTGGAACTCCAGGTAAAGAGTTGCCACAAGAAGTGAAAGACTTGCTTCCAGCAACAGAAAAGAATTTACCTAATGGCAGTCAAGTAACGCCAACGCAACCAAGTCAAACAGAAGTGAAGACAGCAGAAGGTACTTGGAGCTTCAAGTCCTATGACAAGTCATCAGAAACCATCAATGGAGCGGATGCCCACTTTATCGGTACTTGGGAATTCACCCCAGCTCCAACTTACAAGGCAACACATGAATTTGTCAGCGGAACTCCAGGAAAAGAGCTTCCAAAAGAAGTAAAAGACTTGCTTCCAGCAGACCAAACAGACTTGAAAGACGGTAGTCAAACGACTCCGACACAACCAAGTCAAACAGAAGTGAAGACAGCAGAAGGTACCTGGAGCTTCAAGTCATACGATAAGACCTCTGACACCATTAATGGAGCGGATGCTCACTTCATCGGTACTTGGGAATTCACCCCAGCGCCAACCTACAAGGCGACACATGAATTTGTCAGCGGAACTCCAGGTAAAGAACTTCCACAAGAAGTGAAAGCCCTACTTCCAGCAGACCAAACAGACTTGAAAGACGGTAGCCAAGCAACGCCAACGCAACCAAGTCAAACAGAAGTTAAGACAACTGAAGGCACATGGAGCTTTAAGTCCTATGACAAGGCATCAGAAACCATCAATGGAGCAGACGCCCACTTCATCGGTACTTGGGAATTCACCCCAGCGCCAACCTACAAGGCGACACATGAATTTGTCAGCGGAACTCCAGGTAAAGAACTTCCACAAGAAGTGAAAGCCCTACTTCCAGCAGACCAAACAGACTTGAAAGATAATGGTCAAGCAACACCAACGCAACCAAGTCAAACAGAAGTGAAGACAGCGGAAGGTACCTGGAGTTTCAAATCATACGATAAGACTTCAGAAACCATCAATGGAGCGGATGCCCACTTTGTCGGAACTTGGGAATTTACCCCAGCACCAAATAAAAATTCTGGAAATAAAGGCACATGGAGCTTCAAGTCCTACGACAATACATCAGAAACAATTAATGGATCAGATGTTAAGTTTGTAGGTACATGGGAATTTACAGCAAGCCCAGCTCCAACAGTGACTCATAAAGCAGTTCACGAATTTGTCAGTGGAACTCCAGGAAAAGAACTTCCGCAAGAAGTGAAATCCTTACTTCCATCAGACCAAACAGACTTGAAAGACGGCAGCCAAGTAACGCCAACGCAACCAAGTCAAACGGAAGTGAAGACAGCAGAAGGCACATGGAGCTTCAAGTCCTACGACAAGACATCGGAAACAATTAATGGATCAGATGTTAAGTTTGTAGGCACATGGGAATTCACCCCAGCGCCAACAGTGACTCATAAAGCAGTTCACGAGTTTGTCAGCGGAACTCCAGGCAAAGAACTTCCACAAGAAGTGAAATCCTTGCTTCCATCAGACCAAACAGACTTGAAGGACGGCAGCCAAGTAACGCCAACGCAACCAAGTCAAACGGAAGTGAAGACAGCAGAAGGCACATGGAGCTTCAAGTCCTATGACAAAGCATCAGAAACCATCAATGGAGCGGATGCCCACTTCGTCGGTACTTGGGAATTTACTCCGGCACCAAATAAAAATTCTGGAAATAATAGCCAACCAGAAGAAGGAAGTAGTCAAACTAAGGGCTTGTTACCAAACACAGGCTCTGCAGTATCTGGTCTTCTTTCAATCATCGGTCTTGCCTTTGCAAGCCTAGCAGCTTTTGTTCTTCGTAAGAAAGACTAAGCCATTCTTAGTAAATAAGAAATTGAATTCTTAATTCCTGAGTCTAAGAAGAGAGAACGAGAAATCGTTCTCTCTTTTTCGTTTTATACGCTTGCTTGATTTCTTATCTAATCTATGGTTTTTCAGACTTAAAAGGAAATACCAAGTAGATGAAAAGTAAGTTTCTAGGTCTTCAGACCGATTTTTAGCACTCTTGACAAAAGAGTGCTAATTTTTTAAGTTTTTGTCTTGACATTCTCTTCTAAGGGTGTATAATAGAATCATGAATTAGCACTTGAATGTGTCGAGTGCTAATCGATCTGACGGAGAGGAGTGGTGAGATGGTTACAGAACGTCAACAGGATATTTTAAATCTGATTATTGACATCTTTACCAAAACACATGAACCTGTCGGATCCAAGGCGCTGCAAGAGTCTATTAACTCTAGCAGTGCTACCATTCGTAATGACATGGCGGCTCTAGAGAAGCAGGGTTTGCTTGAGAAGGCTCATACCTCAAGCGGTCGGATGCCAAGTGTTGCTGGTTTTCAGTACTATGTGAAACACTCGCTGGCTTTTGACCGACTGGCTGAAAATGAGGTATACGAGATTGTCAAAGCCTTTGATCAGGAGTTCTTCAAATTGGAGGATATTCTGCAAGAAGCTGCTAATCTACTGACAGACCTGAGTGACTGCACGGTAGTAGCACTGGATGTTGAACCGAGCAAGCAACGGTTGACAGCCTTTGATATTGTCGTTCTAGGACAACATACCGCTCTTGCAGTTTTCACCCTAGACGAGTCCCGAACGGTTACCAGTCAATTTCTGATTCCAAGGAACTTCTTGCAGGAAGATTTGCTGAAACTGAAGAGCGTTATTCAGGAACGTTTCCTCGGTCATACAGTTTTAGATATTCACTACAAGATTCGGACAGAGATTCCGCAGATTATCCAGCGTTACTTCACAACTACGGACAATGTCATGGATCTCTTTGAACATATTTTTAAAGAAATGTTCAACGAAAACATTGTGGTGGCGGGCAAGGTCAATCTCTTGAATTTTGCCAATCTAGCAGCCTATCAGTTCTTTGACCAACCACAGAAAGTGGCTCTGGAGATTCGTGAGGGTCTGCATGAAGATCAAATGCAAAATGTCCGTGTTGCGGACAGTCAAGAGTCTTGTCTAGCAGACCTAGCGGTGATTAGCAGTAAATTCCTCATTCCTTATCGGGGTTTTGGAATTCTAGCGATTATCGGTCCGGTCAATCTGGATTACCAGCAATTGGTCAACCAAGTCAATGTGGTCAATCGTGTTTTGACAATGAAGTTGACAGATTTTTACCGCTATCTCAGCAGTAATCATTACGAAGTAAATTAAGATTGAAATCATTAAAGGAGGCGAAAATGGCCCAAGATAAAAAGAACGAAGAAATGAAAGAAGAGGAAGTTGTTGAAACAGTAGAAGAAGCGACTCCTGAGAAGTCTGAGTTGGACTTGGCAAATGAACGTGCGGATGAGTTCGAAAACAAATACCTTCGCGCTCATGCAGAAATGCAAAATATTCAACGCCGTGCCAATGAAGAACGTCAAAACTTGCAACGTTATCGTAGCCAAGATCTGGCAAAAGCAATCTTACCATCGCTTGACAACTTAGAACGTGCACTAGCAGTTGAAGGTTTGACAGACGATGTGAAAAAAGGATTGGAGATGGTACAAGAGAGCTTGAATCACGCTTTGAAAGAAGAAGGAATCGAAGAAATCACAGCTGACGGCAAATTTGACCATAACTATCATATGGCCATCCAAACTCTCCCAGCAGACGATGAACACCCAGCAGACACCATCGCTCAAGTCTTCCAAAAAGGCTACAAACTCCATGATCGCATCCTACGCCCAGCCATGGTAGTGGTTTATAATTAATAGAGAGGATTATTGATTGTTTGGATAAAATTTTAGAATTATTTGACCCTATTATTAAAGTGTTTAATGAACAATTTAATGCTCTATGGCAAATGTTGGAAAAATATTTATCGCCACCGATAAATAAAGTAGCAGGAGATTTATCAGATAAATTTTGGTTTATTATTCCTAGATTATTTTTTCTATTTGTGATAGTTTGGTTTTTATTATTCCCGTCTATTCGACTTATCTGGGGGTTATTGAAAAATTTATGTAGGTACTTAATTGAGGAGATGACTCACAAGTATCTTCCCATTAGAACTTCTAGTGTAGATGAGGATGGACTCAGGCATTATCTTGTTGGTAGAATGGAAATTAGAAAATTAAGACAAATTAAAAGTTGGAATCAGGGCACAATATTGTCTAGTGCACAGAAAGGTAAACATGGAAAGAGTAATAATTCATGTATTCAATCCATACATACTAGTAGGGAGTGTCGAGATTGGGCATACAATTTAAGACATCTTTTAAAACATTGGGATAAAATTGAATATATTGTTAAAGTGGATGATTATATAAACTAATTTTCTACATTGACTTGTCCGAAACGACAATAAACTATGAAGAAAGATAACAAACAAGCCGGAGGCTTGTAAGAAAGATATTGCCCGCCGTGGTGAAAGTTTCAGTAGCGTGTGCTACTGAAACAGGGGATTTTTGAAACAATAGGCTCAAAAATAAGTGATGAAATCCCGAAGGGAGTTGCTCACGTCCCCACCACTTAAGGGAAATATCAAAAAATCAAAATTCGAATTAAAATTTAAGGAGAAAAACACATGTCTAAAATTATCGGTATTGACTTAGGTACAACAAACTCAGCAGTAGCAGTTCTTGAAGGAACTGAAAGCAAAATCATCGCAAACCCAGAAGGAAACCGCACAACTCCATCTGTAGTATCATTCAAAAACGGAGAAATCATCGTTGGTGATGCCGCAAAACGTCAAGCAGTTACAAACCCAGATACAGTTATCTCTATCAAATCTAAGATGGGAACTTCTGAAAAAGTTTCTGCTAACGGTAAGGAATACACTCCACAAGAAATCTCAGCTATGATTCTTCAATACTTGAAAGGTTACGCTGAAGAATACCTTGGTGAGAAAGTAACTAAAGCAGTTATCACAGTTCCAGCTTACTTCAACGATGCTCAACGTCAAGCAACAAAAGACGCTGGTAAAATCGCTGGTCTTGAAGTAGAACGTATCGTCAACGAACCAACTGCAGCGGCTCTTGCATACGGTTTGGACAAGACTGACAAAGAAGAAAAAATCTTAGTATTTGACCTTGGTGGTGGTACATTCGACGTATCTATCCTTGAATTGGGTGATGGTGTCTTTGATGTATTGTCAACTGCAGGGGACAACAAACTTGGTGGTGATGACTTTGACCAAAAAATCATCGACCACTTGGTAGCAGAATTCAAGAAAGAAAACGGTATTGACTTGTCTACTGACAAGATGGCAATGCAACGTTTGAAAGATGCCGCAGAAAAAGCGAAGAAAGACCTTTCTGGTGTAACTTCAACTCAAATCAGCTTGCCATTCATCACTGCTGGTGAAGCTGGACCTCTTCACTTGGAAATGACTTTGACTCGTGCGAAATTTGACGATTTGACTCGTGACCTTGTAGAACGTACAAAAGTTCCGGTTCGTCAAGCCCTTTCAGATGCAGGTTTGAGCTTGTCAGAAATCGACGAAGTTATCCTTGTTGGTGGTTCAACTCGTATCCCAGCCGTTGTAGAAGCTGTGAAAGCTGAAACTGGTAAAGAACCAAACAAATCAGTAAACCCTGATGAAGTAGTTGCTATGGGTGCTGCGATCCAAGGTGGTGTCATTACTGGTGATGTGAAAGACGTTGTCCTTCTTGATGTAACGCCATTGTCACTTGGTATCGAAACAATGGGTGGAGTATTTACAAAACTTATCGATCGCAACACTACGATTCCAACATCTAAGTCACAAGTCTTCTCAACTGCAGCAGACAACCAACCAGCCGTTGATATCCACGTTCTTCAAGGTGAACGCCCAATGGCAGCAGATAACAAGACTCTTGGACGTTTCCAATTGACTGATATCCCAGCTGCTCCTCGTGGAATTCCTCAAATCGAAGTAACATTTGACATCGACAAGAACGGTATCGTGTCTGTTAAGGCAAAAGATCTTGGAACTCAAAAAGAACAAACGATTGTGATCCAATCAAACTCAGGATTGACAGACGAAGAAATCGACCGCATGATGAAAGATGCAGAAGCAAATGCAGAAGCAGATAAGAAACGTAAAGAAGAAGTCGACCTTCGTAACGAAGTAGACCAAGCTATCTTTGCGACTGAAAAGACCATCAAGGAAACTGAAGGCAAAGGCTTCGATGCAGAACGTGACGCTGCCCAAGCTGCCCTTGATGACCTTAAGAAAGCGCAAGAAGACAACAACTTGGACGAAATGAAAGCAAAACTTGAAGCATTGAACGAAAAAGCTCAAGGACTTGCTGTGAAACTCTATGAACAAGCCGCAGCAGCCCAACAAGCTCAAGCAGGAGCAGAAGGTGCACAAGCAACAGGAAACGCAGGCGATGACGTCGTAGACGGAGAGTTTACGGAGAAATAAGATGCAAAGAGCCCGTTAAAACCTCACAGTGAAAATAGGAAATCTGACGCAGAAACTTTAGTTTCTAGAAAGATTTGTCTTTTTCACCAAGAGGTTAGGGCGTGCTCAATTCGGTAAGATGTTGAGGCGTTAAGAAAACGAAAGAAAAATAGAAAGCCATCGCCTTATGCGATGCACAGAAGATAGCTTATCTTTTTTCCGAAGTTTTTAGCCGAAACTTAGTTAAGCCTAACTCGTTAAGAAAGTAATAATGATAAGAAGAAATCCAGAGGTTGCAAACCAGCCTCTGTTTTTCGGTAAAAAGGGACTGAACCTGATTTGTTGGGGTTTTGTCTCATTAATATAAAAGAAAGGAATTGAACCCGACCTAAATCGTGGTTTCGTTCCGTAATATTAACAGAAAGGAATAAGGGTGTTCGTAATTGAACTCGAGCGGAAAGCTTGGAAATTAGATAAACCTCCTAAGAAATCAGGATTTCTTGTCGGTTTCCTAAATTTCAGTCGCTTTCTGTTCGCTCTTAGTATCTTGTATGAACAATACTGAATTTTATGATCGTCTGGGGGTGTCAAAAAACGCTTCGGCAGACGAGATCAAAAAGGCTTATCGTAAGCTTTCAAAAAAATATCACCCAGATATCAACAAGGAGCCTGGCGCTGAGGAAAAATATAAGGAAGTTCAAGAAGCCTATGAGACTTTGAGTGACGACCAAAAACGTGCAGCTTACGATCAGTATGGTGCTGCAGGTGCCAACGGTGGCTTTGGTGGTGCTGGCGGTTTTGGCGGCTTTGACGGAGCAGGTGGCTTCGGTGGTTTTGAAGATATCTTCTCAAGTTTTTTCGGGGGAGGCGGAGCTTCACGCAATCCAAACGCTCCTCGTCAAGGGGATGACCTCCAGTATCGTGTGAACTTGACCTTTGAAGAAGCTATCTTCGGAACGGAAAAAGAAGTTAAATACAATCGTGAAGCTAGCTGTCGTACATGTAATGGATCTGGTGCTAAACCAGGGACAAGTCCAGTCACTTGTGGACGCTGTCATGGCGCTGGTGTCATTAATGTCGATACGCAGACTCCTCTTGGTATGATGCGTCGCCAAGTAACCTGTGATGTCTGTCATGGTCGCGGAAAAGAAATCAAGGATCCATGTACAACTTGTCATGGAACGGGTCATGAAAAACAAGCTCATAGCGTACATGTGAAAATTCCTGCTGGTGTGGAAACTGGTCAACAAATTCGCCTAGCTGGTCAAGGTGAAGCAGGCTTTAACGGTGGACCTTATGGTGACTTGTATGTAGTAGTTTCTGTGGAAGCTAGCGATAAGTTTGAACGTGAAGGAACAACTATTTTCTACAAGTTAAATCTTAATATTGTCCAAGCTACTCTTGGAGATACTGTAGAAATTCCAACTGTTCATGGAGATGTTGAATTGGTTATCCCAGAAGGAACTCAGACTGGCAAGAAATTCCGTCTACGTGGCAAGGGAGCACCGAGCCTTCGTGGCGGTGCTGTTGGTGACCAATACGTTACTGTCAATGTCGTGACTCCGACAGGTTTGAACGACCGCCAAAAAGCAGCGCTTAAAGAATTCGCAGCTGCAGGTGACTTGAAAGTCAATCCAAAGAAAAAAGGCTTCTTTGACCATATAAAAGATGCCTTTGAAGGAGAATAAAACAAAAAGAGTCGATTGGCTCTTTTTTGTATAATCTTGGAAAATTTAGCATCGAGCAATCACTCTCCAATTAGTCTACTATTTATACTTTTGAGTCAGCAAGCCAGCTGCATCCATCTCCTGGATGAGTTGCTTGATTTCCGCTTCTTTACCAGGTTTAACGGTAACGGTATCAATGTGTTTGATTGCCGAATTATCCTGAATATCCACCAAAGTCAAAGCTTTTTCATAGAATGCGATTCCCTTTTTAAAACTTTCCTGATTATTCCAAAAGAGAAGTGAGTAATTGGGATTAAATTTCTTTCCGATTTCTTGAAGATACTTCTCGCCCTCCTCCTCTAAAAATTGTATTAAACCATGATTGAACAAGTTATCCCCTACTTTATAGTAGGAAATCTCTCCTGTCTGTAGGACATAGACTTCGAGTCGGTTTTTGGTGAGGTTAGGACTTTCTTTTAGGACGGGGTGGCTATTGATAACTTCATCAGAGAATGTCACATAAAAATTTAAGCCTCCACCCTCGAATTGGTAGTGTCCATTTGATTCTACTTTCTTAGGAGGCATGTCAAGGGAGATAAAGATTTGTTTTAAGGCTTCATTCCCCTCGCGGATGTCACTCGGTGAAGCCTTGAAAAGATTGAAAAGTAGTAGAAATGCTAGGGCTGCAAGCAGGCAGAGGCAACCACAAGGGATCGCGATGACCTTCGCTAGAACTTTAAAAAACTGTTTCATTTTCATTCCCTCCCTTTTCTGTTCGAATCGAGTAACCCAAAATGGATTTAAGGAAAGTTGGAGGCTTTCTTATTCTTGTTTTTCTTCTTGGAGGACCGCCATTCTGGTTTGGAAATCTTTTTCCAAGACTTTAAATTTGTAGGTTAAATCTTTTTGGTATTCTTTGATAAGGGCTTTTTGTTGGTCGATGATTTGTAGGCTGTTTTGGATGATATCCAAATCATCCTTGATAGCTTCGACGCGGTCAGTTGTATCTAGCACTTCATCCTGAATGGCTTGGCGATTTTTCACGACAAAATAACTTCCAGCTGCAGCTCCTGCAAATAGCAATAGATTGGATAGTTTCATGGCATCTCCTTAAGCATTTCTAATAGTTTCAGCGACTTGGGCAAGTTTGTCAAAGTCTGGTTCGTGGGCGATAAAGTCAATCTTGAGGTCATCTTCTGCACCGTAGCGGGGTACGAGATGCACGTGAGTATGAAAGACTGTTTGACCAGCAACTTCCTCACAGTTGGCGATGATGTTCATTCCGGCAGCCTTGGTAGCCTTCATAACTTTTTGAGCCACTGTTGGCACTTGGGCAAAGAGTTGGCTAGCACTTGTGGCATCCATCTTCAAAAGATTGCGATAATGTTCTTTTGGTACAATGAGGGTGTGTCCAGGCGTTACTTGAGAGATATCAAGAAAGGCAAGAACCTGCTCATCTTCGTATACTTTTGAAGCAGGAATCTCCCCTGCGATAATCTTACAAAAAATGCAATCTGACATAAAATCCACCTCTACTGTATTGAATTTTGATATAATATAGCTACATTATACCAGATTCGGAGAAAATATGTTAGAAATTAAAAACCTGACAGGAGGCTATGTTCACGTTCCTGTCTTGAAAGATGTGTCCTTTACAGTTGAAAGTGGGCAGTTGGTCGGTTTGATTGGGCTCAACGGTGCTGGGAAATCAACGACAATCAATGAGATTATTGGTCTGTTGACACCTTACAGTGGAGAAATCAAGATTAATGGTCTCACCCTGCGAGAAGATGCGACCAGCTATCGCAAGCAGATTGGCTATATCCCAGAAACGCCTACTCTGTATGAGGAATTGACTCTTAGAGAGCATATCGAGACGGTGGCTATGGCCTATGGTATTGAGCAAAAAGCGGCTTTTGAGCGAGTAGAATCTTTGTTAAAAATGTTTCGTTTGGATCAAAAATTAGATTGGTTTCCTGTGCATTTTTCCAAAGGAATGAAGCAGAAGGTCATGATTATCTGTGCCTTTGTCGTAGATCCGAGTCTTTTCATCGTTGATGAGCCTTTTCTTGGCCTCGATCCGCTGGCGATTGCCGACTTGATTCAGCTTTTAGAAGTAGAAAAGAAAAAAGGCAAGTCCATTCTTATGAGTACACACGTGCTAGACTCAGCAGAAAAGATGTGTGATGCCTTTGTCATTCTCCACAAGGGAGAGGTGCGGGCTCAGGGGAACCTCCAGCAACTCCGTGAAGCCTTTGACATGCCTGAAGCGAGTTTGAATGATATTTACTTGGCTCTGACCAAAGAGGAGGAGCTATGAAAGACTTGTTTTTAAAGAGAAAGCAGGCTTTTCGTAAGGAGTGTGTCGGTTATCTGCGTTATGTTCTCAATGACCACTTTGTCTTGTTCCTGCTAGTTCTCATCGGTTTTCTAGCTTACCAGTACAGTCAACTCCTGCAACATTTTCCTGAAAACCACTGGCCTATCCTCTTGTTTTTGGGGATTGTATCTGCCTTGCTTTTGGCTTGGGGAGGAATCGCGACCTACATGGAAGGGCCTGACAAGCTCTTTCTCTTAGTCAGTGAAGAGGAAGTTAAGTCTCACCTCAAAGGGCAGACGATGCGCTCACTGGTCTTTTGGCTCTTTGTCCAAACCCTTTTCTTGCTTTTATTTGCGCCCTTATTTTTAGCCATGGGTTATGGCTTGCCAGTCTTTCTCATCTATGTGCTTTTGTTGGGAGCTGGGAAATATCTCCTCTTTCGCCAAAAATCCAGTAAATTTTTTACAGAGACTGGGCTTGACTGGGACTATGTCGTTTCCCAAGAAAGCAAGCGCAAGCAAGTCTTGCTTCGTTTCTTTGCTCTCTTTACTCAGGTTAAGGGCGTTTCAAATAGTGTCAAACGTCGCGCTTATCTGGATTTCATCCTTAGAACAGTTCAGAAAGTGCCGAGCAAGATTTGGCAAAACCTCTATCTCCGTTCTTACTTGCGAAATGGAGACCTCTTTGCCCTCAGTCTCCGTCTCCTCTTCCTATCCTTGTTAGCTTTGCTCTTTATCGAGCAAGCTTGGATCGCGACAGCAGTAGTAGTTTTATTTAACTATCTCCTGCTCTTTCAGTTACTGGCTCTCTATCGTGCCTTTGACTACCAGTACTTGACCCAGCTCTTTCCTTTAGAAAAGGGTGAAAAAGAGAAGGGTTTGAAACAGATAGTGCTCGGTGTTGGAAGTGTCGTTCTTTTGTTGGAATTGCTAGTCGGAGCAGTAGTTTTTCAAGAAAAAATAGCCTTGTTGGCTCTTGTAGGAGCAAGTCTTGTCCTACAATTGTTTTATTTACCTTACCAAGTGAAAAGATTGGTTGACGAATAGACCAAAAACTAGTAGAATAGTAAGGAAACTTTATACGGAGGAAAGAAATGGACTTGGGTGATAATGAGCTAACGCTGACCCCTATCCCTGGGAAGAGCGGCAAAGCTTATATGGGAAGCTACCCTGATGGGAAGCGCGTCTTTGTAAAAATGAACACCTCTCCAATCCTACCTGGCCTAGCCAGAGAACAAATCGCTCCTCAATTACTTTGGACTCGTCGTTTGCCAGATGGCCGTGATATGTGTGCTCAGGAATGGCTGACGGGTAAAATCTTGACCCCTTACGATATGAGTCGCAAGCAGATTATCAATATCTTGAACCGCCTTCACCGCTCGCGTCCCTTGATGAAGCAGTTGAGCCGTTTGGGTTATACCATGGAAACACCAGTTGATTTGCTACGTTCTTGGCAGCAAGGAGTTCCAGAAATCTTGAAGCAGAACCACTATTTGAACAGTGTGATTGCTGAGCTAGGTAAGACGGTTCCAGGTTTTAGGGAAGACCATGCAACGATTGTGCATGGAGATCTTCGCCATAGTAATTGGATTGAGACAGAGAGTGGACTCGTTTATCTAGTGGATTGGGATTCGGTTCGTCTGACGGATCGTATGTTTGATGTGGCGCATTTGCTATGCCACTACATTCCAGATCAGCAGTGGCGCCAATGGTTGAGAGACTACGGCTATAAGTACAATCAGACAGTGTTAGATAAATTGTATTGGTATGGTCAGTATTCTTACTTGAACCAGATTGCCAAATACTGTGAAAATCAAGATTTAGACAATGTAAACCGGGAGATTTACGCCTTGCGTGTCTTCCGTGACAAGTATGGAAAGAAGAGATGAGAGTTAGAAATCGTAAAGGGGCGACAGAATTACTAGAGGCCAATCCTCAGTATGTAGTCCTCAATCCCTTAGAAGCAAAAGGGAAATGGCGAGACTTGTTTGGAAATGATCATCCTATTCATGTTGAAGTTGGAAGTGGAAAAGGGGCCTTCGTATCAGGAATGGCCAAGCAAAATCCTGACATCAACTACATCGGGATTGACATTCAAAAGTCGGTATTGAGTTATGCCTTGGACAAGGTATTAGAAGTTGGAGTGCCCAACATCAAGTTGCTGTGGGTAGATGGTTCAGATCTGACTGACTACTTTGAAGACGGTGAGATTGATCGTCTCTACCTAAACTTTTCAGATCCCTGGCCTAAAAAACGCCATGAAAAGCGTCGTTTGACTTACAAGAGTTTCTTGGATACCTTCAAGCGCATCTTACCTGAGAATGGGGAAATCCATTTCAAGACGGATAACCGTGGCTTATTTGAGTACAGCCTGGTGAGCTTTTCTCAGTATGGGATGAAACTAAATGGGGTTTGGCTGGACTTGCATGCCAGTGATTTTGAGGGCAATGTCATGACAGAATATGAGCAAAAATTCTCCAGCAAAGGTCAAGTGATCTACCGAGTTGAAGCAGAATTTTAAGAAATAGCTTGAAAACCAGCTGTTTGAGTGCTAATGCTTTACATAAATTGACAAACGTGCTATACTGATAGTAAGAATATGAGAAAGAGAGGCGGGGAAATATCTTCGCCTCTTGCTTATGAGGAGGTGGACGCAATCGCAACAATCGTAGAATTAGTCAGAGAAGTTGTAGAACCTGTCATCCAAGCGCCTTTCGAGCTCGTGGATATCGAGTATGGAAAGATTGGCAGTGACATGATTCTCAGTATTTTTGTAGATAAACCCGAAGGAATTACCTTGAACGACACGGCAGACCTGACAGAAATTATCAGTCCTGTCCTAGACACCATCAAGCCCGATCCCTTCCCAGAACAATATTTCCTAGAAATCACTAGTCCAGGCTTGGAACGTCCTTTGAAAACCAAGGATGCCGTCGCTGGAGCAGTTGGGAAATACATCCATGTTGGGCTCTACCAAGCTATCGATAAGCAAAAAGTCTTTGAAGGTACCTTGGTATCCTTTGAAGGGGATGAGTTGACCATGGAATATATGAACAAGACGCGTAAGAAAACCGTCCAA
This sequence comes from Streptococcus oralis Uo5, assembly GCF_000253155.1. Classification (NCBI taxonomy): domain Bacteria; kingdom Bacillati; phylum Bacillota; class Bacilli; order Lactobacillales; family Streptococcaceae; genus Streptococcus; species Streptococcus oralis. Next base: position 373,364 of record NC_015291.1, read on the forward strand.
ATTCCATACAGTTTAGTATCAAAAGCACGTTTAGCAGTAAAACTATAGAAAAGAAAGGATAGCTTTTGAGGATTCAAAAGTAAAAAGAACATGAGTAAAGAAATGCTAGAGGCCTTCCGCATTTTGGAAGAAGACAAGGGAATCAAAAAAGAAGACATCATTGACGCAGTAGTAGAGTCACTTCGTTCCGCTTATCGTAGACGCTATGGTCAATCAGACAGCGTAGCCATTGACTTCAATGAAAAAACAGGTGACTTTACTGTCTATACTGTTCGTGAAGTTGTAGATGAAGTATTTGATAGCCGTTTGGAAATCAGCTTGAAAGATGCCCTTGCCATTAATTCAGCCTATGAGCTTGGTGATAAGATTAAGTTTGAAGAAGCACCAGCTGAGTTTGGTCGTGTAGCAGCCCAATCTGCTAAACAAACCATCATGGAAAAAATGCGCAAGCAAACACGTGCCATCACTTACAATACTTACAAAGAACATGAACAAGAAATCATGTCTGGTACGGTAGAACGTTTTGACAACCGTTTCATCTATGTCAATCTTGGCAGCATCGAAGCTCAATTGTCCAAACAAGACCAAATCCCTGGAGAAGTCTTTGCTTCCCACGACCGTATCGAAGTTTATGTCTACAAGGTTGAAGACAATCCTCGTGGTGTGAACGTCTTTGTTAGCCGTAGCCATCCAGAGATGATTAAACGCTTGATGGAGCAAGAAATTCCAGAAGTTTACGATGGAACTGTTGAAATCATGAGCGTAGCTCGTGAAGCTGGTGACCGTACAAAGGTTGCTGTTCGTAGCCACAATCCAAACGTGGATGCTATCGGGACCATCGTTGGTCGTGGTGGTGCTAATATCAAGAAAATCACTAGCAAATTCCACCCAGCTCGTTACGATGCCAAGAGCGATCGCATGATTCCTGTCGAAGAAAACATCGACGTTATTGAGTGGGTAGCAGATCCAGCTGAGTTCATCTACAATGCCATCGCACCTGCAGAGGTTGACCAAGTTATCTTTGATGAAAATGACAGCAAACGTGCCTTGGTCGTTGTACCTGATAACAAACTTTCTCTTGCTATCGGTCGTCGTGGACAAAACGTTCGCTTGGCAGCTCACTTGACGGGTTACCGTATCGATATCAAGTCTGCCAGTGAGTTTGAAGCTATGGAAGAAGCAGGTCAAGTTGATTACGCAGTTGCGGATGAATTGATCGAAGAATAAAAGCTGCTAGAGGAGGGAAAGATGAAAACAAGAAAAATCCCTTTGCGCAAGTCTGTTGTATCTAACGAAGTGATTGATAAGCGTGATTTGCTCCGCATTGTCAAGAACAAAGAAGGGCAAGTCTTTATTGATCCGACAGGCAAGGCAAATGGCCGTGGCGCTTATATCAAGCTAGACAATGCAGAAGCCCTAGAGGCCAAAAAGAAGAAAGTCTTTAACCGCAGCTTTAACATGGAAGTTGAAGAAAGCTTTTATGACGAGTTGATCGCCTATGTGGATCACAAAGTAAAAAGAAGAGAGTTAGGACTTGAATAAGCAAAAGATAAGCAATCTCTTGGGACTTGCTCAGCGAGCAGGCAGGATCATATCGGGTGAGGAATTGGTAGTCAAGGCTATCCAAGACCAGAAAGCCAAGCTAGTCTTTCTAGCCCATGATGCTGGCCCTAATCTAACCAAGAAGATTCAAGATAAAAGTGACTATTATCAAGTAGAAGTTATAACCGTGTTTTCAACACTGGAATTAAGCATAGCAGTCGGGAAATCGAGAAAGGTTTTGGCTGTGACAGATGCTGGATTTACAAAGAAAATGAGGTCTCTTATGGAATAGAAGAGGAGGACATGATTTGTCTAAGAAAAGATTGTACGAAATCGCAAAAGAACTTGGGAAAGAAAGTAAAGAAGTTGTAGCGCGTGCAAAAGAGTTGGGCTTGGATGTAAAAAGCCACTCATCGAGCGTGGAAGCTGCTGCTGCTGAGCAAATCGCAGCTAGCTTTAAATCTGCACCTGCTCCTAAGGCAGAAGCAAAACCTGCAGCACCAAAAGCAAGTGTAGAAAAGAAAGCAGAAAAGCCTGCATCAGCTAAACCAGCTGTCGCTAAGGAAGAAAGCAAACCAGCTACACCTGCAGCTCCTAAGGAAGAAAAAGTAGTGGCCGCAAGACCACAAAGTCGAAACTTCAAGGCGGAGCGTGAGGCGCGTGCCAAAGAGCAGGCAGAGCGACGCAAACAAAACAAGGGTAACAACCGTGACCAACAACAAAACGGCAACCGTCAGAAAAACGATGGTCGTAATGGTGGAAAAACTGGTCAAGGAAACCGCGACAATCGCCGATTTAACGACCAAGGGAAAAAACCACAAGGTCAAGGAAATCGTGGCAATGATCGCCGTCAGCAACAAGACTTCCAGCCAAAACAAGCTGGACCACGTGTTGACTTTAAAGCCCGTGCAGCAGCCCTAAAAGCAGAGCAAAATGCAGAATACGCACGCTCAAGCGAGGAGCGCTTCAAACAATCGCAAGCTGCTAAAGAGGCTTTGGCTCAAGCTAATAAACGCAAGGAACCTGAGGAAATCTTTGAGGAAGCTGCTAAGCTAGCTGAACAAACGCAGCCAGCCGTAGCAGTAGCTCCAGTAGCGAAAGAAGCGCCAGTGGATACACGTCGTAAAAAACAAGCTCGACCAGACAAAGAACGTGACGATTATGATCACGAAGAAGATGGTCCTAGAAAACAACAAAAGAATCGAAGTAGTCAGAATCAAGTGAGAAATCAAAGAAATAGTAACTGGAACAACAATAAAAAAGAAATAAAAAAAGGTAACAAGCAAAACAACCGTAACCAGACTCCAAAACCTGTTACAGAACGTAAGTTCCATGAATTGCCAACAGAATTTGAATATACGGATGGTATGACCGTTGCGGAAATCGCAAAACGTATCAAACGTGAACCAGCTGAAATTGTTAAGAAACTCTTTATGATGGGTGTTATGGCTACACAAAACCAATCGTTGGATGGAGAAACCATTGAACTCCTATTGGTAGATTATGGTATCGAAGCCAAACAAAAGGTTGAAGTGGACAATGCCGACATCGAGCGTTTCTTCGTCGAAGATGGCTATCTTAATGAAGATGAATTGGTTGAGCGTCCACCAGTTGTGACCATCATGGGGCACGTTGACCATGGTAAAACAACCCTTCTAGATACCCTTCGTAACTCTCGTGTTGCAACAGGAGAAGCAGGTGGTATCACTCAGCATATTGGTGCCTACCAAATCGTGGAAAATGGCAAGAAGATTACCTTCCTTGATACACCAGGACACGCGGCCTTTACCTCTATGCGTGCGCGTGGTGCATCTGTTACCGATATTACCATCTTGGTTGTAGCGGCCGACGATGGGGTTATGCCTCAGACTATCGAAGCCATCAACCACTCAAAAGCGGCCAACGTTCCAATCATCGTGGCTATCAACAAGATTGATAAACCAGGTGCTAACCCAGAACGCGTTATCGGTGAATTGGCAGAGCATGGTGTCATGTCAACAGCTTGGGGTGGAGATTCTGAATTTGTTGAAATCTCAGCTAAATTCAACCAAAATATCGATGAACTCTTGGAAACAGTCCTTCTTGTGGCTGAAATCCAAGAACTCAAGGCAGACCCAACAGTGCGTGCTATCGGTACGGTTATCGAAGCGCGCTTGGATAAAGGGAAAGGTGCGGTCGCAACCCTTCTTGTGCAACAAGGTACTCTGAATGTGCAAGACCCTATCGTTGTCGGAAATACCTTCGGTCGTGTCCGTGCTATGACCAATGACCTTGGTCGTCGTGTCAAGGTTGCTGGACCATCAACGCCCGTTTCTATCACAGGTTTGAACGAAGCACCAATGGCGGGTGACCACTTTGCCGTTTACGAAGATGAAAAATCTGCGCGTGCAGCCGGTGAAGAGCGTGCAAAACGTGCCCTCATGAAACAACGTCAAGCTACCCAACGTGTCAGCCTTGAAAACCTCTTTGATACGCTTAAAGCTGGTGAACTCAAATCAGTTAACGTTATCATCAAGGCCGACGTACAAGGTTCGGTTGAAGCCCTTTCTGCCTCACTTCAAAAGATCGATGTAGAAGGTGTAAAAGTTACCATCGTTCACTCAGCGGTCGGTGCTATCAACGAATCTGACGTGACTCTTGCGGAAGCTTCAAATGCCTTTATCATCGGTTTCAACGTCCGCCCTACGCCACAAGCTCGTCAACAAGCAGATGCTGACGATGTCGAAATCCGTCTCCACAGCATTATCTACAAGGTTATCGAAGAGATGGAAGAAGCTATGAAAGGGATGTTGGATCCTGAATTTGAAGAAAAAATCATCGGTGAAGCTCTTATCCGTGAAACCTTCAAGGTGTCTAAAGTGGGAACTATCGGTGGATTTATGGTTATCAACGGTAAGGTTACCCGTGACTCTAAAGTCCGTGTTATCCGTGACGGTGTTGTTATCTATGACGGTGAACTCGCGAGCTTGAAACACTACAAAGACGACGTGAAAGAAGTTACAAACGGTCGTGAAGGTGGATTGATGATTGATGGCTACAATGATATCAAGATGGATGATGTGATTGAGGCCTACATCATGGAAGAAATCAAACGTTAAGATTTTTGCTCCTTTCTTAGGTGGTGAGGGACGCAAGCAAACCAATGGTTTCATTGCTTATTTTTGAGCCTAGTGTCTCAAAAATCCCCTGTGATGGGACTGATAAATCAGTTCCATCACTTTCACCACAGCGAAAGAAGCGGGTGGTTTCAAATTGAACTTTGTTTCAATTTGAAATGAAAATCAATAAGTTTAAAAATAGCTAGGTCTGCTGGCCTAGCTTTTGGTTCATTATAAAAGTGAAAGGAAGAAACATGGCAAATCATTTCCGTACGGATCGTGTGGGCATGGAAATTAAGCGCGAAGTCAATGAGATTTTGCAAAAGAAAGTCCGTGATCCCCGTGTCCAAGGTGTGACCATCACAGATGTTCAGATGCTAGGTGACTTGTCTGTTGCTAAGGTTTACTACACCATTTTGAGTAACCTTGCTTCGGATAGCCAAAAAGCTCAAATCGGGCTTGAAAAAGCAACTGGTACTATCAAACGTGAACTTGGTCGCAATTTGAAATTGTACAAAATCCCAGATTTAACCTTTGTCAAAGACGAGTCCATTGAATATGGAAACAAGATTGACGCAATGCTACGCAATCTGGATAAGAACTAATACTCTTCGAAAATCAAATTCAAACCATTTCAGCGTCGCCTTGCCGTACTCAAGTACAGCCTGCGGCTAGCTTCCTAGTTTGCTCTATGATTTTCATTGAGTATAAGAAAGAGGGGATACCCCTCTTTTTTCTTGTCAGAGTAGTCTGTTTGCTAATCATCAATATGTTGCCCTTGTAAAAGGCAGTTTAAAAAATTTGTAAATTTCAAATAGTATGATATGATAAAGTCTGATATGAATGAAAAACGGAGAGACATATGGCTAAACAAGATATAGCTATGCAAGTACTGCAACAAGTGGTGAAATTACCCGTAGTCAAAGTTGATCGAGAGAAATTTTTAGTAGAAAAGTTTTCAAAGGAACTAGACCGCAAGGATATTGCAACCTTATTAGAACAAGGGCCGACTTCTTTGTTACCTCAGGAAAGTTTGGACCGAGTGGCAAAGGCCTGTATTAAGGACAATGTATTGCTGGCCAGCGGCACTTCGGTATTGGCAGGGCTACCTGGAGGCCTAGCTATGGCAATTACCATTCCAACAGATGTAGCTCAGTTTTACGCTTTCTCATTAAAACTAGCTCAGGAACTAGGGTATATTTACGGATTTGAAGATCTCTGGGCATCGCGCAATGAGTTGAGCGAGGAAGCTAAAAACACACTCCTACTGTATCTCGGTGTGATGCTGGGAGTAAATGGCGCAGGTGCCCTGCTTCGATCAGGCGGTGTGACAGTAGCCAAGCAAGTCATAAAAGTAGTGAACAAGAAAGCCTTGACAAAAACTCTTTGGTATCCAATTTTAGAAAAAGTTTTGAAAATTTTTGGAGTCAATCTGACAAAAGGAGGCTTAGCTAAAGGGATGGGGAAAGTGATCCCTATCCTAGGTGGAGTCATTTCTGGTGGCTTAACTTTTGCGACCATGAAACCGATGGGAGAAAGATTGCAACAGGAATTGTCCAAGCTAGTCAACTACAATGAAGTGCAATATCAAAGAGACGTTGATATTATCCGAAAAGAGGTCGAAATCATCGAAGGAGAGTAATATGGGACTTATAAAAACTCTAGCTAAAACTTACGGGAATTACTTTTTTACGATGCAGGGTTTAAAAGTGATGAAAACAATGAAAAAAGATGACAATCTTGTTGTTGGTCTAGGAAAGTTATTTCTTGTAGATAAGTTAATGGATACGGCTCACTGGTTAGCAAAGCCAGATGATAAGGAATAACTTGAAATGAAAGAAACTAGCAGGAACACCACTGCTAGTTTTTTAATCTCTTCCCATATGGTATAATATAAGCAGTAAAATCATTTTAGAACATACATGGAGGTCGTCATGGATAATATCATAGATGTGTCAATTCCCGTTGCAGAAGTGGTGGACAAGCATCCAGAAGTCTTAGAAATTCTAGTGGAGCTGGGTTTTAAACCACTAGCCAATCCCTTGATGCGCAATACAGTCGGTCGCAAAGTATCGCTCAAGCAGGGTTCTAAGCTTGAAGGAACTCCTATGGACAAGATTGTCCGCACACTGGAAGCGAATGGTTACGAAGTGATTGGATTAGACTAATGGCAGATGAACGGATTCATATCCTACGGGATATTTTGTTAGAATTGCACAATGGTGCCTCTCCTGAGTCAGTTCAGGAGCGTTTTGATGCGACCTTTACAGGTGTCTCGGCAATTGAGATTTCTCTCATGGAGCACGAGCTGATGAACTCAGACTCAGGTGTCACCTTTGAAGATGTCATGGAACTCTGTGATGTTCATGCTAATCTTTTTAAAAATGCTGTTAAGGGTGTCGAAGTAGAGGATACCGAGCATCCTGGCCACCCCGTTCGCGTCTTCAAGGATGAAAATCTGGCTCTTCGTGCAGCCTTGATTCGCATTCGGAGATTGTTGGATACCTATGAGTCTATGGAAGACGAGGAAATGCTTGCGGAGATGCGCAAGGGTTTGGTCCGTCAAATGGGGCTTTTGGGGCAATTTGACATTCACTACCAGCGCAAGGAAGAGCTCTTCTTTCCCATCATGGAGCGCTATGGTCACGATTCACCTCCAAAAGTTATGTGGGGAGTGGATGATCAGATCAGAGAACTCTTTCAGACAGCTCTAGCGACGGTTAAGGCACTACCAGAAGTGTCGATTAACACTGTAAAAGAAGATTTCGAAGCTTTTGCGACAGAGTTTGAAAGTATGATTTTCAAGGAAGAGTCCATCCTTCTCATGATTCTCCTTGAGTCTTTCACCCAGGATGATTGGATTCAGATTGCGGAGGAGAGCGATTCTTACGGCTATGCCATCATCCGTCCGTCTGAGAAATGGGTGCCAGAACGCCAGAGTTTCCTTGAGGAAAAGAGCTCAGAGGAGCCAGTTCAACTAGACACGGCTGAAGGTCAAGTTCAGCAAGTTATCGATACGCCAGAAGGACAGTTCACCATTACCTTTACCCCTAAGGAAAAGGAAGCAGTGCTGGACCGTCATAGTCAACAGACTTTTGGCAATGGCTATCTCTCCGTCGAGCAGGCCAACCTCATCCTCAATCACCTCCCTATGGAGATTACCTTTGTTAATAAGGACGATATTTTCCAGTATTACAATGACAATACGCCAGCCGATGAGATGATTTTCAAACGGACGCCGTCCCAAGTCGGGCGCAATGTAGAACTCTGCCATCCGCCCAAGTACCTAGAAAAGGTGAAGGCTGTTATGAAAGGTCTTCGTGAAGGGGTCAAGGACAAGTATGAAATGTGGTTCAAGTCAGAGTCGCGAGGCAAGTTTGTCCATATCACCTATGCCGCAGTACACGATGAAAACGGGGAATTCCAAGGTGTGCTAGAGTATGTTCAGGATATTCAGCCCTATCGTGAGATTGATACGGACTACTTCCGTGGATTAGAATAAGGAGAAGCAATGAGTTACGAACAAGAATTTATGAAGGAATTTGAAGCCTGGGTCAATACCCAGATCATGATCAACGACATGGCGCACAAGGAAAGTCAAAAAGTCTACGAAGAAGACCAAGACGAGCGTGCTAAAGATGCCATGATTCGCTACGAAAGTCGCTTGGATGCTTATCAGTTTTTGCTTGGTAAGTTTGAAAATTTCAAGGCGGGAAAGGGATTTCATGATTTGCCAGAAGGCTTGTTTGGCGAGAGAAACTATTAAAATACAGATACTTTCTTGATTTTTTCCCAAAATCTTGATAGAATATCTTTATTAAATCCTTGTCAGAGCAGGGATTTTTTATTGAAAGGATTTTATCATGTCAAAGAAACTCCAACGTAAAAAACAATTGCGAAATAGCCTTCGTCGCTCAGGTGCATTTTCAAGTACGGTGACCAAGGTTGTCGAAGAGACTAAGAAAGTCGTGAAACATGCAGAAAAATCTGCCAGCCAAGCAGGAAAAGTTGTCTCTAAAAAAGTGGAACAAGCAGTAGAAGCGACCAAGGAACAAGCTCAAAAAGTGGCGAATTCAGTAGAAGATTTCGCAGCTACTTTGGGTGGCCTCTCAGTAGATCGCGCTAAGACTTTCTATGATGAAGGCATCAAGTCAGCTTCTGACTTCAAAAACTGGACAGAAAAAGAACTCCTTGCCTTGAAAGGAATCGGCCCAGCTACCATCAAGAAATTAAAAGAGCACGGAATCAGCTTCAAGTAATTTTTCTTGTCCCTTGCATTTCCGTCAAAAACTTGCTACAATAGAGCCATTAGAGGTGTTTTGAGTCTCACATTTTACAGAAAGTGGCGGTGCTGAGAAGTCCACAAATGTGTCAAAACTGGTTGCTGATGGATGAAAAATGAAATAATATTGTCTTTTTATTATAAAGACGAGAGTTGCGGGCGTCTCTGCCCGAAATTGGGTGGTACCGCGGATAAACACATTCGTCCCTGTCATGGATATGGCAGGGGCGATTTTTTGTAGAAAGAGAGGTAGAAGGATGACAAGAGCAGAGTTGCCAGAACGAATAGAGACCGAGCGTCTGGTCTTGCGAGTCCGTACCGTGGCTGATGTTGTGGATATCTTTGACTATGCCAGTAGGTCAGAAGTTTCCTACCCAGCAGGCTTTCCGCCCGTCAAGAGCTTGGAAGATGAGATTTATTATCTAGAGCATATTCTGCCCGAGCGTAATGAAAAGAACAATCTCCCAGCGGGCTATGGAATTGTCGCTAAAGGAACCGATAAGGTCATCGGCTCTGTTGATTTCCCTCGTCGTCACGAGGATGATGTCTTGGAGATTGGCTATATCTTAAATCCAGACCATTGGGGTCTAGGTTATGTTCCAGAAGCAGCGCGTGCCTTGATTGACCTAGCTTTTAAAGAATTGAATCTGCATAAGATTGAACTGACTTGCTTTGGTTATAACCTTCAAAGTCAACGAGTTGCAGAGAAACTTGGCTTTACCCTTGAAGCTCGCATAAGAGACCGCAAAGATGCCCAAGGCAACCGTTGTGACAGTCTGATATATGGCTTGCTGAGGAGTGAGTGGGAGAGTTTTTAATGAGTAAGATATATTCTTGTTTTTATATGCTTTAAGGGAGACATGATGAGAAGTAGTCATAATCAAATATTAGATGCTTGGATTACAGTAGAACAATTATCAGAAGGGAATATTGAAAAAAGTGATTCTAAGTATAAGATTTTTCAAGGTGATGATTATCAATCAATATTAAAAGATTTTTTTAAACGTCAAAAATTAAAATCCAGTTCAGGGATTGCTGTTTATTGTGGAATTTTCCCTTTTCGAAAAATTATTGAAGTGTTAAGAGGCAAATACAATTTAAAGGCGACGGAGGAAGAATTGGGAAGAGCTTCTTATAAATTTACTTTTGCTCTATACTTTGATAAAGATTTGAAGTTCTTAGCTGATAAGTTTTTTTTAACCATGAGTGGGCAAATTTTCAAAAATGGGGAATTGCCTAAAGATTTCTTAATAGCAGAAAATGAGCTTCGAGAACAGTTAGGTCAGGCGTTTCTTGATGGAGAGTTCAATGAAGTTTTTAGTAAACTTCTCAAAAAGTATGAGATTTCACCAAGTGATTGCAGATATTATTTTGTTAAGAATTTTGCTGACGAAATAAATTTACATTCATTTTTTCTAAAGGATTTGAAATATGCAAAATCAATTTATAATGAAAATCTCAATCGTTATTTATCAGGATTCGATTCTGTAAGGGTTAATTTGGACGGCAATAAAGAATCATCCTATTTTAATCCCAAAGATTTAGAAACTATACTTGAACCGAAAAATTATCCATTAGGAAGATTTCCTAGTAACCCTGAATATGCTCTTTCCATGATGCAACAAGTAGCTGTAAATTTAGCTTCGAATGCGGATGAAGATGTGAGAAGTGTCAATGGTCCTCCGGGGACTGGTAAAACGACACTTTTAAAAGATATTTTTGCAGATCTGGTAACGGAACAGGCGAGAATTATTAGTGAATTATCGGCTCCTAAGCTTAAAGGGGATCTAGTTTGTCATGACAAACTAGATCTTATTGCAAAATTACCAAAAGAAATTGCAGAAAAAGGAATCGTAGTTGCAAGTTCTAATAATGGTGCTGTTAAAAATATTGTTAATGAATTACCCCAAAGAAAAGAAATTTATCAGAAATTAAATTGGTTAGATGAATTAAAGAAAATTGATTACTTTGCTGAAATCAGTAATGATTTATTGTTAGAAGATGAAGATGTTTCTAACGACAAAAAATATTGGGGATTGTTTTCGATAGAAGGTGGAAAAAAACAGAATAGAGACCGTCTGCAAAATGTTTTAAAAGCAATACGACAAGAGTTGAATTCGGATAAATTTCAATCGAATCCATCAGTATACGAAGAGTTTAAAATTCAATATCAGAAGCTATTTGATAAAAGAGAAAAGATGCAAGATATAGCAGATAAGATTCGATTGCATGTAAAATTGAAAAATGCTTACCAACAGGTTGAGATAGAGTTTCATCAGGATGATGCCCAAAGACGTTCAGAACTATCTAAAATACGGGATAAACATATTCAATTAGAAAATAGTAAAAAGGAAATAGAATCTGAGCTGTTTGAGCATGAGCGTCTTATTTCTATGTTAAATGTTAACAAACAGATAGCAGCACAAGATGTTGAGTTGATAAAATTACAAGCTCCACGTTTCTTATGGTTAAAAAGACTTTTCACACCATCGAAATTAGATACTTATTTTACGAGATTGAATCAAGCGAATGAAAGTCTAAAAGCAGAACTGAAGAAAGTACATGATGAAAGTCAATATTGCCACGGTTTGCAAAAAGAGATAAAAATGCATGAACTTGAATTAAATCAATTGAGTCAAAGGCAACAGAGGTATAATGAATGGAAATCTAAACAAGAAGATAAATTAATTCGTCATCAGGAAAAAATTTTGAAATTACAATCGGAACTTGCTACATACCCTGTTAAAAAGTTGAATTTTTCTGTTCCATATGAAGAACTACAAGTATCAAATTTTTGGTTTGATGATGACTATCGAGAAGAGCAGAGTCGTTTGTTTATTAAAGCACTGGCAGTTAGGAAGCAATTTATATATGACAATAAAAAGCATTTTGAAAAAGCATTATGGATTTGGGAGAAGCCTCAAAACTATTCAATGAGAGATAATGCTAGTGATTTATATAAAGCTGCGTGGAATTGGGTCAATTTCACTGTTCCAGTTATTAGTACAACTTTTGCAAGCTTTAATTCCATGTTTCGGTGTTTGCCTGAAAATAGTATCGGTAATGTATTTATTGATGAAGCGGGTCAGGCATTACCTCAAGCAAGTGTGGGGGCTATTTTTAGAAGTAAGCATATTATGGCTGTTGGGGATCCTTCTCAAATACAACCAGTACAGACTATGGATAAAAATATTTTAGGATTTTTAGCACAGCACCACAAGATAGCCTCTAAATATCTTGTGTCATCAACGCAAGAATTGATGGATTCTGCTAGTAGATATGGTTTTAAAAAACAAGATGGGACATGGATAGGACTTCCTCTCTGGGTTCATCGTCGTTCTAGTGATCCGATGTTCAGTATTTCCAATAAAATTTCTTATGATAATTTAATGGTTCAAGGAAAGGAAGAAGCTCGAGGTCTGGGAGAATGGTTTGACGTTGGTGGAGGTGCTAAGGATAAATTTGTTCCTGAGCAAGCTGATTATTTGAAAGAAGAGTTGCAGAAAAGACATGAGGAATTTGATGATATTTATGTCATTACTCCTTTTAAAAATGTATCGGTTCAACTAGCAAAAGAACTAGATAAAATCGGTTTCACAAAGCGGGAGAATGGAAAACCTATAAATGTAGGGACGGTACATACTTTCCAAGGAAAAGAAAATAAGATTGTATATTTTGTGCTTGGAGCAGATAATATGAGTGAGGGGGCTGCTCGCTGGGCTGTCTCTGAACCCAATATTTTAAACGTTGCAGCGACTAGAGCTAAAGAAGAGTTTTATATTATTGGGAATAAATCTCTTTACAAAGCCACACAGAGCCCTATTATAAGAGATACTATTGACATTTTAGATTCTTATCAAAGTAGCTTAGAAATTAACTAGAAAGGACACACACATGTCTAAAGAACTTTCACCTAAATACAATCCAGCCGAGGTTGAGGCTGGTCGTTACCAAAAATGGCTTGATGCCGATGTTTTCAAGCCTTCAGGCGATCAAAAGGCTAAGCCTTATTCGATCGTGATTCCACCACCAAACGTTACAGGTAAACTTCACCTTGGTCACGCTTGGGATACGACCTTGCAGGATATCATCATCCGTCAAAAGCGTATGCAAGGCTTTGATACCCTTTGGCTTCCTGGTATGGACCACGCTGGGATTGCGACTCAGGCTAAGGTTGAGGAGCGCTTGCGTGGTGAGGGTATTAGCCGTTATGACCTCGGTCGTGAGAGATTCCTAGAGAAAGTTTGGGAATGGAAAGACGAATATGCCACTACCATCAAGGAACAATGGGGCAAGATGGGACTCTCTGTAGACTACTCTCGTGAGCGTTTCACCCTTGATGAAGGTTTGTCAAAAGCGGTTCGTAAGGTTTTCGTGGACCTTTACAAGAAAGGCTGGATCTACCGTGGTGAGTTTATTATCAACTGGGACCCAGCAGCTCGCACAGCCCTTTCTGATATTGAGGTGATCCATAAGGATGTCGAAGGTGCCTTCTACCACATGAACTACATGCTGGAAGATGGCTCACGCGCTCTTGAAGTTGCGACCACTCGTCCTGAAACTATGTTTGGGGACGTTGCCGTTGCGATCAATCCAGAAGACCCACGCTACAAGGACTTGATTGGTAAAAACGTCATCCTTCCAATCGCTAATAAATTGATTCCAATCGTTGGAGACGAACACGCTGATCCTGAGTTTGGTACTGGTGTCGTGAAAATCACACCTGCCCACGATCCAAACGACTTCTTGGTTGGTCAACGCCACAACTTGCCACAAGTAAACGTCATGAACGATGATGGAACTATGAATGAGCTTGCCTTCGAATTTGCAGGCATGGACCGCTTTGAAGCTCGCAAAGCTGTTGTCAAGAAACTGGAAGAAATCGGCGCCCTTGTAAAAATCGAAAAACGCGTCCACAGCGTTGGTCACTCAGAGCGTACAGGTGTAGTAGTTGAGCCACGCTTGTCTACTCAATGGTTCGTCAAGATGGACCAATTGGCTAAAAATGCCATCGCTAACCAAGACACAGATGACAAGGTTGAATTTTACCCACCTCGTTTCAACGATACCTTCCTTCAATGGATGGAAAATGTCCATGACTGGGTAATCTCTCGTCAGCTCTGGTGGGGGCACCAAATCCCTGCTTGGTACAATGCTGAGGGTGAAATGTACGTCGGTGAAGAAGCACCTGAAGGTGACGGATGGACTCAGGACGAAGACGTCTTGGATACTTGGTTCAGTTCTGCCCTTTGGCCATTCTCAACCATGGGCTGGCCTGATGTCGACTCAGAAGACTTCAAACGTTACTTCCCAACTTCAACCTTGGTTACAGGTTACGACATCATCTTCTTCTGGGTGTCTCGTATGATCTTCCAATCATTGGAATTCACTGACCGTCAGCCATTCCAAAACGTTCTGATCCACGGTCTTATCCGTGACGAGCAAGGACGTAAAATGTCTAAGTCACTCGGTAACGGGATTGACCCAATGGATGTCATCGAAAAATACGGTGCGGATGCCCTTCGTTGGTTCCTTTCAAATGGTTCTGCACCAGGTCAAGACGTGCGCTTCTCTTACGAGAAAATGGATGCGTCTTGGAACTTCATTAACAAGATCTGGAACATCTCTCGCTACATCCTCATGAACAATGAAGGATTGACTCTTGAGCAAGCAACTGCCAATGTCGAAAAAGTTATCAACAAGGAAGCTGGAAATGTCACAGACCGCTGGATTCTCCACAACCTCAATGAAACGATCGGCAAAGTCACTGAAAACTTTGATAAGTTTGAGTTTGGTGTTGCTGGACACATCCTCTACAACTTCATCTGGGACGAGTTTGCGGACTGGTATGTTGAGTTGACTAAGGAAGTCCTTTATAGCGATAACGAAGAAGAGAAAGTTATCACACGTTCTGTTCTCCTTTATACTTTGGACAAGATCCTTCGTCTCCTTCACCCAATCATGCCATTCGTGACAGAGGAGATCTTTGGACAAATCTCAGAGGGCTCTATCGTTACAGCAGCATACCCAACTGTCAATCCAGCCTTTGAAGACCTTGTGGCTCACACAGGTGTGGAAAGCCTCAAAGACTTGATCCGTGCTGTTCGTAATGCGCGTGCAGAAGTAAACGTAGCACCAAGCAAGCTTATCACAATCCTTGTTAAGACAAGCGATAGCGACTTGGAAACCTTCTTTAACAGCAATGTCAATTACATCAAACGCTTTACAAATCCAGAACACTTGGAAATCGCATCAACCATCCCTGCACCTGAACTCGCGATGTCAAGCGTCATCACAGGAGCAGAAATCTACTTGCCACTCGCTGACCTCCTTAATGTCGAAGAAGAACTAGCTCGTCTCGACAAGGAACTGGCTAAATGGCAAAAAGAACTGGATATGGTCGGCAAAAAGCTCTCTAACGAACGCTTCGTAGCCAATGCCAAACCAGAAGTCGTCCAAAAAGAACGCGACAAACAAGCCGACTACCAAGCCAAATACGATGCGACCGTCGCACGTATTGATGAGATGAAGAAGTTGGTGAGATAAACACAGAAACACGGTGGAATGCCGTGTTTTTTGGTATAATGAACTAAAATAGATTTTTGAGGAAGTATTAATGGGTAAGAATACTGAAAATTATAATTTGATATTACATAATACCAATGATTTCAAGAAGTGCTTGAAAGGTGACTTAGAGGGGATTGCTTCTCATGATTTGGATGTAGAAAAACATAATAATTTCAAAGAAGGAATAATATATATTGCTTCTACGGAAGAGAACACAGTAGAGTGGTTAGATACTCTTAGGTCCTATACTAAGGGTGAATTGGATAGTGATTTATATAAAAACAAATCGAATAAAGCTGTTATGATGCTTAAATATGTAAAAAATGAAGTAGAATATGTTTTTAGTTTGGTTTTTGGATACGGTCGAACTATGTTGAATGAGCAATCTATAGTTAGGAATTTTGGATTAAGAACGGCTGTTAATCTTATTGAAGAAAGTAATATCAAAAGTCTTAATTCATTAAATATATCCACAAACTATCTAGATATTCAAAGACAGGCTTTAAGCTATGGGTCTCATTCTGATTTACATATTGATACAAACGCTGATATTTTAAAATCAATTTCAGGTCGTGCCTCATATGATAGTCATTATTCGACGTTAAATGGGGCTGATAATCTTAGATTTTCTGCTAAATCAGATGTAACTTTATCTGATTTGTTAAACGAAATTTTAGATGCGTATTCTAGTGAAAACTACAAAGAAAAAGGGTTGGAGTGGATTGATCATGTTCAGTATGTTAAAGAAAAGGAAATTATCTCAGAACTAGATGGAGTATTACTTGATCATATCACAGATAAACGATTAGAAAATCCTATTATTGCTCCTAACAAAATTGTCTCTTATCTTGATATAGAAGGATATTTTATATCAGGTATGAATATTAGTCATAAAATTAAGGAAAATTTTTATGACGATATCCCTTCAGAACAGTTTTGGGAGTTTCTTTCTAAAAATATAGAAGATAAAATAATAATAGATAAATTAAAAAGTTGTTCCTTATATTGTTGGACAAATGACTCTGCACAGAAAATATCAAGTATTTATGATGCTTTATTTATTGAAATTGATCACAATAATGAAAAATTTTTTATAAATAATGGCGACTGGTTTAAAATAGAATCAACCTATTATACAGATATTGTAAATAAAATTGATCATATAGAAAAATTCAATGATCCCGCAATTCCTAGCTGCGCTGAAAATTGGAATGAGGGAGAATTTAATGAAAAATTTGTAGCATCTGATCCTGATCGTTTTAAGCTATTTGATAAGAAGAACTTTCACTTACCGGATTATGGACATAGTAGAATTGAGCCTGCTGATATTATAACGATAAAAAAACAATTTATTCACGTGAAAAAAGGTGGATCTTCTGCAAATTTAAGTCATTTATTTGCTCAAGGAGTTGTATCTGCTCAGTTATATAAAAACGAAACATTATTTATTGATAAAATCAATGAAGTGTTTGAAGAAGAATATTTTAATTCAGATGATAAAATTGAAGTTATATACGGAATTATAGATAAAAGATATGATAAAAAAGCAAGCGAAATTCTTCCATTCTTT
This sequence comes from Streptococcus oralis Uo5, assembly GCF_000253155.1. NCBI lineage: Bacteria > Bacillati > Bacillota > Bacilli > Lactobacillales > Streptococcaceae > Streptococcus > Streptococcus oralis. The sequence goes on from NC_015291.1 coordinate 390,423, forward strand.
TCGATGATTAACTTATCTCAACACTATGATGTTTTATCAAGTATGGGAATAAAATGTCGACTATTATTTATTGAGCAAAAAGTAAATATTTATAATCAAAGAGAAGAAAAAATTCTAAATCGAGTGAAAAGAGAACTCAAAGATCAAGGAAAAACCAGTATAGAGAGTTATTTTCTGCTTACTCTGATTTTCTTTCAGTTCCTAGTGTTAAAACTCAGAGTACATTTAAAAAGAGTTATCTTGATAAATTTGTAACTAATGGTGATCTAAAAACTGATGGTGCAAAAAGAGGAAAGAAATATTTCAACACGGATTTAGAACAGGTTCTCTATAGAGTGAAAAGAGAACTCAAAGATCAAGGAAAAAATAAAGATGAATTATTTCTGGCATTATCTGATTTTCTAATAACCTTTGGAATTTTTATGCCAACGATTTTTAAAGAGAGATATCTTGATAAATTTGTAGCTAACGACAACTTAGATTATGATGATGATGATGAAAAATATAGAAACACAAATTTAGAGTTATTTTTAGGAGATATGAAGCGGAAACGAAAATTATTTTCTTTATATTCTGATATTCTCAACTTTCCAAAAGAGAATTTTCATATGAAGTTAGATTTTAAAATCAATTATCCTGATAAGTTTATGAATGACGATGCAAAAAGAAAAATTTCTAGAAAGCAGATTACTACATGACAAATTCTGTAAGTTCGAACCGACCTGAGAAGTATAGTATTGCAGCTTAATTTCATATATCATCGGCATCGAATTTATCTGGATTGATACAGAAAACCCACCAAGCGATGCTATCGGCTGGGTAACAAAGAAATAAAAAGTCCTGTCACTTTCTCCCATTTAACCTTTGACTATTCCGCAAAATTATCGTACAATAAAGAGTACATGATAAAATGAGGTCAGAGTCTGTTCGCTCTGGCGATAGTAGTAAAAATGAGGAGAAACGCTTTGGAATTAGAAGTATTTGCTGGGCAAGAAAAAAGTGAACTATCTATGATTGAGGTAGCGCGTGCTATCTTGGAACTTCGTGGTCGCGATCATGAGATGCATTTTAGCGATCTTGTAAACGAAATTCAAAACTACCTTGGAACATCAAACAGCGATATTCGCGAAGCTTTGCCTTTGTTCTACACAGAGTTGAACTTTGACGGTAGCTTCATCTCTCTTGGAGACAACAAATGGGGGCTTCGTTCATGGTATGGTGTGGACGAAATCGACGAAGAAATCATCGCTCTTGAAGAAAGTGACGACGATGAAGTAGCACCAAAAGCTAAGAAAAAACGTGTCAATGCCTTTATGGATGGTGATTCAGATGCCATTGACTACAATGCAGATGATCCAGAAGATGAAGATGCATACGAAGCAGACCCAGCTCTTTCATATGATGATGAAAATCCAGATGATGAGAAAAATGAAGTGGAAGCTTACGATGCAGAAATCAACGAAATCGCTCCTGATGACTTAGGTGAAGACGTGGATCTTAACGAAGAAGACGACGAGTTTTCTGACGATGATGCTGAAACGAGTGAAGAAGAGTAAAAGACTTCATAGAGGAGATCGTAAGATCTCCTTTTTCGTTCCTTGAGCAGAGTGGTTAAGCGGGTCATCCGTTTAGATGCGGATTTTTAGTTGGTTTTCTGAAAACAATCTTCTTATTTTCATCTTTTACCAATTCGGGTTGACAAATGTTCTGCTTTAAGGTATCATATTGTTCGGGCACCTCTTTTAGAGGTCGGGGCTCCCTAGTTACTAGGGAGCTATTTTTGTTTTTTCAGGAAGTTTTTCTTGAAAAGTCGTGATTCATAAGGGTCTTGTTTTCGATCTCCCCTCGTAGTTAACAAGGCCTTGAGCATTTTAGAAAGAGGAATCTATGTCTACGAAATATATTTTTGTAACTGGTGGTGTGGTGTCGTCTATTGGGAAAGGGATTGTGGCAGCAAGTCTGGGTCGTCTCTTGAAAAATCGTGGTCTAAAAGTGACTATTCAGAAGTTTGACCCTTATATCAATATCGATCCGGGAACTATGAGCCCTTATCAGCACGGGGAAGTTTTTGTGACAGATGACGGAGCTGAGACAGATTTGGACTTGGGTCACTATGAACGTTTCATCGATATCAATCTTAACAAATATTCTAACGTGACAACTGGTAAAATTTACAGTGAAGTTCTTCGTAAGGAGCGCCGTGGCGAGTACCTTGGCGCAACTGTTCAAGTCATTCCTCATATCACAGATGCTTTGAAAGAAAAAATCAAGCGTGCCGCTCTAACGACAGACTCTGATGTCATTATCACAGAGGTCGGTGGAACCGTTGGGGATATTGAGTCCTTGCCATTTCTAGAGGCCCTTCGTCAGATGAAGGCAGATGTGGGTGCAGATAATGTTATGTATATCCACACAACCTTGCTTCCTTATCTAAAAGCTGCTGGTGAGATGAAGACAAAGCCAACTCAACATTCTGTAAAAGAATTGCGTGGTTTGGGAATCCAGCCAAATATGTTGGTCATTCGTACCGAGAAACCAGCTGGTCAAGGCATTAAAAACAAACTGGCCCAGTTCTGTGATGTGGCACCAGAAGCCGTTATCGAATCGTTGGATGTCGAACATCTTTACCAAATTCCACTGAATTTGCAGGCACAAGGTATGGATCAAATTGTTTGTGACCATTTGAAATTAGACGCACCAGCAGCGGATATGACAGAATGGTCAGCTATGGTGGACAAGGTTATGAACCTCAAGAAGCAAGTCAAGATTTCCCTTGTTGGTAAGTATGTTGAGTTGCAAGATGCCTATATCTCAGTGGTCGAAGCCTTGAAACACTCTGGTTATGCCAACAATGCAGAAGTGAAGATTAATTGGGTCAATGCCAATGATGTGACGGCAGAGAATGTAGCAGAGCTCTTGTCTGATGCGAACGGAATCATCGTACCAGGCGGTTTTGGTCAACGTGGTACGGAAGGGAAAATCCAAGCCATTCGCTATGCGCGTGAGAATGATGTTCCAATGTTAGGTGTCTGCTTGGGAATGCAGTTAACTTGTATCGAATTTGCTCGTCACGTTTTAGGTCTTGAAGGTGCCAATTCTGCTGAACTTGCACCAGAAACAAAATATCCTATCATTGATATCATGCGTGATCAGGTTGATATTGAGGATATGGGAGGAACCCTTCGTTTGGGACTTTACCCATCTAAGTTGAAACGTGGCTCTAAAGCAGCGGCTGCTTATCATAATCAAGAAGTGGTGCAACGCCGTCACCGTCACCGTTATGAGTTTAACAACGCCTTTCGTGAACAGTTTGAGGCAGCAGGTTTTGTCTTCTCAGGTGTTTCTCCAGACAATCGATTGGTAGAAATTGTAGAGATTCCTGAAAATAAATTCTTTGTAGCATGTCAGTATCACCCTGAACTTTCCAGCCGTCCAAACCGTCCAGAGGAACTCTACACAGCCTTTGTCACTGCAGCGGTTGAAAATAGCAATTAGAAAAATTCGAACCTTTGAGAAGAATCTCAGAGGTTTTTTATTCATTTAGAAAAGTCTTGCTAACTCAGGCGCTTGATAATAAGAATCAGAACTCTTTTTCCTTCACCGAGGGAAGAGGAGTTTTACTTGTTTTTCTGCGACTTCCCTATTTGTCCTATAGCCCTTTTTGTGTTACAATGAATGGTATGAAAGCTAAGAAATTATGGATGACTGGCTTGACTGTGGCTGGTCTAAGTGCCCTTGCTTTGGGGGCTAAAAAAGCAGCAGATAACCACAAACTCATGAAGACTCAAGAAGAGTTGACCGCTATCGTGCGCGAACTTTTCTCAGATATGGGTGAGATTGCGACTCTCTATGTTCAAGTCTACGAAAGTAGCCTAGAGCGACTCGTCGGAGGAGTCGTTTTCGAGGATGGTCGTCACTATACCTTTGTCTATGAAAATGAAGACCTGGTCTATGAGGAGGAAGTCTTATGATTACTCCCAATAGTATAGAAGAACTAGCAGGTTTTGTCGAGCAAGATGGCAAGAAGGTCTTCCTTTTTGTGGCGGACTGGTGTGGCGATTGTCGTTATATCTATCCAGCCTTGCCAGAGATTGAGGAGACAAATCCAGAGTTCACCTTTATTCGAGTGGACCGAGACCAGTATCTGGATCTGGCTAAACTCTGGGATGTGTACGGCATTCCTAGCCTTGTTGTGCTAGAAAAGGACAAGGAAATCGGCCGTTTTGTCAATCGCGACCGTAAAAGCAAGGAAGAAATTAACGACTTTTTATCAGGACTGAAATAGGAGAAAATAGAAAGAATGATTTTTACATATAATAAAGAGCATGTTGGCGATGTCCTTATGATCATCGTGAAAAACAGCGGAGATGCCAAACTAGACGTGGAGCGCAAAGGCAAAGTAGCCCGTGTTTTCCTCAAAGATAATGGGGAAACAGTAGCTTGGAATATTTTCGAAGTTTCAAGTTTCTTTGAAATTGCAGAGCGTGGTCAAGTCTTTTTGACAGATGAGCAAGTAGAACGTTTGAACCAAGAATTGCAGGCGGAAGGTTTTACAGAAGAGATTGTCAATGACAAGGAACCTAAGTTTGTTGTCGGTGAGATTATCGAGATGGTAGCTCATCCAGATAGTGACCACCTCAACATCTGCCAAGTTACAGTCGCAAGTGACAAGACAGTGCAAATCGTGGCAGGAGCACCTAATGCGCGTGTCGGATTGAAAACCATTGTAGCTCTTCCTGGAGCTATGATGCCAAAAGGCAATCTCATTTTCCCAGGCGAACTTCGCGGTGAAAAGAGTTTTGGCATGATGTGCAGCCCTCGTGAATTGCATTTGCCAAATGCTCCGCAAAAACGTGGTATTATTGAATTATCAGAAGACCAAGTTGTTGGAACTCCATTTGACCCAGCTAAACATTGGACTGCCTAGGAAGTTGTCAGGATCTGTCTCGCTAGTATAGAAGGAAATAAGATGGCAAAAAATGTAGTGATTACAGGAGCGACTTCAGGAATCGGTGAAGCGATTGCGCGTGCTTATCTGGAGCAGGGTGAGAATGTCGTTCTAACAGGGCGACGGACAGACAGACTAGTGGCCCTCAAGTCAGAGTTTGCAGAAACTTTTCCAAATCAAACAGTTTGGACTTTTCCACTGGATGTGACGGATATGGCTATGGTAAAGACAGTCTGCTCCGATATTTTGGAAACGATAGGGCAGATTGATATCTTGATCAATAACGCTGGACTGGCTCTTGGCTTGGCTCCCTATCAAGACTATGAAGAGTTGGATATGCTGACCATGTTGGATACCAATGTCAAAGGTTTGATGGCAGTCACTCGCTGTTTCTTGCCTTCTATGGTAGCAGCCAATCAGGGTCATATTATCAACATGGGATCGACCGCAGGAATCTATGCCTATGCTGGGGCAGCTGTTTACTCAGCCACCAAGGCTGCAGTTAAAACTTTTTCAGATGGTCTTCGGATTGATACGATTGCAACGGACATTAAGGTGACCACCATTCAGCCTGGAATTGTCGAAACTGATTTCTCTACAGTTCGTTTTCACGGTGACAAAGAGCGTGCTGAGGCGGTCTATCAGGGAATCGAAGCTTTGCAAGCTCAGGATATTGCAGATACAGTGGTCTATGTGACCAGCCAGCCTCGTCGTGTGCAGATTACAGATATGACCATTATGGCCAATCAACAAGCGACAGGTTTCATGGTGCATAAAAAATAAAAAATTTCTTCGAAAAGTTACAAATTTCTGTAACTTTTTTTGATTTCCTACGAATAGATAAGTAGGAGGAAGAAAATATGTATAATAAAGTTATCATGATTGGGCGTTTGACGTCTACACCAGAATTGCACAAAACCAACAATGACAAGTCAGTAGCGCGCGCAACGATCGCTGTGAACCGTCGTTACAAAGACCAGAATGGGGAACGCGAAGCTGATTTTGTCAATCTTGTTCTTTGGGGAAAATTGGCTGAAACCTTGGCAAGCTACGCAACTAAAGGTAGTCTTATCTCTGTGGATGGGGAACTTCGTACCCGTCGCTTTGAGAAAAATGGCCAGATGAACTACGTGACTGAAGTTCTTGTGACAGGATTCCAACTTTTGGAAAGTCGTGCCCAACGAGCTATGCGTGAAAATAATGCAGGACAGGATTTGGCAGATTTGGTTTTGGAAGAGGAGGAATTGCCATTTTAATACTCTTCGAAAATCTCTTCAAACAACGTCAGCTTCACCTTGCCGTAGGTATAGGTAACTGACTTCGTCAGTCCTATCTACAACCTCAAAACTGTATTTTTAGCAACCTGCGTCTAGCTTCCTAGTTTGCACTTTGATTTTCATTGAGTATAAACATTATAAAAAGTCTGAGTTGGTCTCAGGCTTTTTATCTTGAGAAAGTCAGACTTTTTTCTTGACTATTTCTGACCAAGTGATACAATAGAATTATGAATTAGCACTCAGATACAAAGAGTGCTAATAATATGTATTTCATCATGGAGGAAAACAGATGTTGAAACCATTAGGAGACCGTGTGGTCTTGAAAATCGAAGAAAAAGAACAAACTGTTGGAGGCTTTGTCCTTGCAGGCTCAGCCCAAGAAAAAACAAAAACAGCCCAAGTTGTAGCTACTGGACAAGGTGTTCGTGCCTTGAACGGTGACTTGGTAGCTCCAAGCGTTAAGCCTGGAGACCGAGTCTTAGTTGAAGCTCACGCAGGTCTTGATGTCAAAGATGGCGATGAAAAGTACATCATCGTTGGCGAAGCCAACATCTTGGCAATCATTGAAGAATAGAAGGAGAAAGTAAGTATGTCAAAAGAAATTAAATTTTCATCTGATGCTCGTTCAGCTATGGTTCGTGGTGTCGATATCCTTGCAGACACTGTTAAAGTAACCTTGGGACCAAAAGGTCGTAACGTTGTGTTGGAAAAATCATTTGGCTCACCATTGATTACCAATGACGGTGTTACTATTGCCAAAGAAATTGAACTAGAAGACCATTTTGAAAATATGGGTGCCAAATTGGTATCAGAAGTGGCTTCAAAGACCAATGATATCGCAGGTGATGGAACAACAACTGCAACGGTCTTGACTCAAGCTATCGTCCGCGAAGGAATCAAGAACGTTACTGCAGGTGCCAACCCAATCGGCATTCGTCGGGGGATTGAAGCAGCGGTTGCCGCAGCTGTAGAAGCCTTGAAAAACAATGCCATTCCAGTTGCCAACAAAGAAGCCATCGCTCAGGTTGCCGCTGTATCTTCTCGTTCTGAAAAAGTCGGCGAATACATCTCTGAAGCTATGGAAAAAGTTGGCAAAGATGGTGTTATCACCATCGAAGAGTCGCGTGGTATGGAAACAGAGCTTGAAGTCGTGGAAGGAATGCAGTTTGACCGCGGTTATCTATCACAGTACATGGTGACAGATAGCGAAAAAATGGTGGCTGACCTTGAAAATCCATACATTTTGATTACCGACAAGAAAATTTCAAATATCCAAGAAATCTTGCCACTGCTAGAAAGCATCCTCCAAAGCAATCGTCCGCTCTTGATTATTGCAGATGATGTGGATGGCGAAGCTCTGCCAACTCTTGTCTTGAACAAGATTCGTGGAACATTCAACGTAGTAGCTGTCAAGGCACCTGGCTTCGGTGACCGTCGCAAAGCAATGCTTGAAGACATCGCTATCTTGACAGGTGGAACTGTTATCACAGAAGATCTTGGTCTTGAGTTGAAAGATGCTACTATTGAGGCGCTTGGTCAAGCAGCGAGAGTAACTGTGGACAAAGACAGCACTGTTATCGTAGAAGGTGCTGGAAATCCTGAAGCTATTTCTCACCGTGTTGCGGTTATCAAGTCTCAAATCGAAACCACAACTTCTGAATTCGACCGTGAAAAACTCCAAGAACGCTTGGCTAAATTGTCAGGTGGTGTCGCAGTTATCAAGGTCGGTGCTGCAACTGAAACTGAGTTGAAGGAAATGAAACTTCGAATCGAAGATGCCCTCAACGCTACTCGTGCAGCCGTTGAAGAAGGAATCGTTGCTGGTGGTGGAACTGCTCTTGCCAACGTGATTCCAGCTGTTGCCGCCTTGGAATTGACAGGAGATGAAGCAACAGGACGTAATATTGTTCTTCGTGCCTTGGAAGAGCCTGTTCGTCAAATCGCTCACAATGCAGGATTCGAAGGATCTATTGTTATTGACCGTTTGAAGAATGCTGAGCTTGGCACAGGCTTCAACGCAGCAACTGGCGAATGGGTCAACATGATTGAAGAGGGAATCATTGACCCAGTTAAAGTGAGCCGTTCTGCCCTTCAAAATGCAGCCTCTGTAGCTAGCTTGATTTTGACAACAGAAGCAGTCGTAGCCAATAAACCGGAACCAGCAGCCCCAGCTCCAGCAATGGATCCAAGCATGATGGGCGGTATGATGTAAGCTTTCTGTAGAAAGCAACTTATAAAAAACACAAAAGGAGGGAAGAACATTCCCTCCTTTTAAGGTTTTCTATTCTAAATAGATTTGAGCTCTCCTAACTTATATGATAAAATAAGACTAGAAGAAGGAGAAGAACATGATTGATGTAGAAGAAATTCTGAGCAAGATGAATCTCAATCAGAAGATTAATTATGACCGTGTCATGCAGAAAATGGTTCAGGTTTGGGAGAAAAATGAGCAACGTCCAACTATTCTCATGCATGTTTGCTGTGCTCCTTGTAGTACCTACACCCTAGAATACCTGACAAAATACGCTGATGTGACTATCTATTTTGCCAATTCCAATATTCATCCTAAGGCAGAATACCACAAGCGGGCTTACGTCACCAAGAAATTTGTCAGTGATTTCAATGAGCGAACAGGCAATACAGTCCAGTACCTAGAAGCTCCCTATGAACCCAATGAATACCGGAAGTTAGTCAGAGGACTGGAAGAAGAACCTGAAGGTGGTGACCGTTGCAAGGTTTGTTTTGACTACCGTCTGGATAAAACAGCACAGGTAGCTATGGACTTGGGCTTTGACTACTTTGGTTCAGCTTTGACCATCAGTCCCCATAAGAATTCTCAAACCATCAACAGCATCGGAATTGATGTGCAAAAGATTTACACAACCCACTATCTTCCAAGTGATTTCAAGAAAAATCAAGGCTACAAACGTTCAGTGGAGATGTGTGAGGAGTATGATATCTATCGTCAATGCTATTGTGGATGCGTCTATGCAGCTCAAGCCCAGAACATTGATCTTGTTCAGGTTAAGAAGGATGCCACGGCTTTCCTGTTAGATAAGGATGTTGAAAAAGATTATTCCCATATCAAGTTTACTGTCACTAAATTAGATATATAGCAATTAACCCAGCTGTAAAGCTGGGTTTTTAAAATAAAAAAACCAGGGCTCTCACCCCAGTTTGACAACTTTACCGATTCTTTAGTTCTATGTAGCGTTTGTACCAAATGTTGACATAGGCCTCTGAGAAAGGACCGCGTCCATTGTTGATCCAATCAACAAGGATTTTAACATGCTCTTTCAAAATATAGTCTAAATCATCAGAATATTTCATTTTGCGTTTATGGCGCTCATACTCTTCAACGTCCAAGAGACGCTTTTCACCATCAGTGAAGACCTTGACATCCAAATCATAATCAATGTATTTCAGGGCTTCTTCATCGAGATAGTAAGGACTTGCCATATTGCAATAGTAGGAAATCCCATTATCACGAATCATGGCAATGATATTAAACCAATATTTTTTGTGAAAGTAAACAATAGCCGGTTCTCGAGTCACCCAACGACGACCGTCACTTTCGGTAACAAGTGTGTGGTCGTTGACGCCGATAATAGCGTTCTCTGTTGTTTTTAGTACCATGGTGTCCCGCCAAGTACGGTGGAGACTCCCATCATGCTTATAACTTTGAATTGTAATAAAGTCGCCTTCTTTTGGAAGTTTCATAACTAACCAACTTTCTACAATTTATAAGTTTATCGTCTACTATTATATCATAAATCGGTCTAATTTTTTTGAATTTTACACGAAAATATTAAAGATATTCTCTGAGAGCGCTGGCTATATCCGAAAAATCATAGCCTTTTCTAGCTAATACTTGAGTTAAACGTTGCTTTAGTTCGTATCCTTCATACTTTCGAGCATACTTAGCATATTGTTTGTCTAGCTCTTTAAAAATGAGTTCTTGAGTCGTTTCTTGGTCGACTTGACTGTCCAAGTCATCAAAGGCATTTTTAGCATCAGCATAGGAGAATCCCTTGTTAGTCAAGTTTTGAATAATCTTATCCTGCAAGGCACGAGCAGGAAGCTTTCCATTGTATTTTTTAAGAAGTTTCTCCGCTACACGTTGAGCAACCTCTGAAAAATCAAAATCCTTTAAAACATCTTCAATAGTTGCTTTGGCAATCCCTTTTTGAGATAGTTTTTGAGCTAGCACATAGGGTCCCTTATCTCCAGAAAGTTGATTTGCATTGATGATAGAATAGGCATACTGACGATCATTAATCCAGTTATCTTCTTTAAGATTGGCGATAACTTGACTTGTGATTTTTTCATCAAGATCATACTTTTTCAGATACTCACGAACTTCCTTTTCGGTTCGAGCTTTAAATGATAGATGGTAGAGGGCGAGGTTTTTACCATAAGAAAACTGAGCAAAGCCCTGTATCTCGATTAATTCTTCCTTGCTAACCACCTTATCTTTAGACAACATAAAACGGACAATGGTATCCTCCGTGATATAAGAGGTTTGCTGATCATCAAGTTCCATCAGGTAGAGTCGTTTTTTCTTTTCAAGTTTTGTGATTTTCATAGTTCTATTATACCCTAAAATGTGATAAGATAGGGGTATGAATCTGAAAGTCAAACAAAAAATACCTTTAAAAATCAAGCGTATGGGCATCAATGGTGAGGGAATCGGTTTCTACCAGAAAACCCTCGTTTTTGTACCTGGCGCCCTCAAAGGAGAAGATATCTATTGTCAGATTACTTCTATTAAACGTAACTTTGTTGAAGCCAAATTGCTAAAGGTTAATAAGAAGTCTAAATTTCGGGTCGTGCCAGCTTGCACGATTTATAATGAATGTGGTGGTTGTCAAATCATGCACCTTCACTATGATAAACAGTTAGAGTTCAAAACGGATTTGCTCCACCAAGCCTTGAAAAAATTTGCTCCTACAGGATATGAAAACTATGAAATTCGTCCAACTATCGGAATGCAGGAACCAAAGTACTACCGTGCTAAGTTGCAATTTCAGACTCGAAAATTCAACAATCAGGTTAAGGTAGGATTGTATGCTCAAAACTCTCATTATCTCGTAGAGCTGAAAGACTGTTTGGTGCAAGATAAGGAAACCCAAGTGATTGCGAATCGCCTTGCTGAACTTCTTACTTACCACCAAATTCCAATTACAGATGAGAGAAAAACGCTCGGTGTTCGCACCATCATGGTACGTCGAGCAAGAAAAACGGGGCAAGTTCAGATTATTGTTGTCACGAATCGCCAGCTTAATTTGAATCAACTAGTTAAAGACCTAGTCAATGATTTTCCAGAAGTTGTCACGGTTGCTGTCAATACAAATATAGCAAAAACAAGTGAAATCTATGGTGAAAAGACAGAAATCATCTGGGGCCAAGAGAGTATTCAAGAAGGAGTACTCGACTATGAGTTTTCTCTCTCGCCCCGAGCTTTTTATCAGCTTAATCCTGAGCAGACAGAAATTCTCTATAGTGAAGCAGTTAAGGCCCTGGATGTCAGTAAAGAAGACCATCTGATTGATGCCTATTGTGGTGTTGGGACGATCGGATTTGCCTTCGCAACTAAGGTCAAGAGTCTCAGAGGGATGGACATTATCCCAGAAGCCATAGAAGATGCCAAGCGAAATGCTAAAAAAATGGGGTTTGACAATACCCATTACGAAGCGGGAACAGCTGAAGAAATTATTCCACGCTGGTATCAAGAAGGCTACCGAGCAAATGCCCTGATAGTCGATCCTCCTCGTACAGGGTTAGATGGTAAGCTACTGGATACCATACTGACCTATGTTCCAGAAAAAATGGTTTATGTTTCTTGCAATGTTT